>JBGQLG010000019.1:0-49001 GCA_041499965.1 Methylomirabilia bacterium
AGCAGACTGGAGATACCACGCCAGCGGGGGTCGGTGTCGGAAAAGTGGCGGCCGAGGTCGCCGAGCGCGAGAGCGCCCAGCAGAGCCTCCCCGACTGCGTGAGCCAGCACGTCGGCATCGGAGTGACCGTCGAGCCCGACCTCGGACGGCACCGTGACCCCGCCCAGGACGAGCGGACGGCCGGCCACCAGCGGGTGCAGGTCGAACCCGAAGCCGACACGGTTCAGCGCCGGCCCCGTGCGCGCCGCAGGTCCTCGGGCGTCGTGATCTTGACGTTGCCGGCCAGCCCCGACACCACCCGCACCGCGTGGCCGAGGCGCTCGACCAGCATCGCGTCGTCGGTCCCCACCACGCCATCCCGGCGGGCCTTGTCGTGTGCCTCTCGCAGCAGCGCGGCTCGAAAGCCCTGCGGCGTCTGAATCGCCCACAGCTCCGAGCGGTCGAGCGTCGCCTGGACAACACCGTCACGCACCCGCTTGACCGTCTCGGCGATGGGCAGCGCGCAGATGGCCGCTCCGTGGGTCGAGGCCGCCGCCACCACCGCATCGATCAGCCGCCGATCGATGAAGGGCCGCACGGCGTCGTGCACCAGCACGATCTCGACGTCGCCCGGCGCCGCCTGCAGCGCGTTCCACACCGACTCCTGCCGCGTGGCGCCGCCGGCCACGACCGTCACGCGGGCGCGCCCGACGAGGCGCCGGGTGCGGGCCAGGTGCTCGGTCGGTGCGGCAACGATCACCGCGCGCACGGCCGGGTGGCGGACGAAGTGGGCCAGCGTACGGGCCAGAATGGTCGCGCCCGAGATGGTCAGGAATTGCTTGGGCGTACGGCGCCCCAGCCGGGTGCCGATGCCGCCGGCCGGGACGAGGACGGCGACGCTAGGCATCCCGGCCTCCCGTCTCCTCGCCGCGTGGCCGCGTGAAGATCATCCGGCCGGCCGAGGTCTGCAGCGCGCTGGTTACGACCACGTCGAGCGGCTGCCCGATGAAGCGCTTGCCGCCCTCGACCACGACCATCGTGCCGTCGTCGAGGTAGGCCACGCCCTGCCCCGGCTCCTTGCCCTCGCGCACCACCTGCACCTGCATGCCCTCGCCGGGCAGGGCCGCCGGCCGGAGCGCGCCGGCCAGGTCGTTGAGGCTACCCACGGCCACGCCGGCCAGCGCGGCCACCCGGGCGAGCGCGGTGTCGTTGGTCAGCAGGCGGGCCGCCCGCGCACGAGCGAGCGCGACGAGCTTGGCGTCGACCTCGGCGATGGCCGGGAAATCCGTGTCGGCGAGCTCCAGACGCACGGCCGGGCTGCGCCGGAGTCGGTCCAGCACCTCGAAGCCCCGGCGTCCGCGGTTGCGGCGCAGCGTGTCGCCGCTATCGGCGAGCCGCTGCAACTCGCCGACGACGAACTGCGGCACGATGACCACGCCGTCGAGGAAGCCCGTCTCGGCCACATCCGCGATCCGACCGTCGATGAGCACCGAGGTATCGACGACTCGGGCCCCGCCGGCCGCCTCCCCGCCGGACGGCGCCGCCAGCTCCGCCGAGCGACGCGCGGCGACGACCCCGCCGACCCAGGCGCCGAGCAGCGCGATGCCGCCTCGCACGATCGGCGCCGCCGCTGTCGCCGCCAGCGGCGCCAGCGCCACGCCGAGCGCGGTCCCCGTCAGCAGACCGGCGGCCGCGCCGCCCGTGGTCCACAGCAGCGATCGCAGCGGCACGGCGCCCGCGAGGAGCTCCAGCCCGACGGCGACCGCGGCCGCTGCGACGCCGAGGACGGCACCGGCCAGCGCGCCGAGCCCGGCCGACGGCGCCAGCGCCGCGCCCGCGGTCGCGCACACGCCGAGCACGAGCAGGCGAGCGATCACCAGAGTCATCAGCCGAGCAGCACCCCCAGCGCGTCGCTCACGCTGCTGACGCCCTTGACCGGCAGTGGCAAGCTCCCCTCGGCGTTGCTGCGCGGCACGATCGCCGACTTGAACCCGAGCTGGGCGGCCGCGCGCAGCCGCGTCTCCACGCCGCTGACCGCGCGTACCTCGCCGGTGAGCCCGACCTCGCCCAGCACCAGCACGTCGCCCGGCACGGGCCGCTCCAGGTAGCTGGACGCGGCGGCGATCACCACGCCGAGATCCGCCGCCGGCTCGACGACGCGGCCGCCGCCGGCGACGTTGACGAAGACGTCCTGGTTGCCGATCGGCAGCCCCGCCCGCTTCTCCAGCACGGCCAGCAGCAGGCACACGCGGTTGTAGTCGGCGCCGAGCACCGTCCGCCGCGGCGTGCCGAACGAGGCGCGGGCGACCAGGGCCTGCAGCTCGAGCAGCAGCGGGCGCGTGCCCTCCAGCGCCGAGACGATCACGGAGCCCGGCGCGTCGACCGGTCGCTCGGCCAGGAAGAACCCCGACGGGTTGGGCACCTCGGCGAGCCCGCCCGTGGCCATCTCGAACACGCCGATCTCGTTGGTGGAGCCGAAGCGGTTCTTCACCGCGCGCAGCACGCGATAGGCGTGGTGGGGCTCGCCCTCGAAGTAGAGCACGGTGTCCACGAGGTGCTCGAGCACGCGGGGCCCGGCCAGCGCGCCCTCCTTGGTGACGTGGCCCACCAGGAACGTGGCGATGCCGCGCCCCTTGGCCAGCTGCATCAGACGGGCGCCGCACTCGCGGACCTGGGCCACGCTGCCGGGCGCCGACTCGAGGTCGGGCAGGAAGACGGTCTGGATCGAGTCGATCACCAGCGCGCGGGGCTTGATCGTGTCGAGCTCGGCCTGCACGACGGAGAGATCGTTCTCGGCCCACAGCAGGAGCCCGTCACCCGCGATGCCGAGCCGATCGGCGCGCAGCTTCACCTGGGCCGCCGACTCCTCGGCCGAGACGTAGAGCACGGGCGGCGTCACCCGGGCCAGCGCCCGGGCGGCCTGCAGCAGCAGCGTGCTCTTGCCGATGCCGGGGTCGCCGCCGATGAGCACCAGCGAGCCGCGCACGACCCCGCCGCCGAGCACGCGGTCCAGCTCGCCGATGCCGATCAGCGTGCGGTCGCCGTGCTCCATCGCGATCTCGGACAGCAGCAGCGGGCGCGCGCCGGCCACGACCGGAGCGCGCCGACCGCTGGGCGCCGGCGCCGTCCGCTCCTCGACCAGCGGCACCAGCTCGCCGGTCGCGCGCTTGCAGTCCGGGCAGGTGCCCGGCTTGGGGGTGGCGAAGCCGCACTGCTGGCAGCGATAGATGCTGGTGGCGCGGGGCATCGTCAGTCCTTGGGCTTGCCGTCGCGCCCGAGGCCACGCAGCAGGCCGCGTAGCAGGAAGCTGCGCTGGGCGCCGTCGAGGATGGTGACGAGCCGCTCGTAGATGGTGGGATCAGCGATCAGCGCGCCCACCGTACCCTCGCCGTCCTTGATCTTCTCGGTGATCTCCTTCAGGTTCGCGACCGCCGCCTGGAAATCCTGCGAGGCCTGGCGGAGGCTGCCGTCGGGCTCGTCCTTGATGAGGCTGCCGAGCGTGCCGCGCCCGCCGGCCAGGCGGTCGGAGACGTCCCGGAAGTTGTGGGCGACCACGCCCAGGTCATCGAGCACCGGCCGATACTTCGGATCGAACAGCAGCGCCGGCAGGATGCCGTCCTCGGCCGAGGGCTGCTCGACCACCCGGCTCAGCCGGTCGAGCGCCGCCACGAACCGCTTGGCCGCCGCCGTCGACTGCTCGGAGGTGAGCACGCCGGCCGCGCCTTCGCCGCGCTGCACGCGATCCAGCACCGCCTGGGTGCTGGCCACCACCTCGTTGATGCGCCGCAGGGCCAGCGGCTCCTCGTACACCAGCACGTGGGCCCAGCCCTTGCCGCGCTCGACCTCGCCGACGATGCGGCCGACCTGGTCCGTCACCTTGCGGGCCGACTGCACGGTCGCGGAGACCTCCTCGACCAGCCGCGATTGATTGAGGGTCTGGGCCGTCTCGCGCAGGCTGTCGGCCAGGCTGCCGATGTTCTTCACCACCTGGGCGCTCTCGCCCATCATCCGATTGATGTCGAAGGGATCGCGGGAGGCGATGACGTCGTTGGGCCGCACCGGTGCCGCCGCCGCCGTGCCCACGCTGATCTCGACGATCCGGTCGCCGAGCAGTCCCTGGGTCTCGATGCGCGCCACCGAGTCCCGGCGGATCCGGTCGCCGAACTGCTTGGCGATGGTCAGGTCGACGCGCACCTTGCCCCCCGGCTGCGCCGGCAGGCTCACGGCACTGACGCGGCCGATCTGCACACCGGCCAGTCGTACGGTGGCGCCCTCCACCAGCCCGCCCACCTCCGTGAACTCCGCGGACACGGTGAAGCGCGGCTCGAAGAGCCGGGCGCGCGCGCCCAGCGCGTAGACCATGCCCAGGAACGCGACCAGCCCGATGAGTACGAACACGCCGACCCGCACCCGCCGTCCTCGCTCGTTGCCCTCGTCGTTCATGCCGTCACTCTCGCCTCGCCGGCCAGGAACGCCTGGACCGCCGGGTCGCTGGAGGCCAGCACGGCCTCGCGCGACCCCAGCGCCGCGAACCGGCCCTCGATGAGGATCGCGATCCGATCGGCCACCGTCTTCGCCAGCTCCAGGTCGTGGGTGACGACGACGGCCGTGTCGCACACGCCGCCCCGCAGCTGCCCGATGAGCTCGGCGACCATGCGGGCGTTGGTCGGGTCGAGCCCGGCGGTGGGCTCGTCGAACAGGAGCATCTGCGGCTCCTGGGCCAGCGCGCGGGCGATGCCCACCCGCTTGCGCATGCCTCCCGAGAGCTCCGAGGGCAGCAAGCCCAGCACCTCGGGAGCGAGCCCGACCAGCGACAGGAAGTGAACGACCCGCTGGCGGATCTCGGCCTCGGGCAGATTCGTGTGCTCGTGCAGCGGATAGGCCACGTTCTGGTAGACGGTGAGCGAGTCGAACAGCGCCGCCCCCTGGAAGACGTAGCCCATCCGCCGACGGATCGGCAGCAGCTCCTCCTCGCCCAGGACGTCGATGCGCTCACCGAACACCCGCACGACGCCGCTGGACGGCCGGATGAGGCCGGCGATCAGCCGCAGCGTGACCGTCTTGCCGGAGCCGCTGCCGCCCATGATCACCGTCGTCTCGCCCCGCTGCACGGTCAGCGACACGCCGCGGAGGACCTCGTTGCCCTCGAACTGCTTGCCGACGTCGACCAGCTCGACCATCGGCTGGCCCTCCACGGTCGCCGCCGGCCCCCGTCCCCGCTCCCGGGCCGCCGTCGCCATCACCAGAAGATCATCAGCATGAGCTTGGTCAGAAAGAAATCGGAGACGATCACGGCCATGGTGCAGTGTACGACGGTGGCCGTCGTCGCCTGCCCCAGACCCTCCGTGCCCCCGGTGGTGCTGAGCCCGTTATAGCAGCCGATCAGCGTCACGATGCCGCCGAAGAAGAACGACTTGGCCACCCCCATCAGGAAGTCGCGCGGCACGACCCAGTACGTGGTCGTGTTCCAGTACGCCCACATGTCGGTGCCGCGCTCGAAGTACATGATCACCATGCCGCCGAGGACACCGAGCACGTCCGCCATCACCGTGAGCAGCGGGAACACCAGCAGCGCGGCCAGCACGCGCGGCACGATCAGGCGCTTGATGACGTTCACGCCGAGCGTGCGCAGGGCGTCGATCTGCTCGGTGACCCGCATCGAGCCCAGCTCGGCGGTGATCCCGGAGGCCACCTTGCCCCCCACCAGGATGGCCGTGAGCACCGGCCCCAGCTCGCGCACGATCGCCAGCGCGGCCAGCGGCCCCACGTAGTTCTCGGCGCCGAAACGGGCCATGTTCACCGCGCTCTGCAGCGCGAACACCATGCCGGTGAAGATGGACGCGGTCAGGGCGACGCCGAGCGAGCGCACGCCCATGGTCTCGACCTCGAGGACGATCAGCCGCAGGTACTTCGGCGGCAGGGCCAGGCTGCGCAGCACCTGGGCGGCCAGCATCCCCACCCCGCCGTACCACATGGCCGTGCGCCGCAGGTAGGTGTCCATCGCCTACGGGCCGGCGAAGCTCTCGACGAAGCGCTGGAAGTCGCCGCGCCAGGCGTCGAAGACGTCGGGCGCCGCGACGTAGAGCAGGTCGTACACGCAGCGGTCGCCCTTCAGCGTGTAGCTCTCGATGCGCACGCGCTCGTCGCTCTGCCGCATCCGTCCTTCCAGCAGCCGGTGCGATGCCCCACGCCCGTTCACCGGCGCCTCGCCCGCTTCCACCACGTGGCGCTCGCGCATCCCGATCAGCAGGTGCTGCGCGAGCACGTCCCAGCCGCGCCCGATGACCGCCGGGTCGCAGACCGCGTTGGCCAGCATCCCGGCCGGTGCCGTCCGGTTGCGCAGCTCCAGATCGGCTCGGGTGTCCGGCTCGACCTCCCACGCCGCGCCGGGCAACGCCACCCGGTACCCGCTCGGCGCCTGGTAGACGCCATCCACGATCCGGTGCCCGGCACAGGCGCCGAGCGCCAGCGCCAGGACGGCGACGAGGGCCGCCGGGCGTCGGGCCGCGGCGCCCACGCGCGCGCTAGCCGCCCGCCGCGGGCCGGGCGGCGTGCCGCCGGGCCAGCTCCTCGAGCACGTCGCCCAGCGGGATCGATCGCGCGCCGAGCAGCACCATCGTGTGGAACCAGAGGTCGGCGACTTCCTCGACCACGCGGCGGTCCCCCTCGCCGCCGAGCGCGGCCGTCACCACTTCCACCGCCTCCTCGCCGATCTTGCGGCACACCGCCGCCTCGCCCTTGCCCAGCAGGCCGGCCACGTAAGAGCCCGCCGGCGCCGCGGTCTTGCGGGCGGCCACGATCTGCTCGATGCGGTCGAGCATGTTGGCGGCCGGGCCCGGGCCCTGCAGGCCCGTGAAGAAGCACGTCCGGTGGCCGGTGTGGCAGGCGACGCCGTCCTGGTGCACCTGCACCAGCAGCGTGTCGGCGTCGCAGTCGGCGTAGACGCCGCGCACGTGCTGGCGGTGCCCGGAGGTCTCCCCCTTGCGCCACGGCGCCTGGCGCGAGCGCGACCAGAAGTGCGTGAGCCCGGTCGCCAGCGTGCTGGCCACCGCGTCGCGGTCCATCCAGGCGACCATCAGCACCTCGCCGGTCTCGGCCTCCTGCACGACGGCCGGGACGAGCCCGTGCTCGTCGTAGGTGAGCTGGTCCGGCGTCATCGCCGCACCTCGACGCCGCGCTCGGCCAGGTAGGCCTTCGTCTCGGCGATCGTGTGGATCCCGAAGTGGAACAGCGAGGCGGCCAGGGCGGCGTCGGCGCACCCCTCGGTCAGCGCCTCGTGGAAGTGCTCGAGCGACCCGGCCCCGCCGGAGGCGATGACCGGAACCGACACGGCCTGCGACACCGCGCGCGTCAATTCGAGGTCGTAGCCGTCCTTGGTGCCGTCGCGGTCCATGCTGGTCAGAAGGATCTCGCCGGCACCGAGCCCCACGGCCTCCTGGGCCCAGGCGACGGCGTCGCGCCCGGTGGGACGCCGTCCGCCGTGCGTGAAGACGGTCCAGCGGTCGGCATCCCGGCGCGCGTCGATCGCGACGACGATGCACTGGCTGCCGAAGCGCCGGGCGGCCTCGCGGATCACCGGCGGGCGCTCGAGGGCCGCCGTGTTCAGCGAGACCTTGTCGGCGCCGGCCCGCAGCAGCCGGCGCACGTCGTCGGCGGAGCGGATGCCGCCGCCGACGGTGAGCGGCATGTAGATGCCCTCGGCGGTGCGGCGGACGACGTCGAGCATGATCGCGCGGTCCTCGTGCGAGGCCGTGATGTCGAGGAACACCAGCTCGTCGGCGCCCTGGGCGTCATAGGCCAGCGCCGCCTCGACCGGATCCCCGGCGTCGCGCAGGTCCACGAACTGCACGCCCTTGACCACGCGGCCGTCCTTCACGTCCAGGCAGGGGATGATGCGCTTGGCCAGCACGCCTCAGCCTCGCGCGGCCGCGCGGATCGCGTCGGCGAGCGTCACCGCGCCGGTGTAGAGCGCCCGGCCCACGACCACACCTTCGATCCCGGCATCCGCGACGGCGGCCAGCGCCGCGATGTGCGCCACGCTCCCGACGCCGCCCGAGGCGAGGACCGGTATGCCCGTCTCACGGGCCAGCGCCGCGGTGGCGGTCACGTTCGGGCCTTGCTCGGTCCCGTCGCGGCTCACGTCTGTGTAGAGCAGGGCGGCGGCGCCGCCGGCGGCCGACACCGCGTGCGCCAGCTCGACCGGCGTCAGATCCGTCACGTCGACCCAGCCCCGCACGGCCACGCGTCCCTCCCGCGCGTCCACCGCGATGATCAGCTGGCGAGCAAACCGATCGCACAGCTCGCCGAGGAAGGCCGGCTCGACGGCGCGCGTGCCCACGACGGCCCACCGCGCGCCCGCCTCCAGCACCGTCTCCACCGCCGCGAGATCGCGCAGGCCGCCGCCCACCTCGACCGGCACCGGCCGCACCGCGTCCACGATCTTGGCGATCAGCGCGGTCTGGCGGGGAGCGCCGGCGAAGGCACCGTCGAGATCGACCACGTGCAGGCGCTCGGCGCCCTCGGCGGCCCAGCGCTCGGCCATGGCCACCGGGTGGTCGGAGAAGACGGTCTCGGCGTCGGCGCGCCCCTCGCGCAGCCGCACGCAGCGCCCCTCCCGCAGGTCAACCGCCGGGATGACGATCACCGGCCGTCCTTCACGACCGCCGCGAAATTCTCGAGCAGCCGGATCCCCGCCTTCTGGCTCTTCTCCGGATGAAACTGCGTGGCGTAGATCCGCCCCGTCTCGATCGCCGCCGCAAACCGCACCCCGTAGTCGCAGAAGGCTTGGATGAGCGTCGAGGAGGGCGTCTCACGCGCGGAGTCGGGCGTGCCCCGCGGAAGGTCGGGCATGTCGCATCCACGCCCCTCCTCGATCAGGCCACCCACGCCCTTACCCGTGCTGGCGGCACCCGCTACAACAGCACCCGCTACAACTGGAAAATACGAGTGCACGAAATAAAACCTCGCTCCATCCTCGATCCCTTCGAACAGCCGCAGGGCGCCGCCGTGCCACACGCGATTCCAGCCCATGTGCGGCACCTTGCGGCCGGGTGGAAAGCGACGGACGACGCCGGGGATGACGTCGAGCCCCCGGCCCTCGCCGAACTCCTCGCTGCTCGAGAACAGCAACTGGTAGCCGAGGCAGATGCCGAGGAACGGCCGGCGGCCGTCGAGCGCACGCCGCACGGGCTCCAGCAGGCCGAGCTGCGCGAGATTGGCCATGGCGTCGTGGAAGGCGCCGTCGCCGGGCAGCACCACGGCGTCGGCCTCGTCGACGACCCGCGCCTCCTGGGTCACCACGGCCGGCGTCCCGACCCGCACGAACGCCTTCTCGACCGAGCCGAGATTGCCCCGCCCATAGTCGACTATGGCAATCATCGGCTCGCCTCGCCTACGGCTGCGACTCGCACGACCACGGCAATCATCGGCTCGCCTCGCCGATCACAAGGTCCCCTTGGTCGAGGGCAGGACGCCGGCGATGCGCGGGTTGAGGCGGGTGGCCTCGGCCAGCGACCGGCCGACCGCCTTGAAGACGGCCTCGGTGATGTGGTGCAGGTTGTGGCCGTAGTGCATCGTCACGTGCAGGGTGATCTCGGCGTTGAACGCGAGCGCCCGGAAGAACTCCTGCAGCATGTCGAGATCGAAGTTCGACACCCGCGTGCGCGCCACCGGCACGTTGAAGACCAGGAACGGCCGGCCCGAGAGATCGACCGAGGCCTGCACCAGCGCCTCGTCCATCGGCACGAAGGCGGTGCCGTACCGCACGATCCCCTTCTTGTCGCCGAGGGCCTGGCGCAGCGCCTGCCCGAGCACGATGCCGACGTCCTCCACCGTGTGGTGGATGTCGACCTCGACGTCGCCGGTGGCCTCGACGGTCAGGTCCATCAGGCCGTGCTTGGACCACGCCTCCAGCATGTGGCTGAAGAACGGGATCGGCGTGTGCACCTTGGAGCTTCCCGTCCCGTCGAGGTGAAGCTGCAGCGCGATCTCGGTTTCCTTGGTCTTGCGCTCGACGCGCGCCTGCCGCCCGTTGCCGCTCATCCGCGTGGCTCCTTTGTCGCGGGTGCCGTGTGCCCGGCTTGCACCGCGGGTGGCTCCGAGGCTCTGAGCGCGGCGGCCCGGCCGTGGCCGTCAAGCCCCTCGATGCGCGCCAGCGCGCTCAGGTGCGGCAGCGCCGCGGCCAGCCCGGACGGCGAGTACTCGATCACGCTCGATCGCTTCACGAAGTCCTCGGTCCCCAGGGGGGAGGCGAAGCGCGCGGTGCCCGCCGTCGGGAGCACGTGGTTGGGGCCCGCCACGTAGTCCCCGACCACCTCCGGCGTGTGGGCGCCGAGGAAGATCGCCCCGGCGTGCCGCACGCGCGGTAGCAGCGCGGCCGGCACGGCGACCATCAGCTCGAGGTGCTCGGGCGCCAGCCGGTTGGCGACGTCCACCGCGGTCTCGAGATCGGCGACCAGGATGAACGCGCCGTTGGCCGCCAGCGCCGCGCCGGCGATCGCCCGGCGCGGCAGCCGCGCGAGCTGCTCGGCCAGCGCCGCTTCGACGCGCGGGAACAGCTCTGGCGCGTCGGTGATGAGCAGCGCGCGCGCCATGGGATCGTGCTCGGCCTGGGCGAGCAGGTCGGCGGCGATCCAGGCCGGATCGGCGGCGCGGTCGGCAACGACGACGACCTCGCTGGGCCCCGCGACCATGTCGATGCCGACGTCGCCGAAGACGCGCGTCTTGGCCAGCGCCACGTAGACGTTGCCGGGGCCGACGATCTTATCCACACGGCGGATCGTCGCCGTGCCGTAGGCCAGGGCCGCGACCGCCTGGGCGCCGCCGATGCGCCAGCCTTCCGTCACGCCGGCGGCCCGCGCGGCCGCCAGCACGGCCGGCGGCACGCGCCCCTCGGGGCCGGGCGGCGTGACGAGCACGATCTCGCGCACGCCGGCCACGCGCGCCGGCACCGCGGTCATCAGCACCGTCGAGGGATAGGCCGCGCGCCCGCCCGGGATGTAGATCCCGACGCGGTCGAGCGGGCGCACTTCCTGGCCCAGCACCGAGCCGTGTTCGTCGGTGATCCGCCACGACTTCGGCAGCGCCGCGCCGTGGTAGCGCTCGATCCGCTCGGCCGCGTAGGCGAGCGCGGCCCGCACCGCCGGCTCGATCTCGCGCTCCGCGGCCTCGAGCTCGGTGGGCGCGATGGCCAGGCCGGCGGCCGAGGCCGGGCGGAAGCGGTCGAAGCGCTCGGTGTAGTCGAGGAGCGCCGCGTCGCCCCGCTCGCGTACGGCGGCGACGATGGCCTCGACCGAGCGCACGACGTCGGCCGGCACCTCGGACGGCGGCCGGTCGACCGCGCGGGCCACGCCCTCGATCCCCAGCGCGCGCGCGTCCAGGACGATCATGGGAGCGAGTGCCGCGAGGCCGGCTCGCGGCGTGGGTGGCCGGTTCCAGGTGCGGCATGGCGGCGTTGGCGCAGCTTCGCGATGAGGTCGCTGATGGCGGTGTACTCGGTCTTCATGGCCGCGCGATTGACGATGAGGCGCGCGGTCGAGCGCGTGATCTCGGCGACCTCGACGAGGCCGTTGGCGCGCAGGGTCTCGCCCGACTGCACGAGGTCGACGATGCGCTCGGCGAGGCCGACCAGCGGCGCCAGCTCGATGGAGCCGTCGAGGCGCACGAGCTCCACCTGGACGCCGCGCGCCGAGAAATACTGCTCGGTCAGCCTCGGGTACTTCGTGGCCACGCGTACCCACGACCACTTAGTCGGGTCGTCGCGCTCCCACAGCTCGCGCGGCTCGGCCACCACCAGGCGGCAGACGCCGAAGCCGAGATCGAGCGGCTCGTACACGTCGGGCTCCTGCTCGAGCAGGATGTCCTTGCCGACGATGCCCAGGTGGGCGGCGCCGTACGTCACGTAGGCGGGGACGTCGGCCGGCTTGAGGAAGAGCAGCCGCAGCCCCTGGCGCGGGTCGTCGAAGATGAGCCGGCGGGAATCCTGGTCGACGCCGTCGATGCCGACGTCACGCAATGTCTCGAGCGCGCTGTCGAGCAGGCGGCCCTTGGGCAGCGCCAGCGTGAGGCGAACGTTCACGGGCGCCGCTCGATCCGGGCGCCGAGCGCGCTGAGCTTCGTCTCCAGCCGCTCGTAGCCCCGGTCGAGGTGGTAGATGCGCGAGACCTCGGTGCGGCCGCGGGCGGCCACGCCGGCCAGCACCAGGGCGGCCGAGGCGCGCAGGTCGGAGGCCATCACCGGCGCGCCCTGGTACGCCTCCACGCCGCGGATGACCGCCACCGAGCCCTCGGTGCTGATGCGGGCGCCCATCCGGGCCAGCTCGGCCGCGTGCATATACCGGTTCTCGAAGATCGTCTCCGTCACCTTCGACTCGCCGTCGGCGAGTCCCAGCAGCGTCATGAGCTGCGCCTGCATGTCGGTTGGGAAGCCCGGGAACGGGCTCGTCACGATGTCGGCCGGACGCGGCCGCTCGTCGGCCCGCACGCGCACCCAGCTCGGCCCGGTCTCGACCGTGGCACCACACTCCTCGAGCTTGGCCAGTACCGCCGCCACGTGGGCGGGGACCATGTCGGTGACGCGGACGTCGCCGCGCGTGATGGCGGCGGCCACCAGCAGCGTGCCGGCCTCGATGCGATCGGGGACGACGCGGTGGACGGCGCCGTGCAGCTCGCGCACGCCCTCGATCTCGAGGCGGTCGGTGCCGACGCCGTGCAGGCGCGCGCCCATCGCGGTGAGCAGCGCGGCCAGATCGCTCACCTCCGGCTCGCGGGCCGCGTTCTCGATGACCGTCGTCCCCTCGGCCAGCGCGGCCGCCATCATGAGGTTCTCCGTCCCGGTCACCGTGACCAGGTCGGTCGTGATGCGGGCGCCCTTGAGGCGGCTCGCCCGCGCCACCACGTAGCCGTTCTCGATGGCGATCTCGGCGCCGAGGCTGGCCAGCCCCTTGAGGTGCTGGTCGATGGGCCGGACGCCGATGGCGCAGCCGCCCGGCAGCGCCACCCGCGCCGAGCCGTGGCGGGCGACGAGCGGGCCCAGCACGAGCACCGAGGCCCGCATGGTCGAGACGAGCTCGTAGGGTGCCAGGTCGCTAGCCACGCGCTCGACGGTGACGGTCGCCTCGCGGCCCTGGCGGGCCACCGTGGCGCCCAGCGTCTGCAGCAGCTTGAGCATCGTGCGGACGTCGCCGAGATCGGGGACGTTCGTGAGCGTCACCGGCTGCGGGGTCAGCAGCGCGGCCGCCAGCGCCGGCAGCGCCGCGTTCTTGGCGGCGCTGGCCGCGACCTCGCCCTTGAGCGGCACGCCACCCTCGATCAGCAGACGTGCGGGCATGACGGCATCCCTCCTGCGACGAAGCGCACGATCCCGGCCAGGTCCGGGCGGGTCTGCACCGACACGAAGCCACGCGCGTGCATCAGGGCGACGACTTCCGGTACCTGCTCGCCGCCTGCGGTCTCCAGGACGAGCCAGCCGGTGGGCGCCAGCCAGCAGGGCGCGGCGTCGACGAGACGGCGGATCACGTCGAGGCCGTCAGGCCCGCCGTCCAGCGCCAATCGGGGGTCGTGGCGACTGACCTCGGGCGCCAGCGTCGGGATGAGGGCGGTGGGCAGGTACGGCGGGTTGGAGACGACGACATCGGCCTGCATGTCCGTCAGCCTCGAGAACAGGTCGGACACCTGCACGGTGACGCGCGTCGCCAGACCCAGCGCGGCGACGTTGGCCCGCGCGAGGGCGGCGGCGGCCGGCGAAACGTCGAGCGCGATGACGGTCAGGTCGGGCCGCTCGGCGGCCAGCGCGCAGGCGATGCAGCCGGAGCCGGTGCCGATGTCGATCGCCAGCGGGGACCGCGGACCGCGCGGCAGCAGCTCCAGCGCCCAGCCGGCCAGCAGCTCGGTCTCCGGCCTCGGCACCAGGGCGTCGGCGCTGACCTTCACGGTGACGTGGCAAAACGCCTGGGTGCCGACGATGTGCTGCAGCGGCTCGCGCGTGATCCGCCGGCGCAGCGCCCCCACGTAGCGCGCGACGGCGCCCGGCTCGAGCGCCTGCCGCGCCTGCAGGCCGAGCCGGCCTCGCGCGATGCCGAGCGCCTCGGCCAGCAGCCACTCGGCGTCGACCCGCCCGTCGTCGATGCCGGCATCGCGCAGCGCCGCCGCGCCGAGATCGAGCGCCTCCCCGACGGTGGGTCGCGCGTCGACGAGCGTGGCCGGATCGGCGGCCATCAGATCGGTGCCTTCTGCAGCCGCTCGGTCTCCTCGGCGGCCGCCAGCCCTTCGATCAGCTCGTCGAGGTCGCCCCCGAGCACCTCCGGCACCCGGTGCAGGGTGACGCCGATCCGGTGATCGGTCACCCGGTTCTGCGCGAAGTGGTACGTGCGGATGCGCTCGCTCCGTTCACCGGTGCCGACCTGCGAGCGGCGATCGGCCGCGATCGCCGCCGCCTGCTCGTTCTGCGCGCGCTCCAGCAGCCGCGCCCGCAGCACGCGCATGGCCTTCGCGCGGTTCTTGATCTGCGAGCGCTCGTCCTGGCAGGTCACCACGAGCCCGGTCGGGATGTGCGTGATGCGCACCGCGGAGTCGGTCGTGTTCACGCCCTGGCCGCCCGGCCCCGACGAGCGATACACGTCGACGCGGATGTCCTTCTCGTCGACCTTGATCTCGACGTCCTCCGCCTCCGGCAGCACGGCCACGGTCACCGTGGAGGTGTGGGTGCGCCCGGCCGACTCCGTCGCCGGCACCCGCTGCACACGATGGACGCCGCGCTCGAACTTGAGCCGGCTCCAGGCGCCGCGGCCCTGCACGAACAGGATGACTTCCTTGAGGCCGCCGACGCCGGTTGGGCTGGCGTCCATGACCTCGACCTTCCAGCGCTGCCGCTCGGCATACTTGGTGTACATGCGGGCCAGGTCGGAGGCGAAGAGTGCCGCTTCGTCGCCCCCGGCGCCGGCCCGGATCTCGAGGAAGACGTTCTTGTCGTCCTTGGGGTCGCGCGGCAGGAGCAGGCGCTTGAGGTCGGCCTCCAGCGTGGCCTGGCGGGTCGACAACTCGTCGATCTCTGCCTGGGCCAGCTCCTGGAGCTCGCGGTCGCCGCCCTCGGCCAGGATGTGCTGGGCCTCGCTGAGCCGCCGCAGCACCTCGCGGTAGTCGCCGAAGCGCCCGACGATCTCCTGGCTGTCGGCGTGCTCCTTCCGGAGGCGGGCATACTCCGCTTGCTGGGAGAAGATGGCGGGATCCGCCAGCCGTCGGGCGATCTCCTGGGATCGCTCTTCGATCTGACGGAGCTTGTCAAACAGCATCGCGGATCAGCGCCTGCCGGCGGGAGCCGGGCGCGGCCGGGGCCGGCGGCCTACTGGGCCGCCGTGGGCTGCCGCTTGTACTTCCGCTGGAAGCGCTCCACACGACCGGCCGTGTCCATGAGCTTCTGCTTCCCCGTGAAGAAGGGATGGCACTTGGAGCAGACCTCGACCCGGATTTCCGGCTTGGTCGATCGCGTGCGGATGACCTCCCCGCACGCGCAGGTAATGGTCGTGTCCACATAGTCCGGATGAATGCCCACCTTCACAGATCGCCCCTCCTTGGGAGTCCCAAGGATATCACGGCGCTAGCCCATCGAATGCATGGCGGCCAGGAACTCCTTGTTGCTGCGCGTCTGCTTCAGCTTGTCGAGCAACAGCTCCATGGCCTCGACCGGGTTGAGCTGGGAGAGGGCCTTGCGGAGCAGCCAGACCTTCTGCAGCTCGTCCTTCTCCAGCAGCAGCTCCTCTTTCCGAGTGCCCGACTGCTCGATGTTGATCGTCGGGAAGATGCGCTTGTCCATGAGGCGCCGGTCAAGGTGGACTTCCATGTTGCCGGTGCCCTTGAACTCCTCGAAGATGACGTCGTCCATGCGGCTGCCGGTGTCGACGATGGCGGTGGCCATGATCGTCAGCGAGCCGCCCTCCTCGATGTTGCGGGCCGTCGCGAAGAACCGCCGGGGCCGCTGCAGCGCGTTGGCGTCGAGACCGCCCGAGAGCACCTTGCCCGAGGACGGGATGACCGCGTTGTGGGCGCGGGCGAAGCGCGTGAGCGAATCGAGCAGGATGACGACGTCGCGCTTGTGCTCGACCAGCCGCTTGGCCTTCTCGATGACCATATCGGCGACCTGGATGTGGCGCTGGGGCGGCTCGTCGAACGTGGACGACACCACCTCGCCCTTCACCGAGCGCTGCATGTCGGTGACTTCTTCCGGGCGCTCATCGATGAGGAGGACGATCAGGTAGACCTCGGGGTGGTTCGTCGCGATCGCGTGGGCGATGGACTGCAGCATCATGGTCTTGCCGGTACGGGGCGCCGCCACGATCATGCCCCGCTGCCCCTTGCCGATGGGACAGAGCAGATCCATCACGCGGGTCGTCAGGTTCTCCTGCTCGTGCTCCAGCCGCAGCCGCTCCATCGGATAGAGCGGCGTGAGGTTGTCGAAGAAGATCTTCTCGCGCGCCTGGTCGGGCGTCTCGAAGTTGATCGCTTCGACCTTGAGCAGGGCGAAGTAACGCTCGGTGTCCTTGGGCGGCCGCACCTGGCCCGAGATGGTGTCGCCGGTCCGCAGGTCGAAGCGGCGGATCTGGGACGGTGAGACGTAAATGTCGTCGGGGCCCGGCAGGTAGTTGTAGTCCGGCGCCCGCAGGAAGCCGAAGCCGTCCGGGAGCACCTCCAGCACGCCCTCGGCGTAGATCAGCCCGTCCTTCTCGGCCTGCGCCTGGAGGATCTTGAAGATCAACTCCTGCTTGCGCAGTCCGCCGTAGTTCTGGACGCTCAGATCCCGGGCGATTCCGTTCAGGTCGGAGATCGCCTTCTCCTTGAGCTCGGAGAGGTTCATGCCGTTGGCGGGCGTTGCGGGGGTGTTCTCGGTGGAGTTGGGCTGTCCTCGTTCTCGGCGGGCACTCATTCGGGGGCTCCGGGCGCGGCACGTGGTGGCCGCATCGATGGTTGTGTTGCTGTTTGCGTAGGCTTTCTACGGGGTTGGGGCGGCGGCGTCAGGGCTCATCCTCCCATTTGGCCCGGCGATTGTCAACGGCTTTCAGAGTCGAACCTCAATGATGGCGCGTTGCTTGATTTCCTTGAGCCAGACATCGAGCCGCGTTTCGTACTGCTGTCTGAATAGGATGTCGCGAATCTGCTGGCGGATGCTGACGCCCTCCAGAGTGTCCCTCGCCTCCAGCCGGAAGACGTGGAGCCCCAGGGGCGACCGGACGGGCTGGGAGACCTGCCCGGGCGATAGCCGCAAGAGCTCGGCCTCGATCTCGGGCGCCAGCTCCCCCCGCTTGAGGGTCCCGAGGTCGCCCCCGTCCTTGGCCGTGGCGTCCTGGGAGTGCTGCTTGGCCAGCTCGACGAAGTCGGCGCCCTCCAGCAACTGGCTGCGCAGCAGGTCGGCCTTGATGCGGGCGGCCTCCCAGCCGGCGTCGGTGTTGGTGTCGGGCGTGACGAGGATGTGGCGAGCGTGGAACGACAGGCCGCCCTCGAGCTTGGCGCGATTCTCGTCGAGGTACTGGCTGATCTCGGCCTCGGTGACCGATATCCGGAGCGACACCTTGCGGCGCACGAGCTTGTTCACCTTGAGGCCGTCGCGCAACCGCTTCTTGATCGAGTCGATCGTCACGCCCTGGCTCTTGATCAGCTTGGCGAACTCCTCCTCGTTCTTCGCCCCGTACTTCTTGATGCGATCGAGGAACTCCTCGTTCAACTCGACGTCCTCCACCGTGATCTTCTCGCGGTCGGCCTCCTGCAGTTGCAGCCGGCTGTCGATGAGGTGGTTCAGGAAGTCGCGCCGTAGCTCCTCGTCGGTCGGGCCCGTGCGCGCGCCGGGGTTCTCGGCGCGATAGGAGACGACCGACTCCTGTAGCTCGGCCAGCGTGATCGCGTCGTTGTTCACGACCGCGATGATCCGGTCGGTGACGGCCTCGTCGGTCTCCTCGGCCGGGCGCTGGCGCATCTCACCGGGCTTGGGTGTGTCGAGGACGTCGGTCCTCGCCCCGGGGGGCACGGCGGCGACGGCGGGCGGTGGCTCCTTCTGCTTGCCGAGCCAAGGCACCCAGCCCGGCATCGAGGGCATCGTCGGCATCGCGCACCCGCCCAGCAGCAGCCCGGCCACCCCGAGGGCCAGGACCCGCGCCCTCATGGCCGAGCGAACCCACGGAGCACGCCGAGCAGGGAGTCGCGAACGGCCGCCCAGCCGGCGGTGGCGATGACCGCCTCGAGCGTGAACTCCCGCCGCATGCGCAGCCGGCCGCGGCTGGCCTGGATGGCGGCCACGAGACGCTCGGGCTCGACCGTGGTCCGGGGCGAGAACGTGATCACGGCCTTCCCCCCACCGGCCTCGAGACGCTCGATCCCCAGCACACGGGCCTGGATGCGAATGCGGACGATGTCGATGAGCTGCTCGGCGGGCTCGGGCAACGGACCAAAGCGATCGAGGAGCTCGGCGCGCAGGTCGGCAAGCTCCTCGGCGCCGGCCGCCCCGGCCAGTCGCTTGTAGAACGCCAGTCGCTGATTGACCTCAGGGACATACTCCTCGGGCAAGAACCCTTCGACCTGGACGCTGATGACCGGTTCGACAGCAACCCCGGCTGGATCGCCCCTCAATTCTTGCACAGCTTCGGCGAGAAGCTTCGAGTAAAGATCGTACCCGACGGCCGCGATGTGGCCGTGCTGCTCGGCCCCCAGCAGGTTGCCGGCCCCCCGGATCTCGAGGTCCCGCAGCGCCAGCTTGAATCCCGACCCCAGCTCGGTCAGCTCCTGCAGCGCCCGCAACCGGCGCTGGGCCTGCTCGTCCACCCGGCCGTCGGCCGGCACCAGCAGGTAGCAGAAGGCCTGCTGCCGCTCGCGCCCCACCCGGCCCCGAAGCTGGTAGAGCTGGGCGAGGCCGAAGCGATCGGCCCGGTTGATGATGATCGTGTTGGAGGCCGGAATGTCCAGGCCGGATTCGACGATGGCCGTCGAGACGAGGATGTCGGCCTGGCCGCTGACGAACCTGACCATCGTGGCCTCCAGCTCACGCTCGCCCATCTGGCCATGCCCCATGATGACGCGCGCCTGGGGCACCAGCTCCTGGATGAAGCGCGTCATGGACACGAGCGACTGCACCCGGTTGTGCACGAAGAACACCTGACCGCCGCGCTCCAGCTCGCGCTCGAGCGCCTCCTTGATGACGGCCTTGCTGAAGCGACGGACCACCGTTTCGATCGGCAGCCGGTCGAGCGGCGGCGTCTCGATCACCGACATGTCACGCACGCCCGAGAGCGACATGTAGAGCGTGCGCGGGATCGGGGTGGCCGTCAGCGCCAGCACGTCGACGGAGGCCCGGAGCTGCTTCATCCGCTCCTTGTGGGCGACGCCGAAGCGGTGCTCCTCGTCGATGATCATCAGCCCGAGGTTCTTGAACCCGACGTCCTTGGAGAGCAAGCGGTGGGTGCCGATGACGACGTCGACGGTGCCGTGGCGCAGCCCCTCCACCACCGTCTTCTGCTCCTTGGGAGAGCGGAAGCGCGAGAGCAGCTCGACCGTGGCCGGGAATGGCCCGAAGCGGTCGGTGAACGTCGACCAGTGCTGCTGGGCCAGCACGGTCGTCGGCACCAGCACCGCCACCTGATGGCCGTCGGCGACGGCCTTGAATGCCGCCCGCAGCGCCACCTCGGTCTTGCCGTAGCCCACGTCGCCGGCCACCAGCCGGTCCATGGGCCGGCTGGTCTGCATGTCGCGCTTGACCTCCTGGATGGCGCGGAGCTGATCGGGCGTCTCCTCGAAGCGGAACGAGGCCTCGAACTCGCGCTGCCACGGCGAGTCCCCGGCGAACGCGTAGCCCTCGGCCACCGCGCGCTGGGCGTAGAGCTTCAGCAGCCCCTCGGCCATCTCGCGCAGGGCGGCGCGCACCGACTCCTTCACGCGCTGCCAGGAGGCGCCGCCCATGCGATCGAGCCGGGCGGCGCCGGCGTCGCCGCCCAGGTACTTGGAGACGAGGTCGAGCCGCTCCACCGGCACGTAGAGTCGCCCGCCCTCGGCGTACTCGAGCAGCAGGAAGTCGCCGTCCCGATCGCCGACCGACATGGTGCGCAGCCCGAGGTAGCGGCCGATGCCGTGATCCTCGTGGACGACGAGGTCGTCCACCTCCAGGTCGGTGAACGCCGTGAGCGCAGCGCCCCGCTGGTACTTGGGCCGGCGCAGCGCGCGGCGCCGGGATCCGAAGATCTCGGCCTCGGTGAGCAGCACCAGCCCCACCGCCGAGATGGCGATGCCGGACGAGCACTCCCCGACGACGATGGCCAGCGACTCGGGCGCGTCGATGGCGGCCGCGATCGGCACCTCCGCGTCGTGATCGCGCAGGATCTGGCGCAGGTGCTCGGCCTGGTGCTCGTCGGCCACGACGAGCCGCACCGTGAAGCCCTCGGCCCGCCAGCGGCCGAGCGCCTCGGTGAGCGTGGCGAAGTGGCCGTTGAAGCGCGGCACCTCCTGGGTGTCGAGCACGCGCTCCGCGGCGGTCCCGGCCAGCAGCTCCAGCTCCACGCGCGGGCGGTCGCCGAGCACCTCGCGCAGCGGGCGGCGACCCGGCGCCTCCTCGGAGGTGTCGTCGAGCAGCGCCGGGGCGTCCAGGATGGCGGGGGCGGCCGGCGGCAGGTAGTCCAGCAGCCGGGCGGCGCCGTCCGCGTCGTCACCGGGGCCGCCGAGTGGCAGCACCAGCAGCTCGTCGAGCGCGTCGGTCGAGCGCTGCGTGCTCGGATCGAACCGGCGGATCGATTCCACGTCGTCGCCGAAGAACTCCAGGCGGGCCGGGCTCGGATGGCTGGGCACGAACACGTCGACGATGCCGCCGCGGACACTCCACTGCCCGACCTCCACCACCGTGTCGGTGCGCTCGTAGCCGGCGGCCTCGAACGCCTCCAGCAGCAGCTCGCGCTCGAGCCGGTCGCCCACGCCGATCCGGAGTGTCCGCGCCGAGAAGTCGGCCGGCGCCGGCAGCGGCGTGTCGAGGCCGGCCGGCGTGGCCACGACGACGATCGGCTCGCCGGCCGCCAGCCGGCGCGCGATCACCGCGCGCTCGGCGTCGGCCTCGCGGTGGTGGCCGCCGCGCCACAGGCGCGGCTCGCGCTCGGGGAACTCGAGCACCGGCGCGCCGAAGAACTTGAGGTCCTGTGTCCAGCGGTGGGCGTCGACCATCGAGCGCACGACGACGACGGCGGCCCGGGGATGGGCTTGCAGCAGCTCGGCGATCACCAGCGCGCGGGCGGGTCCGCCAAGGCCGGCGACGCGCAGGCAGGCCTCTCCCTCGACGAAGGACTTCGCCAGGGCCTCGAACGCCTGCCACTCTCTCAGCATCGCCGGGCCGCCCTACGGTATCACGGCCCTCCAGGAACCAGGGCGGCCAGCGCCTCGGCCACGGCCTCGGCGTGCGTCGTGATCAGCGCGTGGGTGGCGCCGGCGACGAGCGTGAGCGATCCGCGCCGCACGTGTGTCGTGATCGTCTGGGCGATCGTCCGGGTGACCTCGGGGCTGCGCCCGCCGACGAGCGTCGTCACCGGCATCGACAGCCGTCGTAGCGCCGCCGGCGAATAGTCCTCTCGAAGCGCCCCGCGAACGTCACGGACGTTGGTGGCCGCCTCCCGGACCATGTAGCCTCGGAGCGGCTCGGCCAGGCCCTCGAAGGCGCCGGACCCGAACCAGAAGTCGACCATCGTCCGCACCTGGAGCGGATCGCCCCCCTCCACACCGGCGATGTAGCCGTCGAACACGGCCCTCGTCCGCGCGTGGAGATCGAGATCGCCGGTCAGGCTCAGCGCCGGGACGGCGACCGGCTCCAGCAGCGCGAGGGCCCCGATCGACACGCGGCCCCGCAGGGCAATCGCCAGCGCGACGACGCCGCCGTAAGAGTAGCCGGTCAGCAGCGCGGGCGCGCCCACCCGGCCGATCAGCGCCTCGATCAACGTCGCGGAGTACGCGACGTCGGGCACCTCCCCGGGGGCCTGCGGGGTCGTGCCGCCGTGCCCGGGCAGGTCGGGCGCGATGACGCGATGGCGGCCGGCGAGGCGCTCGCCGACGCGCGACCACGCCTTGCCATTGCCCGGCGAGCCGTGGACGAGCACGACGAGGGGGCCGGCGCCGTACTCCTCGTAGCGCACGACGCGATCGTCGATCGCCAGTGTCGGCATGACGGTCCGGTTGAAGCAGTGCGGGCGGCGGCTACCGCCCGCCCTTGGCCAGGTAGAAGGAGAGCGTCTCCAGCTCGATCGAGAGGTCGACGTTCTTGAGGCGGATGTCGCGGGCCACGCGCAGCCGGGTGGGCGCGAAGTTCAGCACGGCCTTGATGCCGGCGGCCACGAGCTGCTCGGTGACGGTCTGGGCCGCCTCCGGCGGCACGGCGACGATCGCGATCTGGATGCCCCGCGCCTTGATCTCCCGCGCCATGTCGCGGCTCGACACGATCGGCACGGCGTCGACCTCCCGGCCGATCTTGCCGGGATCGTCGTCGATCACCACCGCGATGCGAAACCCCTGACGCCCGAACCCCTTGTAGTGAAAGAGCGCCGAGCCGAGGTTGCCGAAGCCGACCAGCGCCACCGCCCACTCGCGGTCGAGGCCGAGGATGCGCTGCAGCTCGGCCTTGAGGCCGGAGACGTAGTAGCCGATGCCGCGCACGCCGAACTCGCCGAAGTAGGCCAGGTCCTTGCGCACCTGGGCGGAGTTCAGGCTGAACCGCTCGGCCAGCTCCTGCGAGGAGATCGTCTTCACGCCGTCTTCCTCGAGCTGGAGCAGGCAGCGGGTGTAGACCGAGAGACGACGGATCGTCATCTCGGGGATCTTGGGCGGGCGGTAGCTGGAGCGCGCCATGTTACGACGGCGGCGCGGGGCCGGGCCCGCGCCGCCACATCCCCGATGGCGCCGCTACTTGATCGGTTGCACGAACAGCAGGATCATCGCCACGACCAGCACGTAGATCGCGAGCGACTCGATCAGCGCCAGACCGATGATCATCGCGGTCTGGATGCGCGCCGCGGCGCCGGGCTGGCGCGCCATGGCGTCGACCGCTGAGGCCACCGCCTTGCCCTGCCCCAGCGCGCACAGGCCCGCCGCGAAGGCCATGGCGAAGCCGGCGACCAGGACCGAGTACGGCCCGATCAGGCCGCCGTGACTCTCGGCGGCGGGCGCCTGGGCGAGCGCCAGGCCCGGAACTGCCAGAACTGCGAGACCTGCCAGGATGAGTGAACGTCGCACGACCGCCCTCCTCTGTACGTGTGGTGTGCTAGTGATGCGCCGGATGAGGCTCGCTCCCGTGGTGCTCGGCGTGCTCGATGGCTCCCGCGATGTAGAGCATCGTGAGCATCACGAAGACGAACGCCTGGAGAAACGACACCAGGATCTTGAGCGGGTACAGGAACCCGACCGTGAAGACGATCATCACCAGGCCGCCGAGGCCGCCCACGACGGCGCCGATGGCGCTGCCCGACAGCGCCCAGCCGATGAGGCCCTGCAGGCCCATCAGGAAGAAGATGATGGCCAGCAGGATGTGGCCGCCCACCATGTTGCCGAACAGCCGCAGCGTGAGCGACAGCGGCCGGGCCAGATGACTGATGATCTCGATGGGGAACATCAGCGGCGCCAGCCACCAGACGGGGCCCATGAAGTGCTTCAGATAGGTGCCGAGGCCCTGCGCGCGGACGCCGATGTAGTGGTAGGAGAAGAAGACGACGAGGGCGTACGCCGCCGTCGTGTTCAGGTTCGTCGTCGGTCCGTTCATGCCGGGCACCAAGCCCAGCAGGTTCAACGAGAGGATGACGAGCCCCAGCGTCGCGATCAGCGGCAGGAAGGGCCGTCCCTCGGGTCCCATCACGTCGTCGATGAGCTGCTGGAACTGCTCGAGCACGACCTCGAAGAAGTTCTGCAGGCCGCTGGGCACCCGCTGCACGTTGAGGGAGGCCGCGAACGCCAGCCCGGCCAGGACGATCATCACCAGCCACGTGTAGGTCACGTGGTCGGGCACGTAGCCGGGCCAGAAGAAGAAGGGCAACCGGAAGATCGGCGCGTGCTCGATCACGTCCACGGACGGCTCTCCTCACGGGCCAGGCGCAGGCCCTGGGTCACCACCGCGAGCGGCAGCAGGCTGTAGCCGACCAGCCAGGCGATCGGATGCGCCCACCCGGCCACGACGAGCGCGAGGGCCGCCCCGCTGACGGCGGCGAAGCGCAGCCCGGCCATCATCGCCCACGGCGCGGCGAGCGTGGAGCCGACGCCGACCGCCGCCATCCGGGCCGCCAGCAGGCGGAAGCTCAGCAGCGCCAGCGCGCCGCCGGTCAGCACGCCGAGGGCGCCGGCGGCGCCGCCCAGCCAGCCGCCGGCCAGCGCGGCGACCAGCGCGGCCAGCGCCGTCTGCTGCGTCACGCCCGTCGTCAGCCTACGTTCCGTCATCGATATCCCGCTCCGCGCGCTTGATCGAGCGAAAGAGGTTTACGAATCCCGCCGCGATGCCGAGCAACAACCCGATGAGCGTCAGCCACGGCGAGGTGCCGAGCCATCGGTCGAGGTAGTAGCCACCCGCGAGCCCGAGGACCGTGGCCACCACCAGCGTGAGGCCCACCGCGGACAACTCGCCGAGCGCTTTCCAGGCGCTTGGATCCCCCGCGGGCGCCATGTGAAGCGAAACACTAGCACAGCCCTCCGACGCCGACAAGCCAACCGAAGTGGCTGATTTGTGGACGCAAACAGCCCGGCCGAGACGGGGGATCAGTACAACCGCTACCCGAACATCCCGCCCATGCGCGTGCCGGCGACGCGGTTGAGCACGAGCACCGTGAGGGCGGCCACCACGATGAGGATCATGCCCAGCGCGGCCGCCTCGTTGGCGCTGCCGGCGATGTAGAACGAGAAGATCCCGACCGGGATCGTCTCCCAGCCGCCGAGCGAGAGGAACAGCACCGCCGAGGCTTCCTGCAGCGAGGTCATGAACGAGAACAGCGAGCCGACGAGCACGCCGCGCCAGATGAGCGGCAGCGTCACGTCGCGGAAGCTGCGGAGCTCGGTGGCCCCCACGCTGGCCGCCGCCTCCTCCATCGAGCGATGCACGAGCAGCAGCGAGGCGTAGGCGCCGCGCACCGTGTACGGCAAGCGCCGGATGCAGAGCACCAGCGGCAGCACGATCCAGAGGCTGGTGAGCTTGAGGTCGAGCCACGGCAGCGGGAAGTGGAACGCCCGGATGTAGGCGATGCCGATCGCGGTGCCCGGCAGCGCCAGGATCAGCGTGTTGAGCCCGTCGAGCGTGTCGCGCCCGGGCAGGCGCGTGCGGGCGAGGATCCAGGCGATCGGCACGCCCACCACGACACAGCCGGCCACCGCCAGGGTCGAGTAGAGCAGGCTGTTGACGATGTACTTCGGCGTCTCCACGATCACGCGCTCGTAGTACTGCCACGTGTACTGCAGGGGGAACGGCGTGAGCGACCAGCCCTTGCCGACCGAGGCCAGCCCGACGCCGAGGTAGGGAATGCACGCGGCCAGCATCACCAGCGACAAGAACCCGATGGCCCCGGCCTGGGCCAGCGGCGACAGGCGATGGCGGGTGACGCGCGAGTAGGACAGCGACGAGTAGTCCTTGATCGCCACGTAGCGACGCGCCGCCACCAGGAAGACCACGGCCAGCGCCACCATGAGCGCCGAGATCACGATGCCCATGCGGAAGAGCCGGCGGTCCACGAACTGCACGATGTTCAGGTAGGCCTGGGCGGCCAGCAGGTCCTGCACGCCCAGCACCAGCGGGGTGGCGAAGTCCGAGAAGGTCCAGATGAACACCAGCAAGGCGCCGGCGACATAGCCCGGCGTGGTCAGGGGTAACGTGATCGTGCGCAGCTTCGTCCAGCCGCGGGCGCCGACGCTCTCGGCCGCCTCCTCCAGCGAGGGATCGATCTTGGCGAGGGCGTCGAGCACGTTGAGCGTGATCATCGGAAAGAGGTGCAGCGTCTCGACCAGCAGCACACCGTGCACGCCGTAGACGAAGTTGATCGGCCGGGCCAGGTCGAACCAGTCGTGCAGGAGCACGTTCACGGTGCCGGCCCGGCCCATGATGAAGGTGAAGCCCAGCACGCCGACCAGCGGCGGCGAGATGATCGGGATCAGCGTGAGATAGCCGAACAGGTCGCGGCCGCGGAAGTCGCAGCGGACCAGCAGCAGCGCCACCGCGAAGCCCAGCACCGTCGTGCCGGCCACGGTGCCGAGGCCGAGGAGGATCGAGTTGCCGAGCGACCGCACGTAGTAGGCGTCGCCGGCGAAGGCGACGAAGTTGTCGATGGTCAGACGCCCCGCCTCGTCGGTGAAGGCGTCGTAGAAGATCCGCAGCAGCGGGTAAACGAGGAAGACGATCAGGAACAGCCAGATGGCCGCGTAGCCGAGGGCCGGCAGCACGGCCCGGCGCGTCGACGTCACCACCGCCCGCGCCTCGGCCCGCTCGACGGTGGCCACGCCTCTACTCGTCCGGCAGCGTCAGCGCGGCCGAGGCGGGAAAGCTCACGCGCACGGCCTGGCCGACCGCCAGCGGCTCGTGGTGCCAGGCGTCGCCCACATCCACCTTCAAGCGCACGCCGGCCGCCGTGTCGACGTCGTAGCGAAGCGTGCTGCCCAGGTAGGAGGCCACGGCCACCCGGCCGTCGAGCACGTTGTCGCCGCCCCCACCCAGCGCCAGGTTCTCCGGCCGCACTGCCAGCACGCAGCGCGCGCCGGCCAGCACGCCGTCGCCCGGCCGTCCGTGCAACAACCCCAGCGGGGTCTCGACGACGCTGCGGCCCTCGTCGCGCTCCGTGCACACGCCCGGGATGAAGTTGTTGGTGCCGACGAAGTCGGCCACGAACCGGTTGGCCGGCCGCTCGTAGAGCGCCTTGGGGACCGCCACCTGCTGGATGCGCCCGTCGCGCATCACCGCCACCCGGTCGGACAGCGACAGCGCCTCCTCCTGGTCGTGCGTCACGTAGACGGTCGTGATGCGCAGCGCCTGCTGGAGCAGCCGGATCTCGCTCCGCACCTGCACGCGGATCTTGGCGTCGAGGTTGGACAGCGGCTCGTCGAGCAGCAGGATGTCGGGGTTCAGCACGAGCGCGCGGGCCAGCGCCACCCGCTGCTGCTGGCCGCCGGAGAGCTGGCCCGGGTAGCGGTCCTCCAGCCCGAGCAGGTTCACCTGGCCGAGGCCGCGATCCAGGCGCTCGGCGATCTCGACGGCCGGCAACCCGCGCAGGCGCAGGCCGTAGGTGACGTTGGCCCGCACCGTCATGTGGGGCCACAGCGCGTAGTTCTGGAACACCATGCCGATGTTCCGCGCGTGGGGCGGCAGCCCGTCGACCCGCCGCTCGCCGAAGCGGATCTCGCCGGCGTCGGGACGGTAGAAGCCCGCGATGAGGCGGAGCAGCGTGGTCTTGCCGCAGCCGGACGGGCCGAGCAGCGTGAAGAGCTCGCCGTCGGCGACGTCGAGGTTGGCGCCGTCCACCACGCTGACGGCGCCGAAGCGCTTCGTGAGATTCCGAAGCGCAATCTTCATTGTGGTCGAGGGGGGACCCTCGAAGGTCCCCCCGCGAACTCCCCTTTTCGCGTGGTGGGCAACACCGGACGACCGCGCGCCTCTAGTTCGGCTTCCTCCATACGGCTTCGATGTCTGAGCGGAACTTCGTCTTGAGCGCCTCCGAGCGCTTGGCGGCCACGTCCTCGTCGTAGACGTTGGAGACGTCGGCGTCGAAGTACGAGCGCACGCCGCCGGTGAACTGCACGGCCAGCTCGGCGGTCGAGCCGGGCGGGCCCTGCACCCTGTACTTGGGTGTGATCGGGAACAGGCCCCGCTCCATGAACACGCGCTGGCCGCGCTCGCTCAGCAGGAACTCGATGAACGCCCGGGCGGTCCGGGCATTGCGGGAGCCGGCCAGGACGGCCATCGGCTCCGGCGTCACGAACGCGTTGCGCGGCGCCACATAGCGGATGTCGAAGCCGGCCAGCTTCTCCTCGAACGCCATGTAGGACGGCACCGCGAAGCCCGCCGCGAACTCGCCCTTGGCCACGACGGTCGGCACGTCGCGGCTGCGCGCCGTGAAGTGGCCGGTGTTGGCGGACAGGCGCTTGAGCCAGTCCCAGCCCTTGTCCTCGCCGTACATCGAGAGGATCACCTCGTAGGTCGCGTTCGACGACGACGAGCGGGTCGGCGCGCACTGGGCGATCTCGCCCCGGAGCTTGGGGTTGAGCAGGTCCTCCCAGTCCCTGGGCTCGGCGATGCCGAGCCGCTTGATCTTCACCGGGTGGTACACGATCCCGTACGGCTCGAGCGCGGTGCCGACCCAGAAGCCGTCCTTGTCCTTGAGCGGGATGGGCTTGGGCTTGCCGATCGAGGCGGGAATGGAGTCCCACACCTCCTTGCTGATCTCGACCTTCTGCAGCAGCCGGGCCTCGGCCAGCTTCTCGAAGAGCGCCGACTCGCCGCCCCAGAAGATGTCCGCGTCCGGCCTGCCCTTCCACTCGACGATGCGCCCGTAGGCCACCGGCGTGCCGGCCGGGATGGCGTTGGTCTTGACCGTGACGTTCCACTTCTCCTTGGCGTAGTCGGCGAACGCCTTCAGCGCGGCGTCGTGGATGAACTTCGACACCGGCGTGATCAACGTCAGCTCGCCCTCGATGGGCGCCTGAGCACCGGCGCCGCCCACGGCCCCGGCGACGAGCGCGATCAGCAGGCCCAGCCCGATCAGGTGTTTCATACCGACGTCTCCTTTTCCCAGTGGCGTGAGCGTTCGACGGCGCGGCGCCAGCCGTCGTAGCCGCGGGCGCGTGTCGCCGGATCGATCCGGGGTGTGAAGGTACGCGCGACGGCCTGACGCGAGGCGAGGGCGTCGAGCGAGCGCCAGAAGCCGCTGCCGAGCCCGGCCAGGAAGGCGGCGCCGAGGGCGGTCGTCTCGATGACCCTCGGCCGCATCACGGCGGCGTCGAGGACATCGGCCTGGAACTGGCAGAGGAAGTCGTTGGCGACGGCGCCGCCGTCCACCTTCAAGGCGCGCAGTGGCACCTTGGCGTCGCCGGCCATCGCCTCGAGGACGTCGCGACTCTGGTAGGCGATCGCCTCCAGCGTGGCCCGCACCAGGTGGGCGCGCGTGGTGCCGCGCGTGAGCCCCACGATGGTGCCGCGCGCGTAGGGGTCCCAGTACGGCGCGCCGAGCCCCACGAAGGCCGGAACGAAGTAGACGCCGCCGGTGTCGGCGACGGACTCCGCCAGCGCCTGCGTCTCGGCCGCCCGGGCGACGATGCCGAGGCCGTCGCGCAGCCACTGCACGGCGGCGCCGGCGATGAACACGCTGCCCTCCAGCGCGTAGGTCACGCGGCCGCCGATGCGCCAGGCCACGGTGCTGAGCAGCCCGTGGCCAGAGGCGATGGGCGCGGCGCCGGTGTTCAGCAACGCGAAGCAGCCGGTGCCGTACGTGTTCTTGGCGCTGCCCGGCTCGTAGCACGCCTGCCCGAACAGCGCCGCCTGCTGATCGCCCGCGACGCCGGCGATGGGCACGCCGGCCGGCAGCCAGCCCACGTCGCTCGTCTCCGCGCACACGCCGGCGGAGTCGACGATCGCCGGCAGCACCGCGCGGGGAACGCCGAGCAGGGCCAGCATCTCGTCGTCCCAGTCGACCGATCGGAGATCCAGGCAGAGCGTGCGCGAGGCGTTGGTGGCATCGGTGACGTGCCGCCGGCCGCCGGTCAGCTTCCACACGAGCCAGGCGTCGACGGTGCCGAAGGCCAGCTCGCCCCGCTCGGCCCGCCCACGGGCGCCGGGGAGGTGGTCGAGCAGCCAGCGGATCTTGGTGCCGGAGAAGTACGCGTCCAGCACGAGGCCCGTCCGCGCCCGCACGAGGGGCTCGGCGCCGGCGGCCTTGAGCGCGTCGCACATCGCCGCGGTGCGCCGGCACTGCCAGACGATCGCCGGGTGGATCGGCGCGCCGGTCGCGCGATCCCACACGATCGTCGTCTCGCGCTGGTTGGTGATGCCGACGGCGGCGATCTCGCCGCCCGTCGCGCGGGCCTCGGCCAGCGCGCGCTGCGCGGCCTCGCCCACCGTGCGCCAGATCTCCTCGGGGTCGTGCTCGACCCAGCCCGGCTGCGGGTAGTGCTGCGTCAGCTCGGCGTAACCGCGCGCGCACACGACGCCCTCGGCGTCGATGACGAGCGCGGTCGAGCCGGTGGTGCCCTGGTCGAGGGCGAGAACGTAGCGACGGGCCGCCATCGCGGGACGAGAGTACTCCAAAACGACGGTGGCGCGGTCAGGGCTTTCGCGGCGCGCGGCCGGCCAGCCGCAGCGCCAGGTCGGGATGATCGGACATCACCACGTCGACGCCGAGGTCGAGCAGGCGGCGCAGGTCCGGCTCGGCATTCACGGTCCACGCCGACAACCGCACGCGGGCGGACCGCGCGGCGGCGACCACGCGCGCGTCGATCGCACGGTGGTCCAGGCCGAGATCGCTGGCGCCGACCGCGCTCGCCCACCGCACCGCCTCCGGCGGCTCCGCCCGCGCCGTCTGGAGCCGCCGCGGGGAGACGAGCAGCATCGTGCGCTGGACGGGATCGAGCTCGTGCAGCCGCCGGATCGTCACCTCGTCGAACGCCTGGATGGTCGCCCGCTCGCCGAAGCGGCGCGCGCCCAGCCGTGCCAGCACCGTCTCCTCGATCCCCGGATAGCGGCGGCCGCCGCCCGCCGTCTTGATCTCCGGCAGCACCTCGGCCGCCGACGGCGCCGCCAGATCGAGGACCTCGGCCAGCGGCGGCACGGTGTCGGCGGTGACGCCGCCGTCGCGCGCCTTCAGGTGCAGCGTCCGGAGCTGGGCCAGCGTGGCGTCGCCGACGGCGCCGCGGCCCGTCGTGGTGCGCTCGAGCGTGGCGTCGTGGATGACGACCGGCTCGCCGTCGGCGCTGAGGTGCACGTCGAACTCCAGCGCGTCGACGCCGAGCGCCAGCGCGCCACGAAACGCGGTGAGGCTGTTCTCCGGCGCCAGCGCGGCGCCACCGCGATGGGCGGCGACGCGGGTCGGCGGGCCGGCCCCGCCGGCGGTCGCGAACAGGAGGGCCACGAGAACGCCCGCGGCGAGCCTGGCCCCCGCCCAGCGTCGAGTCACTCCATGGCCTTCAGGCGGTCCGCGCGGTCCATCACGCGCAACGGTACCAACGTGAGCCCCCGATCGGCCAGCGTGCGCCGCGCCGCCCGCAGCACCGCCGGCAGCGGCGCCCGGGCCGGATCGAACGCGAACGACACGGTCGCGTGCTCCAGCGACACGCGGACACTCCCACGGTCCACGCCGGCGACCGCGTCGAGGGCCCGCGTGATCTGGCCCCGCTGCGCGTCCCGCCCGGCGACGACGCCCTCGATTCCGCAGAAGGCCACGTGGTGGCGGATGCCGAGCGCCCGTCCCACCAGCTCGTGGTCGTAGACGGCCGCCACCTTGTCCTCGACGCAGAAGCCGCAGGCCAACGCGGTCGTCGCCTGAAGCACGAGCGCCAGCACCGCGGCGGCCAGCCGGCCCCGCACCCTAGTGACCCCCGGCCGCCTTGGCGACGCCGGCCGGCTGGGTGTCGATCCAGTGGAAGTACTTGATGTACTGCTTGATCTCGACGTCACCCAGGCTCTGGTTGGGCATCGGGATGTTGTTGTACTCCTTGAGCAGCGCCTTGGCGTCGGCGTCGGTCTCGAGCATCTTCTCGGGCTCCCTGAGCCAGCGCGCCAGCCAGGCGTCGGTGCGGCGCCTGGTCACGCCGGCGAGGTCCGGTCCGAGCTTCTTGCCCTCGCCCAAGGAGTGGCAGGCCAGGCACTTGCTCTCGAAGTTGAGCTTGCCCTGGACGGCCTCGGGATCGCTCGGGGTCGCCGACGCGGGCAGGTTGTGGTGCTCGAGGTCCTTGGTCTCCGGCTTGACGTTGGTCGAGATGAGGCCGATGGCGCCCTGGGAGGCGTTGGCGAAGTGGTGATCGACCATGATGTAGGAGCCGGCCTCGGGAATCACGAACTCGACGGCGGCGGCGTTGGACGATCCGAGCAGCACCGTCTGCATGCCGCGGAGCTGGTTGTCGGGGTTCCCCTCGAGCCATACCCGGTCGAAGATGGTCCCGACCACGTGGAAGCTCGAGGTCTTGCTGGGCCCGACGTTGAGCACGTACAGGCGCACGCGCTCGCCCGGCTTGGCCGCCAGCGGCTGCTTCACCATGCCGTTGTGGACGCCGTTGAACACGGTGTGCGTCGGCTGGGCCGCGCGCAGCCGGTCGCCGTCCAGGACGTAGAGCGGCGTGCCGCCCACCGTGCGCTTGCCCGGATCGGGCTTGGCGTAGAACTCGCTCTGCACGACCACGTACTCGCGATCCACCTTGGTCGGATACCCGGCCCGCGGCTCGACGATCACCGCCCCGTACATGCCGGAGGCGATGTGCTCCAGGATCATCGGCGTCCCGCAGTGGTACATGAAGATCCCCGGATAGTTCAGCGTGAACTCGAACTCGATCGTCTGGCCGGGGGCGATCGAGCGGTACTTGTCCTGGGGCGAGACCATCGCGGCGTGGAAGTCCATCGAGTGCATCATCGGCGCGGCCATGACCTGCACGCCCGGCACCGGCTCGTCGCTGCGGTTGGTCATGCTGAACTTGATCCGGTCGCCGACCCGCGCGCGCACGGTCGGGCCGGGGACCTGGTTGCCGAAGGTCCAGGCGCTGAACTTCACGCCGGGCGCGATCTCGACGATCCTGTGCATCGTGTCCAGGCGCACCGTCTTGACCGGCGCCGGGTCCAGCGGCTTCAGCTCGGCGCCCAGGCTGAGCGCGCCGCCCTCGGCGAACGCGCCCTGGTGCCGCTCGCCGCCCAGCTTCGCCGGGACGGGCTTGAGATCCATCGTGCCCGTGTCGTAGGGATCGGCGGGTTGCCGCGGACCCTGGTCACAGCCGGTCAGCAGAACGGCGCCGGCGGCGAGCAGGCAGAGGAAACGCGCTGGAGTACGTGCGGCCATGACGGAATGCCCCCGTTCGTCGAGCAGTGTCGATCCCCCAAGACTATGCCACCCTTTCCTTCAGCCGTGCTCGGGTCACGGCCCGCAGCAGCCACCACGACAGGAGCGCCAGAGCGCCGATCAGAATGCCCAGGGCCAGCATGTTCTCGTCACCTTGGTGACGGCCAGCCGCGCCCGGTAGCCGGCGGCCAGGGTCTTCACGCTGGAGACGCCCGCCCACTGGCGGCATCGGCTCAAGCACTCCGAGGGGCTGGTGCTCGGTGGCGCGCCGCGCGGAAAGAATCCCGTGAGCCTGCCGTCCACCGTCGGCTCGCTGCCGTCCGCCGTGAAGAACTGCACGAAGAGCCCGCACCCCACTCCGGCCGCGTACTCGAGGGCCGTCCAGCTCGGCTCCGCCCGGGCTGGACCGATCGGCGCCAGGGCCAGCACCAGCGCGACCCACACCGCCGTCGTCCTCACGTCAGGTTTCGCGATGCGCCCGCGGCTCTCGCCGCGCGGGGCGGGGTCACGCCTCCGCCTGCAGACGCGCGACGAGATCGGCACGGTCGCTGATGATCACGTCCACGCCGAGGGCGGCCAGCCGTCGCATCGTCGGCTCGTCATTGACGGTGAAGACGCCGACTCCGATCTTCGCTCGGTGAGCGGCCTCGACCACGGCGGCGTCGCACAGCGAGTAGTGCAGGCCCAGGAAGCTCGCGCGGGCCTCGGTGGCCCACTCGACGGTCTCGACCGGTCGCGCGCCGGACTCCTCGACGTGCCGGCGGTCCACCAGCAGGGTGGTCGGTTGCTGCGGGGCCAGGGCCCGCACCTCGGCCAGGATGGCCGGGTTGAACGCCATCACGAACGACCGCTCGCCGATCCCCGCGCCGCGCAGCAGGGCCAGCACCTTGGCCTCCAGCCCCTCGTAACGCGGCCCCGGCAGGGGGACCACGCGATCGCCGCGGCGCTCGTAGCGCACGGCCGGGCCGGGCGTCTTGACCTCCACCAGCAGCGCCACGCCGGCCGGCGCCGCCAGCGCCAGCACCTCGTCGAGCGTGGGCACCCAGTCGTCGGTCGGCGCGCCGTCGGGCCCGCGCAGGCGCGCGCGCCTGAGATCGGCCGCGGTGCACGCCGCGATCGGGCCGCGGCCATTGCTGGTACGTTCCAGCGTCGGGTCGTGGATCACCGCGACCACACCGTCGGCGGTCAGGTGGACGTCCAGCTCCAGGATCTTCGCGCCGAGCGCGATGGCGTTGCGGAAGGCGGTGAGGCTGTTCTCCGGCCACAGCGAGGCGCCGCCGCGGTGGGCCACGTAGCGGGTGGCCACGGCTATTTCTCGCTCTCGATCAGGCCCTTCACGAACCAGCGCTGCATGAAGACGATCACGGCCACCGGCGGCAGCAGGACCATGATCGCCGCCGCCATGATGACGTTCCACTCGGCCAGCTGCGAGCCGCCGCGGGGCACGAGCGACTCGACCCCGACGACCGCGGTGCGCATCTCGGTGGTCGTGGTGATCATCAGCGGCCACAGGTACTCGTTCCAGCCGTAGACGAAGAGGATCACGAAGAGCGCGGCAATGTTGGCCTTGGACAGCGGCAGCAGGATCGACCACAGGAAGCGCAGCGGCCCGGCGCCGTCGAGCTGGGCGGCCTCGGCCAGCGAGTCGGGAATCGTCTGGTAGAACTGGCGGAACAGGAAGGTCCCCGTCGCCGAGGCCATGAGCGGGACGGTCAGGCCCCAGTAGGTGTTCACCCAGCCGAGCTGGGTCATGACCTCGAACGTGGAGACGATCCGCACCGGGATCGGCAGCATCAGGGTCACGAAGATCATCCAGAACACGAGCTGCTTGCCCCGGAAGTCGAAGTAGACGATGGCGAAGGCCGACAGCAGCGAGATCACGATCTTGCCGATCGCGATGCCCAGCGCCATGACGGCGCTGTTGACCAGCAGCCGGCCCATCTGCGCGCGGTGCCAGGCCTCGGCGTAGTTCTGCAGCGCCGAGGTCGACGGCAGCAGCCGCGGGGGCAGGCTCGTCGCCTGGCTCACCGTCTGGGTGCTGATCACGACCGCGTAGTACAGGGGGAACGCCAGCAGGGCGACGGCTGCGATGAGGATGGCGTGGGCCAGGACACCGCTCCAGTCCCGCCGCCGCGGCCTCGCGGCCGCGCGCACGTCCACCCTGGTCGCGGCGTCCAGCACGCGCGCCATCAGTACGTCACCTTCTTCTCGGCGAAGCGGAACTGCAGCGCCGTCAGGCCGATGACGACCGCCATGAGGACGACCGACTGGGCCGCCGAGAACCCGAGCTGGAGATTCTCGAACCCGTCCTTCCAGGCCTTGTAGACGAGGAGCGAGGTGGCGTCGCCGGGCCCGCCCTGGGTCACCGAGTGCACGAGGCCGAAGGTGTCGAAGAAGGCGAACGTCATGTTGAGCGTGAACAGGAAGAACGTCACCGGCGACAGGAGCGGACAGGTGATGGCGAGAAAGCGCCGGACGGGGCCGGCGCCGTCGACGCTGGCGGCCTCCAGCACCGAGGCCTCGATGCCCTGCAGGCCGGCCAGGTAGAAGGCCAGGTTGTAGCCGAACTGCTTCCAGACGGCGGCGACGGTGATCAGCGTCATCGCCACCCACCCCTTGAGGAACCAGTTGAACTGGTAGGCGGTGACGAACGAGAGCACGTACGGCAGGACACCGTAGGACGGATGGAAGATGAACAGCCAGAGGATGCCGGCGATGGCCGGCGCGATCCCGTAGGGCCACAGGAGCAGCGATCGATAGATCCCCAGGCCGCGGATCTTGGCGTTGGCCAGGGCGGCCAGGACGAGGGCCAGGGCCAGCCCGACCACGGTGACGATGAAGGCGAAGAGCACGCTGGTGACCGCGCTGCGCACGTAGGAGGCGTCGCTGAACAGCCGCGCGAAGTTGCCCCAGCCCACGAAGATCAGCCGGTCGCCGAACGGCGAGGCGCGGTAGAGCGACAGCCGCACCGAATCGAAGGCCGGCCAGTAGAAGAAGACCAGCGTGATGGCCACCTGCGGCGCCACCAGCAGGTAGGGCAGCCAGCGATTGCGAAAGACGGTCCGCTTCATCGCCGGGCCCGTCGCCCGCGCTACTTGTAGAGCGCGGCGAACTCCTTGAGGATGTCATCCGACTTGGCGACGGCATCGTCGAGCCCCTGCTTGGCCGTCTTCTTGCCCGCGAAGACGTTCTCCATCTGTTCCTCGATGGCGTCGCGGATCGAGCCGTAGTTGCCGAGACGCAGCCCCTGGCTATTGGGCGTGGTCTTGCCGGCGTTCATCTGGATCACCGAGGTCTTGAGGTTCGGGCTCTTGGCGTACACGCCCGAGGCCTCCATGGCCTTGACCGCCGCCTGGGTCAGCGGCAGGTAGCCGGTGATGCCGGCCCACCACGCCTGGTTCTCGGTGGAGGCCAGGTACTTGAAGAACTGGGCGACGCCCTTGTACTCCTCCGGCTTGGCCCCCTTCATCACCCACAGCGTGGCGCCGCCGATGATCGAGTTGCCGTGGGGGAAGCCGGCCATGTGCGGCAGCGGCGCCGTGCCCCACGCGAACTTGCCCTCGGCGGTCTTGGTGATGTTGCCGATGTAGGCCGACGACGTCGTGAAGATGCCGCACTCGCCGCCGCCCATGTTGGCCTCGGCCTTGTTCAGCCGGCCGTTGTAGGTGAACCAGCCCTCCTTGGCGCCCCGCTGGAGGAGCTCCAGCATCTTGACGCCGAACGGCCCGTTGATCTTGAGGCTCGTCGCGAGCCCGTCGAAGCCGTTGGCGTGGTCGGAGAACGGCTGATCGTGGTAGGCGTGCATCGTCTCCACGATCACCCACGAGGGCCAGGCGGTGCTGTAGCCGCACTTGGCGCCGGAGGCCATCAGCTTCTTGGCCATGGCCTCGACCTCGTCCCAGCTCGCCGGCGCCTTGTCGGGCAGGCCCGCCTTCTTGAAGAGATCCTTGTTGTAGTAGAGGATCGGCGTCGACGAGTTGAAGGCCATCGAGTAGAGGTTGCCGCCGCTCGAGTAGTACGTCTTCACCGGACCGATGAGATCGTTCCAGTCGATCGCGACGTTGTTGTCCTTCATCAGCTGGAACACCGGGTAGATCGCGCCCGAGGACAGCATCGTCTGGGTGCCGACCTCGTAGACCTGGACGATGTGGGGCGCCTGCTTGGCGCGGTAGGCGGCGATGGCCGCGTTGAGCGTCTCCGGATAGGAGCCCTTGAAGATCGCCTTCACCTCGTACTCGCTCTGCGAGGCGTTGAACTTCGCGGCGATCTCGTTCACCCGCTCCCCCAGGGTCGCCTGCAGCGCGTGCCACCAGTAGATCTCGGTCTTGGCCAGCGCCAGGCTGGGCAGGGCGACGACGATGACGGCGCTGACGAGTACGATCATCGGCAGTGAGCGCGGCGTCCACAGCCTCATGGGTGTCCTCCTGATCTCGGATGCAGCGGCGTGGCGACCGAGCCGGACTATAGCACAGCCAACTTTACGGCTCGTTTACGGCCGCGGCGCCGCCGTGATCCACTTCGCGATGGCCGTCACCACCTCGGCGTCGAGGCCGAAGTAGCCGTGGGCGGCGCGGGCATCGCAGGGGCCGGACTGGGGCGCGTCGCCGCCGGCGAAGGTCAGGAGCTCGTGGCGCGACGTCGCGGACAGGTCCCGCAGCAGCCCGACGGTGTCGGCGTAGGGGGTGGACCGGCAGGCGTCGTCGCGGTGGTGGACGATCAGCGTCGGCACCCTGATGTCCTTGAGCCGCACGTCGCCCACGGTTTCCGGCCGCTCGCGGCCCTGGCGCGTCACCGTGGAGGTCAGCACGAGCCCGTCGGGGCCCCCGCCGCCGGCCAGGCGTGCTGCCACGCTGGCCGCGGACACCGTGCCCATGCTGGTACCGATCAGCCAGACGCTGGGCGCGCCGTCCGCGCGCAGCGCGGCAATCAGCGCGCGCACGTCCTCGGCGTGGGCCGCGGTGGTGCGGAATCCGTCGAGCCCCCCGGGCCGGTCCGAGGGCGCATCGACGACGGCGACCAGGAAACCGAGGTCGGCGAAGCGCGTCCGGTTGCGCACGAGGAAGTTGCCGCCCAGACCGGCGAGACGCCCGGTGTGGAGGTTGAGCGCGCCGTTGCCTCCGGCAAACAGCACGACCGCCGCCACGGGTGGCGCCGAGGGACGCACCAGCAGGAACGACTCGCTGACGCCGCGCGGCGTCGGAATGGTCCGGAGGTCGTCGGCCCCTCGCGCGGCACCCGCAGCGCCGATCAGGAGCGCGACCGTCACGCCCGCGGCCAGCCGCCGCCGCAGCCCGCGCCTCACGCCCGGAAGCGCTGCGAGCGGGCGACGTGCGCGCCGAACGCCTCCAGCTCGGCATCGAGGCGGCGACCGCTCCAGCCGAGCAGCGGCGCCAGCCGCTGGCCGATCGCCTCGGCGCAGTCGCCACCCTGGCAGCGGCTGGTGCCGATGCCCGTGCGGCGCAGCAGGAAATCCTGCAGCGACACCGTCAGCTCCTCGTGCACCGCGTGATGCAGCTGGGCGACGACGTCGGGGTTGGACGGGCACAGCCGCTCGGTGCCCCCCGTCACCTTGCCGGCCAGCTCCATCACCCGGCGGTAGTTGCGGCCGTAGAGCGACACCAGCGTCTCCAGCGTCTCGCGCGGCAGCCCGCTGGCGGCGACGTCGGCGGAGACGTCGAGCCACGTGTGGGCCTCCACGCGTCCCACCTCCGCGTCGGCGCCGTCGAGCGTGAGGCGCGCCGTGCGCGAGGGCGCCGGCCGGCCGAGCCGGCGGCTCACGCGGTCGCCCAGCTCCTCGGCCAGGCTCCGGAAGCACGTCAGCTTCGTGCCGGTGATCGACAGGAACCGGCCGCCGGCCTCCTCCACCACCTTGTGGGCGCGCGACACGTCGGAGGCCCGCCGGCCCTCCTCGTACGACAGCGGGCGCACGCCGGCGTAGGTGTAGAGGACCTCGGCGGGGACCACGCGGGGATCGGGCACCGCGTGGCGGACCTCGCCCAGCAGGTACTCGACCTCGTCGCGGGTGGCGTGCACGCGGTCGAGGTCGCCCTCGAAGTCGGTGTCGGTGGTGCCCACCAGGGAGAACTCCCGCCACGGAATCACGAAGATCATCCGGCCGTCGCTGGTCGAGTGATAGATCGCGCGCTCGGTCAGGCGCGGCAGCAGGCAGTGGATCCCCTTCGTGCGCCGCAGCACGCGGGCGCCGCGATCGCGCACGCCGGCCAGCGCGCGGAGCTCGTCGACCCACGGGCCGGTGGCGTTGACGATGACCTTCGCCCCCAGCGTCACCACCGTGCCGGTCAGCAGGTCGCGCACGCGCAGGCCATCGGGGACGCCGCCGGCGTCGCGGCGCACTTCCTCCACCTGCGCGTAGTTGAACGCGCGGGCGCCGTGCCGGCAGGCCGACAGCACGTTCTCCAGACAGAGCCGCTCGGGATAGAGCAGCAGGTCGTCGAAGTAATAGCCGGCGCCGCGCAGGTCGTCGGGGCGGATCGAGGGCTCCAGGCTCAGCGCGTCCACGGCCTTCAGGACGCGGTAGCGCTCGCGGGTGCGGCCCGGCGTCAGCCAGTCGTAGAGCGTGAGGCCGATGCGCACCTTGACGAGCCCGCGCGACGAGTCGCGGTAGATCGGCACCAGGAACGGCAGCGGCTTGACCAGGTGCGGCGCCAGACGGCCCAGGCGCTCGCGCTCGCGGAGCGACTCGCGCACGAGGCCGAAGTCGAACAGCTCGAGATAGCGCAGCCCGCCATGGATCAGCTTCGACGAGCGCGCGGTGGTCGCCGAGGCGAAGTCGCCCTTCTCGACGAGCGCCACCGACAGCCCGCGCAGCGCCAGGTCGCGGGCCGCCCCGGCTCCCGCCATGCCGCCGCCCACGACGACGACGTCGTAGTCGGCGTCGGCCAGCGTCCAGGGCCGGCCGGCGGTGGCCTCAGCCGGCAAGCGCGTTCAGCATGACGGACAACCCCAGGCGGAGGCCCACCGGCAGCCCGTCCTCGTTCATCTGAAACTCGGGCGCGTGATGCGGATACGACCCGCCGCCGGCCGGCGCGATGCCGACGCGGAAGTAGCAGCCGGGGCGCTGCTGCAGGAACAGGCTCATGTCGTCGCTGGCCATCACCGGCGGGCCGGGGTTGAGGGCCTCGGCGCCCAGCTCGGCCGTCGCGCATTCGCGCACGAAGGCCGTCTCCTTCGCATGGTTCACCACCGCCGGGCAGCCGTCGCCCTCGTACGTCAGCCGCGCCTCGGTCCGGTAGGCCTGCGCGATGCTCGCCGTGAACTCGGCCAGCCGGCCCTTGATCTGTCCGCGCACCGCCTCGTTGAACGTGCGCAGCGAGCCGCGCATGACCGCGGTGGCCGGGATGATGTTGTGCTTGGTGCCGCCCAGGATCTGGCCGACCGTGAGCACCGCGGTCTCGTGCGCGGAGACCTCGCGCGAGACGAGGTTCTGCATCCCGAGCAGGATGTTGGCGGCGGCCGTGATGGGATCGATCGACAGGTGCGGGTAGGCGCCGTGACCGCCGCGGCCGGTGATGTGGACGTCGAAGAAGTCCGCCGAGGCCATCGAGGGCCCGGCGACGATACCCACCTGCCCCACCGCGGTCTGCGTCGTCAGGTGCAGGCCGTAGATCTCCTCGACGCGCGGGTTGTCGAGCGTGCCGGCGGCGATCATCGGCGCGGCGCCGCCGAACACCTCCTCGGCCGGCTGGAAGACGAACACCGCCGTGCCGGGCAGCTGGGCACGCCGGGCCGCGAGGATCTCGGCCAGCGTGATGGCGATGGCCGTGTGGCCGTCGTGGCCGCAGGCGTGCATGACGCCGGGCTTCGACGAGGTGAACGGCGCGTCGAACGTCTCGGTCAGCGGCAGCGCGTCGATGTCGGCGCGCCAGGCGATCGTGCGCCCCGGCCGGTCGCCGTGCAGCACGCCGACCACGCCGGTGCGGCCCAGGCCGGTGCGCACGTCCAGCTTGGCGGCCTGCAGGCGCTCGGCGATGATCTGAGCCGTCCGGCGCTCCTCGAAGGACAGCTCGGGGTGGCGATGGAAGTCGCGGCGCAGCCCCACCAGGGTCTCGCGCCGGCGATCGATCTCCTGCATCCACTCGGGCGTCAGCGTCTTCATAGCGACCACGATAGTCTGCGGCCGGGGCCTTGCCAAGGGGAGGCGTGGCGGCCCGGCGTCAGGCGGCGGCTATCAGGTTGTGGATGCCGGAGAGGACGAGATCCGGCCGCAGCTCGGCGATCCGGGGATCGTCGGCCCGGGTGATGCCGGACAGGACGAGCACGGTGGCGAGGCCGAGCTGCTTGCCCATCACGATGTCGGTCTCGAGGCGGTCGCCGACGATCACGCACTCGCCCGCGGCCACGCCCAGGGTCTGCAGCGCCGTCTGCAGCATGATGGGCGACGGCTTGCCGACGATCGCCTCCACCCGCTTGCCCGTCACCGCCTCGACCGCCGCGATCATGCCGGCGCAGTCCGGGATCTCCCCGCCCTCGACCGGGCAGGTGCGGTCGGGATTCGTCGCGATCAGCCGCGCGTCGTGGCGGCGCACCGCCTGCAGCGCGGTGTTCAGCTTCGCGTAGTCGAAGGTCCGGTCGAACGCGATGACGACCCAGCGGACGTCGGCGTCGGGGCGGACCTCGAAGCCGTGGTCGCGCAGCTCGCCGATCAGCGGCGGCTCCCCGATGACGAACACGGGCGCGCCGGGATCCAGCCGGCGGAGATGGCGGACGAGCACGATCGAGGAGTTCACGACCTCGTCGGTCGACGTGGGAATGCCCAGCCGCGTGAGCTTCTCGGCGTAGTCCGCGCGCGTGTAGAGCGGCTTGTTGGAAAGAAACGCCACCCGGCGGCCGGCCGCGCGCAGGGCCGCGATCGTCTCGGCCGCGCCGGGCAGCAGGGCCTCGCCGAGATACACGGTGCCGTCGAGGTCGAAGAGCCAGCCGCGGTGCGGCAGCGCGATGGCCACCGGACTCAGCGCCGCCGGTCAGCGCAGCAGCGGCGCGACCGCGGCCTGGGCGAGGTCGGCGAACGGCGCCGGCATGACGCCGAGCAGCACGATGCCGACCAGGGCGATGGCCAGCGCCAGCCCGCCGGCGAACGACGGCGCCACCGCCACGCCCTCGCCGTCCGGCTCGCGCATGTACATGTAGACGATCACGCGCAGGTAGTAGTAGGCGGCGATCGCCGAGTTCAGCACCCCGATCACGGTGAGCCAGACGTAGCCGGCGCGGACCGCCGAGCCGAACAGGTAGAACTTGGCGACGAAACCGGCCAGCGGCGGGATGCCGACCAGCGACAGCAGAAAGAGGGCCAGCGTGGCGGCCAGCACCGGATGGCGCCGGGCCAGCCCGGCGTAGTCGCCCACGTCCACCGCCTCCTCGCCCGCCCGCGCGCACAGGCTGAGGGCGCCGAAGGCCCCGATCGTGGTGAACGTGTAGGCCAGCAGATAGAAGAGGATCGCTCCCGCGCCCGGCGCGCCGCCGGCCACCAGCCCCATCAGCATGTAGCCGACGTGGGCGATCGACGAGTAGGCCAGCATGCGCTTGAGGTTCGACTGGGCCAGCGCCACGACGTTGCCCACGGTCATCGTCAGCGCGGCGATCCCCCACAGCAGCGCCGACCAGTGGTCCTCGGCGCCGCGCAGCGCCACCACCAGCACGCGGATGAGCGCGGCGAAGGCGGCCGCCTTGGAGCCGGTGGCGATGAGCGCCGTGATCGAGGTCGGCGCCCCCTCGTAGACGTCGGGCGCCCACATGTGGAAGGGCACCGAGGAGATCTTGAAGCCGAAGCCGACCAGCAGCAGGGCCAGGCCGACGAGCAGCAGCGGGTCGCTGCCCTTGGCGGACGCGGCGGCGATGCGGTCGAGGTTGGTGGACCCGGTGGCCCCGTAGATGAGCGCGATGCCGTAGAGCAGGAACGCGGTGGCGAAGGCGCCGAGCAGGAAGTACTTCATCGACGCCTCGCCCGAGGTGAGGCGCGTCTTGAACAGGCCGGCCAGCACGTAGAGCGACAGCGACATCAGCTCCAGCGAGAGGAACACCACGATGAGGTCGCCGGCCGAGGCCATCAGCATCATGCCCGCGGTCGAGAACAGCACGAGGCCGTAGTACTCCCCCGACTCGTCGCCGGTGCGGCCGAGATAGTCCATCGAGAGCATCACGACCAGCGCGGTGGCGTAGCAGATCACCACGTCGAAGAAGAGCGCGTAGTCGTCGAGCCGCACCATGTCGCGGAAGGCCCGGGCGTCGGTGCCCCAGTGGACCACCGTGGCCAGCAGCGCGCCGAGGACGCCGGCCAGCGCCACGCCGCCCAGGTGCGCCTTGGTGTCGCGGGGCGGCAGCAGGTCGAGCAGCAGGACGAGGGCGGCGGTGCCGAGCACGATCAGCACCGGCAGCAGCACCGACAGGGTGACGGGCGGCGCCACGATGTCGGGCGTCATTTTGCCAGCGCCACGCTGGCCTTGCTCCCCACCTGGGCGAGCAGGGCCGCGATCGTCGCCTCTGTCTTGCCGGTGAACGCCGCCGGATAGACGCCGATCCACACGATGAACAGCAGCATCGGGGCCAGCAGCGTCCACTCCCGGCCCGAGAGATCGGTGAGCCGGCGATTCTCCTCGTGGGTGATCTCGCCGAACACGACCCGCTGGTACATCCACAGCAGATAGACGGCTGCGAAGACGATGCCGGTCGTGGCCACCGCGGTCTGCCACGGCCTGACCTGGAACGCCCCCACCAGGACGAGGAACTCGCCCACGAAGCCGTTGAGGCCGGGCAGCCCGACCGAGGAGAGCACCACCACGAGGAAGATCACCGAGAAGGCCGGGATGACCTTCCAGAGGCCGCCGAACTCGGCGATGAGCCGCGTGTGGCGCCGCTCGTAGATCATGCCGACCATCAGGAACAGCGCGCCGGTGCTGAGGCCGTGGTTGACCATCTGGATGACGCCGCCCGCCAGCCCCTGCTCATTGAGGGTGAAGATGCCCAGCATGACGAACCCGAGGTGGCTCACGCTCGAGTAGGCGACGAGCTTCTTGAGGTCGGGCTGCACGGTGGACACCAGGGCGCCGTACACGATGCCGATGATGGCCAGGACGCTGACGGCGGGCGCGAACTGGATCGTGGCGTCCGGGAACAGCGGCAGGCAGAAGCGCAGGAAGCCGTAGGTGCCCATCTTCAGCAGGACGCCGGCCAGGATGACCGAGCCGGCGGTGGGCGCCTCCACGTGGGCGTCGGGCAGCCAGGTGTGGAAGGGGAACAGCGGCACCTTGATCGCGAAGGCCAGGGCGAAGGCCAGGAACATGAGGTTCTGGGGGAGCCCGGGCGGCAGCACCCAGCGGGCCAGCACCGGCAGGTCGAAGGTGTAGGTGCCGGTGGCGGCGCCGTGCTGGTAGTAGAGCGCCAGGATCGCGACCAGCATCAGCGCCGAGCCGACCATCGTGTAGAGCACGAACTTCACGGCGGCGTAGACGCGGTTGGTGCCGCCCCACACGCCGATGACCAGGTACATCGGAATCAGCATCGCCTCCCAGAAGACGAAGAAGAGGAAGAGGTCGAGGCTCACGAACACCCCGAGCATCCCCGTCTCCAGGAGCAGGATGGTGATGACGAACTCCTTGGTGCGGTCCTCGATGGCGTGCCAGGCCGAGGCCAGCGCGATCGGGGTCAGGAACGTGGTCAGCAGGACGAGCAGCAGGCTGATGCCGTCGATGCCGACGTGGAAGCTCACGCCCAGCGTGGGCAGCCAGCGGTGGATCTCCTCGAACTGGAAGTCGGCGCTGCCGCCGTCGAACCGCGTCCACAGCGGCAGCGACACGGCCAGCGTCACCAGCGTGACCAGCAGGCCGCATGCCCGGTGCACGGTCGACCGCTCCCGCGGCACCAGCGCCAGCAGCACGGCGCCGAGCGCGGGCAGGAAGGTGACGGTGGTGAGCAGTCCCGGGCTCATCGCGCGAGGAGGAAGGCCACCAGCACGACCGCGCCGGCCAGCATCGTCAGCGCGTAGTTGACGGCGTAACCCGTCTGCAGGCGGCGCATCACGCCCCCCCAGGCGACCACCGCCCGCCCGATGCCGTTGACGATGCCGTCGATCAGGCCGAGGTCGAAGGCCCGGGCCAGCACCACCGACAGCGCGTAGAGCGGGCGCACGATGGCCCGGTCGTAGAGCGCGTCGACGTAGTAGGCGTTGAGCAGCAGCCGGCGCAGCGCGGAGCGCGGCTCCCCCACCCGCTCCGGCTTCACCGGGGTGCGCTGGTACCGCTGCCGGGCGAAGGCCCAACCGGCGGCGACGACGACGACCGAGAGCAGCAGGACCAGATAGGAGTGCTTGCCGTCGTGCGGTGCGAAGACCCCCTCCAGCGAGTACGCGAAGCGCGTGCCGTCGGACGGGAGGCCCAGCACGAAGCCGGCCGTCACGGTGAGCAGGGCGAGCACGACGAGGGGGACGGACATGACCCACGGGGACTCCTGGGCGTGGTGCAGGACGTCCTTGCTCATCCGCGGCGAGCCGCTGAAGGCCAGGTAGAGCAGCCGGAAGGTGTAGAAGGCCGTCAAGAGCGCGCCGGCCAGCAGGAGCAGGAACATCAGGTGATGGCCCTCGCCCATCGCGGCCGCCAGGATCTCATCCTTGGAGAAGAAGCCCGCCAGCGGCGGCACCCCGGCCAGGCCGAGGCCGCCGGCCCACATGGTGGTCGCGGTGATCGGCAGCTTGTAGGCCAGACCGCCCATCTTCCGGAGGTCCTGCTCGCCGTGCAGGCCGTGGATCACGCTGCCGGCGCCGAGGAAGAGCAGCGCCTTGAAGAAGGCGTGGGTGACGAGGTGGAAGATGCCGGCGACGTAGGCGCCGACACCGACCGCGGCGAACATGTAGCCGAGCTGGCTGATCGTCGAGTAGGCGAGCACGCGCTTGATGTCGGTCTGCACGAGCGCGATCGTCGCCGCGAAGACCGCGGTGATGGTGCCGACCCAGGCCACCACCTCCAGTGCGACGCCCGAGCGCTCGAAGATGGCGTGGCTGCGCGCGACCATGTAGACGCCGGCCGTCACCATGGTGGCGGCGTGGATCAGCGCGGAGACCGGCGTGGGCCCTTCCATGGCGTCGGGCAGCCAGGTGTGCAGCGGCAGCTGGGCCGACTTGCCGCAGGCGCCCATGAACAGCAGCAGCGCGATCCCGGTGGCGGTGGCCGGCGCCAGCGTGGCGGCGCCCTTGAACACCGCGCCGTAGTCGAGCGTGCCGAGCGCGGTCCACAGCCACATGATCCCCAGCCCGAAGCCGACGTCGCCCACGCGGTTGACGATGAAGGCCTTCTTGCCGGCCTCGGCCGCCGCCGGTCGCGTGTACCAGAAGCCGATCAGCAGGTAGGAGCAGAGGCCGACCGCCTCCCAGAACACGTAGAGGAGCAGGAAATTGCCGGCCAGCACCAGCATCGTCATCGAGAACACGAACAGGTTCAGGTACGCGAAGAACCGCGCGTAGTCGGGATCGCCGTGCATGTAGCCGGTCGAGTAGAGATGGATGAGGAAGCCGACGCCGGTGACGACCAGCAGCATCACCGCGGTCAGCGGATCGACGTAGGCGGTGACGCCGGTCTCGAAGTCGCCGGCCACGATCCACGAGAACAGCGTCGTGGACAAGGGCGGGCCCGACCACGCGCTCGCGGCCACGAAGCACGACGCCAGGAAGGAGCCGGCCAGCGCCGGCACGGCGATCCAGTGCGCGCGCCGACCGGTCAGGCGCCCGAAGACGACGTTGAGGAGGGCCCCGGCCAGCGGAAAAGCGGGAACCATCCAGACGGTGGACACCGCGTCAATCTAGCGACCGCCCCCAGGGGTGTCAAGGAACGCTTCCGACGACGGGCGGGCCGCTGTTATTATCGCCGTCGTGCGTCAGCGGTCCCGGACGAAGGCGTGGTTCCTGCTGGTGCTGGTGCTCCTGCTCGCGGTGGTCGGAGGCGTGTCCTACCTCGGCTGGCGGCAGTCCGTGCCCGGCGTGCGCGTCGTCGCCCAGGCGCCGCGCGTCATCGGCCACAACGCCTCGTTCACGGTGACGCTCGAGGCCGTGCACGGCAACGTGCGCCGGGCCGAGGTGCGCATCGTCCAGGGCGGCAAGCCTCTCACGCTGGCCACGTCGGAGGGCGGCCGCGGGCCGCGCGTGCAGCTGCCGATCAGCGTGCCGAGCGTCGCCGTTGGGCTCAAGGAGGGCGGCGCCACCCTGGAGGTGCTAGCCAGCGACGACTTCTGGCGGCCGCTCCGGGCCAAGGACACGCCGCGGCTCTCGCAGCCCATCACGATCGACCTCACGCCGCCGCGGGTCGAGATCCTCTCGTCGACGCGTTACATCTCCCCGGGCGGCGCGGTGCTGATCGCCTTCCGCGCCGCCGACGCCAGCCAGGTCGACGTCAGCGTGGGCACGCGGATCTTCCCGAGCTTCGCCTACGGCCCGCCCGACAAGGGCGCCCGCGTGGCCCTCATCGCGCTGCCGTGGGACTTCGCCCCCGGTACCGCGCTGGCGGTGACGGCGCGCGACGAGGCGGGGAACACGGCCACGCGTGGCGTGCCGGCCGAGCTGAAGCCGCGTCCCTTCCCGCGCGACACGATCACGCTCACCGAGGCCTTCCTGCAAGCCAAGGTGCCCGAGCTGCTGCCCCAGCGCCCGCCCACGCAGTCGCTGCTGGACGGCTTCCTGACGATCAATCGCGACCAGCGCCGCCAGGCCGAGGAGGAGAAGACCAAGATCGGCGCCCGCACGGCGAACACGCCGCTGTGGGAGGGGCCCTTCACCCAGCCGCGCAACACCAAGGTCTTCTCGAACTTCGCCGAGACGCGCACCTACGTCTACCAGGGCCGCACGGTCGACAGGCAGGTCCACGTCGGCTTCGACCTGGCCTCCACCAAGCAGTCGCCGGTGCCGGCCGCCAACGCGGGCCAGGTCGCGTTCGCGGGGCCGCTCACGATCTACGGCAACGCGGTGATCGTCGATCACGGCCTCGGCCTGCAGACGCTCTACGCACACCTGTCGTCGATCGACGTCAAGGTCGGCGACAAGGTCACCAAGGGCCAGGAGCTCGGCCGCTCGGGCACGACCGGCCTGGCTGTCGGCGATCACCTGCACTTCGAGGTGCTCGTCTCCGGCGTGTCGGTGACGCCGATCGAGTGGTGGGACGGCAAGTGGATCCGCGACCGCATCAACAAGCCGCTGAAGCAAGCGGGCCTGCCGGAGATCGCCGGCGTCGGCGCGGTGCCGGACGAGCCCGTCGCCCAGGCCAGCAGCCCGCGCCCGGCTCGCCGGCGCCGCTAGCGCGCCTGGCCGGTCGCGCCCGGCCCACCGACAGGAATGTTTACGAATCGACGCCGCCCGAATTCGGGCGTCCGTCAAGCCCCCGGATTCGCGAGCCCCGCCGCCCTGGCATGACTCCCGCAGCATCGCGTGCGGATGCACAACCATCCCAACGCATGAACCCACGGAGGTGGACGGCACGATGAGCGCGAGCGTTTTCCTGGCGGATCTCTGGCAGCGCGGCGTCGTCCTACGCCTGAGCGAGGATCGCAGCCGCATCCTGGTGCGACGCAATCAGGTCAGCCCCGAGCTGCGCGAGCGGCTGGCCCACGACAAGCCGGAGATCCTGAAGCTGCTGGGCTATGTCGACGAGTACCGCGCGCTCATCTGCAACGCCTTCGCGGTCATGGTCCATCACGCCTCGGCCCGCACGGGACTGCTGGCCTTCGCCGAGGACCAGGCGCGGCTCACCGACGAGCTCGGTCCGGCGCTCAGCTCGGCCATTCGCGACGCCGAGGCCCGGCGGTGGCGCCGCGATATGGGGCTGTGCCCGGTCTGCGGCGACGAGATGGACTGCGACATGTGCCGGGAGACGCCCGAGCCCGACGACCGGCGCGAACGGGCCTGAGCAGGCTGCGGAAAAAGGCCCATCTGCTTCGTTGGCGCCCTCGGCCGCACGCTCAACGTACAGGGAGTACGCCTCGCGTGCGGCCTTCGGGCGCCGCCTCGCATCTGGACCTTTTTGCGCAGCCTGCGGTTGTTCCCGCA
>JBGQLG010000020.1:0-48936 GCA_041499965.1 Methylomirabilia bacterium
GCAACGACGTGACGCCGCCGACGGTGACGCTCACCGTGCCGGCCGCGGGCGCGACGGTGAGCGGCTCGGTGACGGTGACGGCGACGGCCGCGGACAACGTGGCGGTGGCCGGGGTGCAGTTCAAGCTCGACGGCGCCAACCTGGGCCTCGAGGTGACGGGGACCTCGCCCTACTCGCTGACGTGGAACACGACGAGCGCCGCCAACGGCGCCCACACGCTGACCGCGGTGGCGCGCGACACGGCCAACCTGACGACGACGAGCGCCGGCGTGCCGGTGACCGTGAGCAACGCCGGCGGGACGGCCACCATCCGGTTCGTCCAGGGCGGCTACGCGGTCCCGCAGTCGCCGCAGACGACCGTGACGGTGGCCTTCCCGGCGGCGCAGAGCGCCGGCAATCTCAACGTGATCGCGGTGGGCTGGAACGACAGCACGGCGACGGTGACGTCGGTGACCGACAGCCGGGGCAACCCCTACGCCCTGGCCGCGGCCGCCACGGTGATCGCGGGCAAGGCCAGCCACGCCATGTACTACGCGCGCAACATCGTGTCGGCGGGCGCCGGGGCCAACGTGGTCACCGTGCGCTTCAACGTCGGGGCGGCCTTCGCCGACGTGCGCGTGCTCGAATACAGCGGCGTCGACACCGTCAACCCGCTGCTGGGCGGAGTGGGGGCCTCCGGCACGAGCGCGTTGTCCAGCAGCGGCTCCCTGACGCTCGCCGTCCCGAACGCGCTGCTGGTGGGCGCCAACGTCGTGGGGACCTCCACGTCCGGGGCGGGGACGAGCTTCACGAACCGGATGATCACGAGTCCCAACGCCGACATCGCCGAGGATCGCATCGTGACGGTGGCGGGGACCTACAGCGCGACGGCGCCGCTGGCCAGCGGCTACTGGGTCATGCAGCTCGCCGCCTTCGCGGCGGGCTCGGTCGGGCCGCCGCCGCCCGACACGACGCCGCCGACGGTGGCGATCACGGCCCCGACGTCGGGCGCGACGGTGAGCGGCTCGGTCACGGTGACGGCGACGGCCAGCGACAACGTGGCGGTGGCCGGCGTGCAGTTCAAGCTGGACGGCGCCAACCTGGGCACCGAGGTCACCGGGGCCTCGCCGTACTCGCTGACGTGGAACACCGCCGGGGTGACGGCGGGTCCGCACACGCTGACCGCGGTGGCGCGCGACACCTCCAACCTGACGACGACGAGCGCGCCGGTGGCGGTCACGGTGAGCAACGACACGACGCCGCCGACCGTCGCGATCACCGTGCCCGCCTCGGGCGCGACGGTGAGCGCCTCGGTGACGCTGACGGCGACGGCCAGCGACAACGTGGCGGTGGCCGGGGTGCAGTTCAGGCTGGACGGCGCCAACCTGGGCGGGGAGGTCACCGGGACCTCGCCCTACTCGCTGACGTGGAACACGACCGGCGTGGCCAATGGCTCGCACACGCTGACCGCGGTGGCGCGCGACACCTCCAACCTGACGACGACGAGCGCCGGCGTGCCGGTGACCGTGAGCAACAGCGGCGGCAGCGCCAACATCCATTTCGTGCAGAGCAACTACGCCGTCCCGCCGTCGCCGCAGTCGACGGTGGCCGTGACGTTCCAGGCCGCCCAGAGCGCCGGCAACCTCAACGTGATCGTGGTCGGCTGGGCCGACAGCACGGCGAGGGTGACCTCGGTGGCGGACAGCCGGGGGAACGCCTACGCCCTCGCGGTCGGCCCGGTCGTGCTGACCGGCAGCGCCAGTCAGTCGATCTACTACGGGAGGAACATCGTGGCGGCCGGGGCCGGCGCCAACGTCGTCACCGTGCGGTTCACGGGCTCAGCGGCGTTCCCCGACATCCGGATCCTGGAATATGCCGGGCTGGACGTGGTGGCCCCGCTGGTGGCGACCACGGCGGCCTCCGGCACCAGCACCCTGTCCAGCAGCGGCTCGCTGACGACGTCGACGCCCAACGTGCTGCTGGTGGCGGCCAACGTCGTGCAGACGACGACCTCGGGGCCGGGCGCGAACTTCACGAGCCGCATGATCACGACGCCCAATGGCGACATCGTGGAGGATCGCATCGTCAGCGCCGCGGGAACGTACAGCGCCACGGCGCCCCTGGCGAACGGCGCCTGGGTCATGCAGATGGTCGCCTTCGGCACGTCCGGCGGCGTGGCCGACACGACGCCGCCGGTGGTGGCGATCACCGCGCCGGCGGCCGGTGCCAGCGTTGCCGGGACGGTGACCCTGGCGGCCAACGCCAGCGACAACGTCGGGGTCGCCGGGGTGCAGTTCAAGGTCGACGGGACCAACGTGGGCGCCGAGGTGACGGCGGCGCCGTACTACGTCGCCTGGAACAGCGCGACGGTCGCCGACGGCACCCACGTCGTCACCGCCGTGGCCCGGGACCAGGCGAGCTCGACCACGTCGAGCCCCGTCAGCGTCACCGTCTCGAACGCCACCGCCACCGCCACCTCCCGGATCGGCCAGTGGAGCGCGTCCTCGAGCTGGCCGCTGGTCGCCGTCCACGCGGCGCTGATGCCGAACGGCCAGGTCCTGGCCTGGGACGCCGCCGCGCAGCAGGGCGCCGCCCGCGTCTGGAACCCGAGCACGAACGTGTTCACCACGGCGAACCCGCCCGACAACATCTTCTGCGCGGGCTTCTCGCCGCTGGCCGACGGTCGCGTCTTCGTCGCCGGTGGTCACATCGCCAACTACATCGGGATCCCCGACGCGAACATCTTCGACCCGGTCAGCCGGGTCTGGTCCTCGGCGCCGTCCATGGCGGTGGGGCGCTGGTATCCGACGGCGACGCTGCTGCCCGACCAGCGTGTCCTGGTCGTCTCCGGCGCCATCGACTGCGAGGAGTGCATCGCGACGACGCCGGAGATCTATAACCCGGCGACCAACGCCTGGACCGCGCTGCCGAGCGCGTCGCTGGAGCTGCCGATCTACCCGCACCTGTTCGTGCTGCCCAACGGGCGCGTGCTCGCCACCAGCGCCTTCGAGGGCCCCTCGGCCGCGGTCGAGCTCGACGTCGCCACCGGGACGTGGTCGGTCGTCGATCCGGTCGTGACCGACGGGCACAGCGCGGCGATGTACCGGCTCGGCAAGGTCGTCAAGTCGGGAACGTCGGCCAACTCCGACGCACCGTTCATCAACTCGCAGCCCACGACCTACGTCCTCGACATGACGCAGCCCGCCCCGGCCTGGCGCCAGACGCCGCCGATGGCGTTCCCCCGCGCGTATCACAACCTGACGCTGCTGCCCGACGGGAGCGTCCTGGTCACCGGCGGCAACAAGGTCACCGACACGTTCAACGAGGCTCAGGCCGTGCTGGCCGCCGAGCTGTGGTCGCCCGCGACCGAGACGTGGACGACGCTGGCGTCCATGACCATTCCCCGGCTGTACCACTCGCTCGCCCTGCTGCTGCCCGACGGCCGGGTCCTCGTCACCGGCGGCGGGCGCTTCGGCAATCCCACCGGCGACTCGCACGACAAGCTCAACGCGCAGATGTACTCGCCGCCCTACCTGTTCAAGGGCACGCGACCGGTGATCACGTCGGTGGCGAGCGACATCCCCTACGGCTTCACCTTCTCGGTCGCGACGCCGGATGCCGCCCGGATCGCCTCGGTCGTGCTGATCAAGCTCGGCTCGGTCACCCACGGCTTCAACCAGGCCCAGCGCTACGTGCCGCTGTCGTTCAGCCAGGTCGGTGGAGCGCTGAACGTGCAGGCGCCGACCAGCGCCGCCGACGCGCTGCCGGGTCACTACATGCTCTTCATCGTGGACACCAACGGCATCCCGTCGGTGGCGCCGATCGTCAGGATCGAGTAGATGCGCCGGGGGCGGCGCCGGTGGATTCGCCGCGCTCCGATCGGTGTGACGAGGTGGGTGGGCGCGGGCGCCGTCATCGTCGCGCTGGTGGGCGTCGGGCACGCCGGTCACGCCAACATGGTCAACGCGCTCGACGTCGACTACATCCGGGCGCAGTACGACAAGGGCCGCAAGCTCACCGCCATCGACCTGCGGAGCGCCGGCGAGTTCCGCCAGGGCCACTTGCCGGGCGCGCGGTCCCTGCCGATGGATCAGCTCACGGCGCGATTCCAGGAGGTCCCCCGCCAGGACCTCGTCGTCCTCTACTGCGACTGCGCGCGGAGTGAGGTGGAGGTCGCGTACTGGTTCCTGCGGCGCCAGGGGTGGCGCAACCTGAGCGTGCTCGATCCGGGCTTCACCGCCTGGGGCCAGCGCGGCTATCCCGTCGAGCGCTGAGTCCCCGACCGACGCACCGCTGAGCGCGCGTGCTCGACATCACCCTGGCCCCGACGCCATCGCCCGCGCCGCTGCCCGCCTGTCGCTTCCGGTTCCCGGACCCGGCCGCCGTCGATGCCGAAGGGCTCGTCGCCCAGGGCGGTGACCTCGAGCCGTCCACGCTGGTGGCCGCGTATCGACGGGGCATCTTCCCGTGGCCGTACGACGAGCACGCGCTGCTCTGGTGGTCGCCCGATCCCAGGGCGATCGTGCCGCTGGACGGGCTGCACGTCTCCCGCCGCCTGGCCCGCACCCTGCGGACGGACCGGTTCCGCCTCACGCTGAACGCCGCCTTCCCGACGGTGATCGACGGCTGCGCCGACCGGGATCAGACGTGGATCACCCCGGCGTTGCGCGAGGCCTACGTGCGGCTGCACGCGCTGGGGTGGGCGCACAGCGTGGAAGTCTGGAGCCCGGACGGGAGCCTCGCCGGCGGCCTCTACGGCGTGGCCATCGGCGGCCTCTTCGCAGCGGAATCGATGTTCCACCGCACGCGTGACGCCTCCAAGGCGGCGGTGGTCGCCCTGGTGGAACACGCCCGGCGGGTGGGGATGACGCTGCTCGACGTGCAGGTGCCGTCGCCCCACCTGGCTACGCTGGGCGCCCGGACGATCCCGCGCGCCGAGTACCTGGCGCGGCTGCCGGGAGCCCTGCGCCGGCGCGTCGTGTTCGCCGGCTGAAGCCGGCGCGGCCCGCGTTCGTCTATCCTCCGGGAGGACCTCATGTACAGTGGAGCCGTGCGCCGCATCCTTGCCACCCTCGTGTCCGGCCTCGTCGTTGCCGCCGCCGGTAGCGTCTGGGCCCAGGCGGCCGCGCCGGCGCCCTCGCTCGATGACGTCGTGCGCGGGCTGGAAGGCGCCTACGGCAAGCTCAACGATCTCAAGGCGGAGTTCAACCAGACCGCCTTCAACAAGAGCCTGAACCAGAGCATCCCCGCCCAGGGGACGGTCTATCTCAAGAAGGGCGGCAAGCTGCGCTGGGAGTACGCCGATCCCACCCCGCAGCAGATCGTCTCCGACGGCAAGACGGTGTGGATCTACACACCCGCCCTCAGCCAGGTGAACGTCGGGCCGGCGCCCGAGGCGCTGGCCGGGCCGGCCGGCTCGTTCCTGGCCGGCCTGGGCCGCCTGCGCGAGCACTTCGCGGTCCGCTTCCTCAACCCGATGGAGCCCCGCGACCGCGACGGCAACGTCGTGCTCGACCTGACGCCCAAGCAGCCGCTGCCCACGATGAACCGCCTGATCCTGTCGTTCGACCCGCGTGCCTGGGAGGTCCGCCGCGCGGTGGTCTACGACCAGTTCGAGAACACGGTGACCATGCAGTTCCGCAAGGTCACGGTGAACGCCGGGCTGGCCGATTCGCTGTTCACCTTCGTGGCGCCCAAGGGGGTGGCCACGGTCCCGTTGCGGTAGACTGGGCGCCATGCCAGCCGACAACTCCTTCGACGTCGTGTGCAAGATCGACATGCAGGAGGTCACCAACGGCCTCGATCAGGCACGCCGGGAGATCGAGACCCGGTACGACCTCAAGGGCTCCAAGAACGAGATCCTCCTGGAGACGACCGACATCAAGCTGACCTCGGCCGACGAGATGAAGCTCAAGGCCGTGATCGACATTCTCCAGTCCAGGCTGCACAAGCGGGGCGTGCCGCTCAAGGCGCTGACCTACGGCAAGGTGGAGACGGGCGGCGGCGGCGTGCTGCGCCAGACGATCAGCTTGCAGCAGGGCATCCCCATCGACAAGGCGCGCGAGATCGTGCGGCTCATCAAGGACACCAAGCTCAAGGTCCAGGCCGCGATTCAGGAGGATCAGATCCGCGTGTCCGGCAAGAGCCTCGACGACCTGCAGCGGGTGATGGCGCTCCTGCGCGAGCGCGACCTGGGGATCGCGCTGCAGTTCACGAACCGACGCAACGGCTGACGGCGGCCCGCCGCCGGCGCCGGCGCGGTATACTTTGCCCCCGCCCATGAAGGTCCATCTCACCACGCTCGGCTGCCCCAAGAACCAGGTGGATTCCGAGCTCATGCTCGGGCTGCTGGGCGAGGCCGGGTTCGTGGTGGCCGACCGCGCCGAGGACGCCGAGTGCGTGATCGTCAACACCTGCGCGTTCATCGACCGGGCGCGCGAGGAGTCGGTGCAGACCATCCTCGAGCTGGCCCGCCTCAAGGAGCACGGCCGGTGCCGGGCGCTCATCGTGACCGGCTGCCTCACCCAGCGCTACGGCGCCGAGGTGATGCGCGAGATGCCGGAGATCGACGGCATCCTCGGCACCTCCAATCTGCCGGCCATCGTCGATCTCGTTCGCCAGGCGGCCAATCGCCACGACTGGGCGACGGCGGCGCCGCCCGGCTATCTCTACGACGCGAGCACGCCCCGGCTGCTGACCGCCAAGGTGCCGTACGCCTACGTGAAGATCGCCGAGGGCTGCGACATGGGCTGCACCTTCTGCGCGATCCCCCAGTTCCGCGGCCGTCACCGCAGCCGGACGCTGCCCGACATCGTCCGCGAGGTCGAGGGGCTGGCCGCCCGCGGCGTGCAGGAGGCGATCCTCGTCTCCCAGGACACGCTGGCCTACGGGCGCGATCTTCCGGACAACGGTGACATCGGCGCGCTGCTGCAGGCGCTCGGCGACACCCGCATGCCCTGGATCCGGCCGATGTACCTGCATCCCGCGCACGTCAACGACCGGCTGGTGGCGGCGTGGGCCCGCGCGCGCGTCGTGCCGTACCTGGACATGCCGGTCCAGCACGCCGACGACGCCATCTTGAAGTCGATGCGCCGCGCCGTGACCGCTCGGCGCATGCGGGACGTCGTCGCCCAGTTCCGCGCGGCGATCCCGGGCGTGACGGTGCGCACCACGGTGCTGGTCGGCTTCCCCGGCGAGTCGGACGAGGCCTTCGAGCGGCTGCTGGAGTTCGTTGATGACGTCCGCTTCGATCGCCTCGGCGTCTTCACCTACTCGGCGGAGGACGGGACGCCGTCGCCGGAGTACCCCGACCAGGTGCCGGCCGAGGTGGCGGCCGCGCGCGCCGCCCGCGTGCAGGAGGCGCAGGACGCCATCGCCTGGGAGCGCTCGGCCAAGCTCGTCGGCACCGAGACCGAGGTGCTGGTGGACGGCCCCAGCGCCGACAGCGCCTTCGCCTGGGAGGGCCGCACGGCCGGGCAGGCGCCCGAGATCGACGGCGTCGTCTACCTGCGCGGCCGGCGCGACTTCACGCCGGGCCGCTTCGCGCGCGTGCGCGTCGTCGAGGTCGACGGCTACGAGCTCGTCGGCGAGCGCGCCTAGCCTCGCCCTCCGCACCCGCCTGGCGGTCGCCGTCGCGACGGTCGGCGGGGTGGGGAGGGCGCCGCTGGCGCCGGGCACGGTGGCCAGCGCCGTCACCGTCGCCGCGCTCTGGCTGTTGAACCTCTCGCCGATCGCCCTCACGGCCGTGTTGATCGCGGTGACCGTGCTGGGCACCTGGGCCGCCGACGAGGCCGAGCGGGCGCTCGGCGGGGGCAAGGACCCCGGCGCGATCGTGATCGACGAGGTCGCCGGCATGACGCTCTCGGTCCTCGTGCTCCCGCAGACGGCGACGGTGCTCGCCGTCGCCTTCCTCCTCTTCAGGGTGTTCGACGTGACCAAGCCGTTTCCCGCCAACGTCGCCCAGCGCCTGCGTGGCGGTCTCGGCGTGATGGTCGACGACCTGATCGCCGGCCTCTACGCGTTGCTCCTCGTGATCGCCATCCGGTGGACCGGATGGCTCTGACGCCGGGCGTCCGGCTGGTGGCCATCGGATCGCCGCTGGTGGCGGTCGACGACGACACCGCGGCGGTGGCGGCGGCGCTGGCCGACGGCGGTGTGGCCCTCGACAGCCGCACGGTCGTCGACGAGGACGAGGCCGCGCTGGAGCGCGTGCTGACGCCGCCGGCACCGCTCACCGTGGTCGTGGCGGGGCCGGGCGGCTCGACCGGCGACGTCGCCCGCCGGGTCCTGGCGCGCGTGACCGGCACGCGGCTGGTGCTCAACGAGCGCATGCTGGGGGCGCTGCAGGAGCCGCATCGACGCCGCGATCGTCCGTTGCCCCGGCGTGACGAGCGGCTGGCCCTGCTGCCGCAGGGCGCGACCGTCTGGGCGCGGCCCGACGGTGAGCCCGCCTGGACGCTCGAGACCGACGCGGCGGCCTGGGTGGTGCTGCCGCGCGGCGGGCTCGGAGCCGACATCGCCGCGCTGCTGCTCGACCTGGCTCGCGCGCGGCTCGGGCGCGGATCGGCCCTCGCCGTGCGCACGCTGCGCACGGCCGGCGTGACGCTGGCCGACCTCGAGGAGCGCCTGGCGCCGTGGCTGGGCCCGGGTGAATCCGGAAGCGAGGTGGCGGTGACGCTCGCGCCGAGCGAGGGCGAGGCCTGGGTGCGGCTGCGCGCGCGGGGCGCCACCGCGGAGGCGGCGGCCGCGGCACTGACCACGCTTGATCAGCGCATCACCGAGGCGCTCGGCGACGACTGCTACGGCCGGGACGGCGAGTCGCTCGAGCAGGCGGTGGGGCGCCGCCTGAGCGCGCGCGGGTTGATGCTGGCGGTCGCCGAGTCGTGCACCGGCGGGCTCGTGGGCCACCGGCTCACGACGGTGCCGGGCTCCTCGGCGTTCTTCGAGCGCGGCGTGATCGTCTACTCCAATCGCGCCAAGGAAGAGCTGCTCGGCGTGCCGGAGGACATCCTACGGACGCACGGCGCCGTCAGCCGTCCGTGCGCCGAGGCGATGGTGCGCGGCATCTGCGCGCGGTCGGGCGCGGCGTGCGGGCTGTCGATCACCGGTATCGCCGGGCCCGACGGCGGCACACCGACCAAGCCGGTCGGCACCGTCTTCATCGGCCTGGCCGTGCCCGGGCTCGTCGACGCGCGACACTTCCGGTTCGCGGGCGGTCGCGCATCGGTGAAGTGGCAGTCCTCCCAGATGGCACTCGATATGCTGCGCCGGGCACTGGGAGGCTCCCGATGATGCGCAAGACATTGACCACCGCAACGCTCGCCTGTGCCGTCGTCGTCGCCGCGGCCGCGTGCACGACGACCTCGACCGCCCTGGACCGAGGTATCGTCCACTATCGCGAGGGGCGCTACATGTTTGCGGCCGGCGATTTCAACAAGGCGGTCCGCGACAACCCCGAGTGGGCGACCGCCTACGTCAACCGTGGCGTCACGCGCGCGCGGCTGGGCGCGCTGAGTGCGGCGATCGACGACTACAATCGCGCCCTCGAGCTGAACCCCGACGACCCCGCCGTCTACTTCGATCGCGGCAACGCCCTCGTCGCGGCCGGCCTGTACGGGCCGGCGATCGGCGACTTCACGCGGGCCGTCGAGCTGTCGCCCGTGTTCGCCAAGGCCTGGTTCAATCGCGGCAGCGCCCGCGCGCTGGCCGGCCAGCTCGACCTGGCCATGCAGGACTGGCGGTATGCCATCGACGTCGAGGGCGATCCGTGGGCGCGCGGGGCGATGCGTCGGAGCGCGGGGCTGGACGGCGGACGGGCGCTGTCGGCGGTCGCGCCGCCGCCTGGCCCGGGCCTGACCATCGCCGCCGTGCCGCTGCCGCCCGTCGTGGCGCTGCCGGCGGCGCCCGCCGCCTCGCCGGTGTCGATCGACGCGCGGGCCCTGGCGATCCGGGCGATCAGTCGCGAGGTCGACGGTGACCACGACGGCGCGCTCCGGGACCTGCGTGCGGCCCTCGCCGCCGAGCCGGATCCGGAGCGGCACCGCTCGCTCGATCAGCTCCTGCGCAAGCTGGAAGCGGCGCCATAGCGGCGGCCGTCCGGGCCTTCGTCGCCATCCTGCTCACCGAGCAGATACGAGAGCGCCTGGCGGCGGAGGCCGAGCGGCTGCGGCCGCTCGCTCGCGACATCGCCTGGGTCGCCCGCGACAACCTGCACCTGACGCTCACGTTCCTCGGCGGCGTCGAGGCGGGTCGGCTGGATCGCGTCGCGACCGTGCTGGCCGAGGCCGCCGCCGGCGTCGCCGCGTTCGATCTCGAGGTGCGCGATCTCGGTGCCTTTCCCTCTGCGACGCGCCCGCGCGTGCTGTGGGCGGGGATCGGGGCCGGCGCAACCCAGACGGCGGCGCTGGCCGTCCGGCTCGACGCGGCCCTCGGGCCACTTGGATTCGCGAGCGAGAGCCGGCCCTTCTCCGCCCACCTAACCCTGGCCCGCGTGCGCGTGCCGCGTCCGAACCCGCCGCTGGCGGCGGCGCTCCACGGGGGCGTGCTCGGACGCCAGCACGTGGACCACGCCTGGCTCATGCGCAGCGAGCTCTCGCCGCGCGGCGCGCGCTACACCGAGCTGGCCCGGCTTCCGCTGTTTGGCTCGTCTCGGGCTCGTCCGGACGCGTCGGGCGCGTCCGGGTAGAATGAGCGGCGTGCCGCTCGCCGTCAGGGTGCTCGGTGCGTTCCTCGCCGTCGTCGTCGCCGTGTCCGGCGCCTGGGCCTGTGAGCCGGGCCGGGCGGCGCTCGACGCGCCCGTCGCGCTCGTGCTCTCCGGCGGTGGAGCCAAGGGAGCCTGGGAGGCCGGCGTCGCCGCGACCCTCATCGAGCAGGGCGTGCCCGTGCAGCTGGTCGCGGGCTCCTCAGCGGGGGCGCTCACCGCGGCGATGCTCGCCGACGGACGCCTGGACCGGCTGCAGGAGCTCTGGCGCTCGCTGTCGCGCGAGCAGGTCTACGCGACCCGCCCGGGCGTGTTCTTCGCCGGCCTGCTGCCCGGCTGGCTCACGCTGCTGGCCCTCGACCGGGCGGGCTCGCTCCTGGACCCGGCCCCGCTCCGCGAGCTGATCGCGGCCACGCTGGACTTCGATCGCGTGCGCGCCTCGCCCCGCCGGCTGCTCGTGGTCACGACCGATCTCGTGCGGCGCGCGCCGCGTATCTTCGACAACGCCACCGTCAGCGTCGACGCGCTGATGGCGGCCGCCGCCGTGCCCGGGGCGTTCCCTCCGGTCGCCGTGGACGGCGCGCTCCTCGTGGATGGCGGCCTCACCGGCCGGGCGCCCGTGCTGGAGGCCCTGGCGACCGAGGTGCCGATCGGCCGGGCGCTGGTGCTGCTCAGCTACGCCGCCGACGAACCCGGGCAAGCGCCCACGCGGCTGCGCCGCACGCTCGAGGAGGCGTTCGAGACGGCGATGATCCACCAGGTGCGGCGCGACACCGAGCTGGCGCGCTACAAGTACCCGGCCGTCGACGTCCAGCTCCTGGCCCCCGGAGCGCCGCTGCGCCTGCGCCCGCTCGACTTCGACTCGGCGGGGATGGCCGCGGCGCTCGCGCTCGGACGCGACGACGCCCGTCGCTGCCTGGAACGCTGGCAGGCCCCGCGTCCGTGAAGCCGCGGGTGCTGGCGGCACTGGGCCTCTGCCTGCTGGCCGGCTGTGCCGCCGAGCGGTGGAGCTACACCCGGCCCGGCCTCTCACCCGCTCGTCTCGATCTCGATCTCGAAGGGTGCCGGCGCCAAGCGCACCGCCCCCACTGGTTCGCGCTGACGCGCTCCGCGCGGCTGGACCAGGACGCAATGAACCAGTGCATGGAGCGCAAGGGTTATACCGGCCAGCGCGAGGAGTGAGTCGAGCGGCCTCTGGCGCCGCCGTCTGCAATTCGGGACATTGACGGCTTCGCGCAGGCGCTCCTAGAATGCACGCGTGCCTCATCCTTGTGAGCGACACTCGATTCGGGCCCTGACACCCCCACACAGCAAGGAGCCCATGGATGGCTGAGACCAAGAACGACAAGCGGCAGGCCCTCGAGCTGGCGATCTCGCAGATCGAGCGACAGTTCGGCAAGGGCTCTGTCATGCGCCTGGGCGCGAAGGGGCCGCTCGAGGAAATCTCTGTCATCCCCACCGGCGCGCTCACGCTCGACTCCGCCCTCGGCATCGGCGGGCTGCCCCGCGGCCGCGTCGTCGAGATCTACGGGCCGGAGTCGTCCGGCAAGACCACGCTGGCCCTGCACGTCATCGCCGAGGCCCAGCGCCTGGGCGGCATCGCCGCCTTCATCGACGCCGAGCACGCGCTCGATCCCATCTACGCGCGCAACCTCGGGGTCAACACCGACGAGCTGCTGATCTCGCAGCCCGACACCGGTGAGCAGGGGCTGGAGATCACCGAGACGCTGGTGCGCTCCAACGCCGTCGACGTCATCGTGATCGACTCGGTCGCCGCCCTGGTGCCCCGCGCCGAGCTCGACGGCGACATGGGCGACTCGCTGCCCGGCCTGCAGGCGCGCCTCATGTCCCAGGCCCTGCGCAAGCTGACCGCTGCCATCTCCCGCTCCGGCGCCATCGTCGTCTTCATCAACCAGATCCGCGAAAAGATCGGGGTCATGTTTGGATCCCCGGAAACCACGACGGGCGGACGCGCGCTGAAGTTCTACGCGTCGATCCGCCTGGACATCCGGCGGCAGGACGCGATCAAGAACGGGACGGAGTCGATCGGCGTGCGCACCAAGGTGAAGGTCGTGAAGAACAAGCTGGCGCCGCCGTTCCGCGAGGCGGAGTTCGACGTCCTCTATGGCGAGGGCATCTCCAAGTCGGGCACGGTGCTCGACGCGGCCGTCGAGCAGAGCCTGGTGGAGAAGTCCGGCACCTGGTACAGCTTCAAGAACGAGCGCATCGGGCAGGGGCGGGAGAACGCCAAGAAGTGGCTGCAGGACAATCCCGTCGCCCTCGTCGATCTCGAGGCCAAGGTTCGCGACGCGCTCGGCCTGCGGCCCCCGAGCTCGCTGAAGTAACCGCCATCCGCGCGCCCCGGCGGGAGCTCGACCTCAAGGCCACCCGCCTGGCCGCGGGCGACCTGCTGTCGCGTCGCGCGTGGAGCCGGGCCGATCTCGCGGCCCGGCTCCGCCGCCGCGGTGCGCCTCCCGACGTCGCCGACGCCGTGGCCGACGACCTCGTCGGGCGCGGGTACGTGGACGACGCCGCCTTCGCCCGTCACTGGGTGGCCACGCGCGTGCCGCGCGGCTACGGAGCGGCGCGCCTGCGCGCCGAGCTGCGGGCGCGTGGTATCGCCACCGCGATCATCGACACGGCCCTGGGTGCGCTCGACCGTGGCGGCCAGCTCGACGAGGCGCGGCGCCTCGCCCGCCGCCGCCTCCCCGCGCTGACCCGGGCCGCTCCCGCCAAGGCCGCCGCCCGCCTGCGTGATCACCTCTTGAGGCGTGGGTTTCCTGGCGGCATCGTGGCCCAGGTCGTCCGCGAGACACTGCGCCTGCCGCTGGAGGGCGAGTAGCCCGGCCGGGCTCGGTAAGGGTCCTCGGCCCGGATGGTAAGATACCTTCCTATGACCGGTAGCGAGATCCGCGAGGCCTTTCTCCGGTACTTCGAGCGCAACGGCCACACCCGGGTGCGCTCGTCCGCCCTGGTGCCGGGCGACGACCCCACGCTGCTCTTCACCAACGCGGGCATGGTCCAGTTCAAGGGCGTGTTCCTGGGCGAGGAGCGGCGGGAGTACCTGCGCGCGACGACCTGCCAGAAGTGCGTGCGGGCCGGGGGCAAGCACAACGACCTCGAGAACGTCGGCCGGACGGCCCGCCACCACACGTTCTTCGAGATGCTGGGGAACTTCTCCTTCGGCGACTACTTCAAGGCCGACGCCATCACCTTTGCCTGGGAGTTCCTCACGCGAGACCTCGGCATCGACGCCGGACGGCTCACGGCGACGGTGTTCACGGACGACGATGACGCCTTCGCGCTCTGGAAGAAGATCGCCGGCCTGCCCGAGGCGCGCATCCTGCGCCTGGGCGAGAAGGACAACTTCTGGGCGATGGGCGACACCGGGCCCTGCGGCCCGTGCTCGGAGGTCCACTTCCACCAGGGCGATCATCTGCCGTGCGCCGAGGTGGCGGCGGGGCGCCCCTGCCTGGGCCCGGCCTGCGAGTGCGACCGGTGGCTGGAGATCTGGAACCTCGTGTTCATGCAGTTTAACCGTGACGCCTCCGGCCGCATGACCCCGCTGCCGCGTCCCTCCATCGACACCGGCATGGGCCTCGAGCGCATCGCCGCGGTGATGCAGGGCAAGCTGTCGAGCTGGGAGACCGATCTCTTCGCGCCGCTCATCGCCAAGGTCGGTGACCTGGCCGGCAAGCGGCCCGGGGCCTCCGCGGACGACGACGTCTCCATGCGGGTCATCGCCGATCACGGCCGCACCGCCGCCTTCCTCATTGCCGACGGCGTCACGCCGTCCAACGAGTGGCGCGGCTACGTCCTGCGCCGGATCATGCGCCGGGCCATGCGCCACGGGCGCATCCTGGGGCTCACCGAGCCGTTCCTCTGGAAGACGGTGGCGTGGGTGGGGGAGTCGATGGGCGCCGCCTACCCGGACGTCGTGAAAGCGCGCGGGCACATCGAGGACGCCGTCCGCAGCGAGGAGGAGCGGTTCGCCGAGACGCTCGATAGCGGCATGCGGCGGATCGACGAGTACCGCAAGGCCGAGGGCGATGGGCAAGGACGCGCCATCGACGGCCGCTTCCTGTTCACGCTCTACGACACCTACGGGTTCCCGCGCGACCTGGCCGAGGACGTGCTGGGCGAGCACGGCTGGGTGGCGACCGAGGCCACCGAGAGTGCATGGACGGAGGCGATGGAAGCCCAGCGTGACCGCGCGCGGGCTGGGTCAACGTTCATCACCCCGGAGACTGGCACTCTCAGCATCACGGACGGTGAGGCCAAGCTTGTTGTCGATGGTGTCTACCGGCGGCTCGGTGATGAGTTGCCGGCCGTGCAGTTCGTCGGCTACGAGACGCTGACGACGCCGGCGCGCATCCTCGCCATGGTGCGCGGCACCCAGCGCGTGCGGGAAGCGGCGGCCGGGGACGAGGTCGAGGTGATCCTGGACCGGACGCCGGCCTACGCCGAGTCGGGTGGCCAGGTGGGCGACACCGGCACGCTGGCCGGCCGGCAGGGCCGCGGGGAGATCCTCGACACGTACTACCGCGGCCCCAAGCTGATCGTGCACCGCGTGGCCGTGCGCACGGGCGGCTTCCACGACGACGAGGACGTGGCGGTCGCGGTGCAGACGCCGCGGCGCCTGGGGGTGCGCCAGCACCATACCGGCACCCACCTGCTGCACGCCGCCCTGCGCCGCGTGCTGGGCACCCACGTGGCCCAGGCCGGCTCCCTCGTCGCGCCCGATCACCTGCGCTTCGACTTCTCGCACGGCGGCTCGGTGAAGGACCGCGAGGTCGAACAGGTCGAGGAGCTGGTGAACGAGCAGGTCCAGGCCAACACGCCGGTCACCCACGAGACGCTGAACCTCAAGGAGGCGCTGGCCTCGGGCGCGATGGCCCTGTTCGGCGAGAAGTACGGCGACCGCGTGCGCGTCGTCAAGATCGGCGACTTCTCCACCGAGCTGTGCGGTGGCACCCACCTGGACAGCACGGGCCAGATCGGCTTCTTCAAGGTCGACACCGAGGGCGCCGTCGCGGCCGGCGTCCGCCGCATCGAGGCCGTGGCCGGGACCGCGGCGGTGGAGGCGGTGACGCGGCAGCAGCGCGTGCTGCGCGAGATCGGCGACATCCTCAAGATCGCGCCGGCCGAGGCGCCCCAGCGGCTGCGCAAGCTGCTCGACGAGCAGCGCGCGCTCGAGCGGCAGCTGCAGGAGCTGCAGGGCAAGGCGGCCCGCTCGCAGGCCGACGACCTGGTGGCCGGCGCCCGGCAGGTCAACGGCGTGGCGGTGGTGGCCGGCCGCCTCGACGGGCTCGACGCCGACGGCCTGCGCGCCGCCGCCGACCGCCTGCGGGAGCGGCTCGGCTCGGGCATCGTGCTCGTCGGCGGCGTGGTGGACGGCAAGGTGAACCTGGTGGCGGCCGTCACCAAGGACCTGACCAAGCGCTTTCACGCCGGCAAGCTCGTGCAGGAGGTGGCCCGCGCCGTCGGTGGCGGCGGCGGCGGCCGGCCAGATCTCGCGCAGGCCGGCGGCAAGGAACCCGCTAAGCTGGACGCAGCCCTCGACGGCGTGTATGACGCCGTCGCTCGCACCGGCGCGTAGGCCGGACACTCGCAGGCCCGCCCGCGGGGCCCGGTGAGCCATGTCCCAGTCGGCACACGCCAGTCCCGTCGTCTCCGGTACCATCCTCGTCGTCGAGGACGATCCCGACGTGCGCTCGCTGCTGGCCGACGCGCTGCTGAGCCTCGGCTACGCCGTGCGCACGGCCGCGTCCGCCGAGGACGCGCTGGAGGCGCTGGAGAAGACGCCTCCCGATCTCGTCCTCACCGACGTCCACATGGGCGCGATGAGCGGCGTGGAGCTGTGCGCGCGCGTCAAGGCCGATCCGCGCTGGGCGCTCCTGCCGGTCGTCATCCTCACCGCGGTGACGGATCTCGACGCCCGGGTGGCCGGGCTGGCCGCCGGCGCCGACGACTTCTTCGGCAAGCCGTTCGAGCTGCTCGAGCTGCGGGCCCGGGTGGGCGCGCTGCTGCGGGTCAAGACGCTGCTGGACCAGCTCGAGCGGGCGGAGAGCGTGATCGTCACCCTGGGCGCGACCATCGAGGCGCGCGACGTGTACACGAGCGGGCACTGCGAGCGGCTGTCGACGTACGCCGAGTCGCTGGGGCACGCCCTCGGGGTGCCGGAGCCGCTCATTCGCGCGCTCAAGCTGGGCGGCTACCTGCACGACCTGGGCAAGATCGCCGTGCCCGACGGCGTGCTGCTCAACCCCGGCCCGCTCACCGCGCCCGAGCGAATTCTGATACATCGCCACCCGGGCGTCGGCGCCGATCTGGTGCGCGGTCTGCGCACCCTCGACGATGTCCGCCCCATCATCCGTCACCACCACGAGCGCTGGGACGGCTCCGGCTATCCCGACGGGCTGCGCGGCGAGGCGATCCCGTTCGGCGCCCGCATCATGGCCGTGGTCGACGTGTTCGACGCACTGCGGACGGCCCGCCCCTACAAGGCGCCGCTCTCGCTGGCCCGGACGCTCGACATCCTCGCCGCCGAGACCGACCGCGGGGCCTGGGAGCCGCGCGTGGTCACGGCGTTCCGCCAGGTGCTGCGCGACCGGCCCGACCTCGCCGCCGGCGGCGCGCCGGACGGAACGGAGCAACCAGCATGAGCGGGGGCTCGGGCTCGGAGCGGCACCTCGAGATCCTGCACACCGTCGCCGAGACGGTGAGCCGCTCGCTCGACGTCGACGAGGTGCTGCGGACCGCGCTCGACGCGCTGACGCACGTGACCGGCCACGAGATCTCCAGCCTGCACCTCCTCTCCGAGGACGGCGCCACGCTGCACCTGCGGGGCGATCGCGGGCTGTCGCCGGAGCTGCGCCAGATCAACCAGCTGCTCGTCGTCGGCCAGGGCCTGATCGGGCGCGTGGCGGCCACCGGGCGTACGCTGAACCTCAAGAACGTGGCGGAGTCGCCGAACCTGCTGCCGGCGGCCAAGGCGGTCGTACGGCGGGAGCACATGCGGGCCTTCCTGAGCGTGCCCATCAACAGCCGGGGCCGCCGGCTCGGCACGCTGTCCCTCGGCCGCCAGCACGGCGAGCCGTTCGAGGGGCGGGAGGTGGTGCTGGTGGAGGCCACCGCCGATCAGATCGGCACGGCGCTCGACAACGCCCGCCTGCACGCCGAGACGCTGCGCCAGATCGAGGAGCTCAAGCGGACCCAGGCTCAGCTCGTCCACGTGGAGAAGCTCTCGGCGGTGGGCGAGCTGGCCTCGGGCGTGGCCCACGAGATCAACAATCCGCTCACCACCATCCTGGGCCAGGCGCACCTGCTGCTCGACCACCGTGAGGTCACCCCGCACGTCCGCTCCCGGCTCATGATCATCTCCGACGAGGCGTCGCGGGCCGCCCGCATCGTCCAGAACCTCCTGCTCTTCTCGCGGCACTATCCGCCCGAGCGCCGCCCGTGCTCGCTGGTCGAGCAGGTCCAGCGCGTGCTCGAGCTCAAGGCCTACCAGTTCGAGCAGGATCGCGTGGAGGTCATCACCGACTTCGGCCCGTGCGGCACCGTGTTCGCCGACGAGAATCAGATCCAGCAGGTCATCCTCAACCTGGCGCAGAACGCCCATCAGGCGATGCTCCAGCAGGCCGACGATCGCCTGTTGACCGTCCGCGTACGGTCGGTCGGCGGGATGGTGGCCATCGAGCTGCTCGACACGGGCCACGGCATCTCGCCCGAGGCGCTGCCGCGGCTGTTCGACCCGTTCTTCACCACCAAGCCGCCCGGAGAAGGCAGCGGGCTGGGCTTGTCCGTCTCCTACGGCATCGTCGCCGAGCACAAGGGGACGCTGCGCGGTGCCAACCGGCTGGACCGCCGGGGCGCCGTCTTCACGATCGAGCTGCCCGAGGGGGAGATCGCCTGAGGCTGGCGTCGCTCGTCCTGGCGCTGCTGACCCTGGCCGGCTGCAGCGGCGTCGGCGGCCCCGTCCCCGGCGCCCCCGCCCACCATCGCGAGCGCGGCTTCGCCAACGCCGATCCCACATTCGCCCGGCCCCCGCTGTGGACGCGCACCACGTTCTTCGCGCGGCGCATCTGGGCCTCCACCTTCACGCCCCGCACGCTGGACCTGCCTCGCGTGGCCAACGACGGGGCGGCCCTGCGCGCCAACGCCACCGCGCCGACCATCACCTGGGTCGGCCACGCCACGCTGCTGATCCAGCTCGACGGCGTGAACGTGCTCACCGACCCGCAGTGGTCGGAGCGCGCCAGCCCGGTGCGCTTCGCCGGTCCCCGGCGCCTGACGCCGCCCGGGCTGCGCCTCGAGGACCTGCCGCCCATCCACGTGGTGCTGATCTCGCACGACCACTTCGATCACCTCGACGAGGCGACGGTGAGGCGCCTGGCCGCCGCCCACCGGCCGCGCTTCTACGTGCCGCTCGGCCTGGGGGCCTGGTTCGCCAAGCTCGGCGTCACCGACGTCGTCGAGCTCGACTGGTGGGACAGCCGGGTGGAGCGTGGGCTCACGCTCACCTTCGTGCCGGTCCAGCACTGGTCGGCGCGCTCGTTCTTCGAGCTGAACAACCGCCTGTGGGGCGGCTGGGCGATCGCCGGCCGCGAGCGCCGCGCGTTCTTCGCCGGCGACACCGGCTACTACACGCCGTACTTCCGGGCGATCGGCGCCCGCCTGGGCCCCTTCGACCTGGCCGCGATCTCGATCGGCGCGTACACGCCGGCGAGCATCATGCAGTTCACGCACACGACGCCCGAGGAGTCGCTGCGGATCTTCGCCGACGTGCGGGCGCAGCACTTCGTGGCCATGCACTGGGGGACGTTCGACCTCTCCGACGAGCCGCCGGCGGAGCCGCCGGAGCGGCTACGGGCCGAGGCGCGGCGGCTCGGGCTGGGCGACGATCGCGTCTGGGTGCTGCGCCACGGCGAGACGCGCGCCTGGTAGCTCAGAGGGCTTGCAGCAGGAGGCCCTTGAGATAGCGCGTTTCCGGGGCCGTCAGCAAGACGGGGTGGTCAGCGGCCGGGCCGAGGCGGGCGACGACGCGGAGGCGGACGCCGGCGTCCGCGGCAGCGTCGCGGCAGGTGGCCTCGAACGTCGTGTCGTCGACGTGGTAGGAGCAGGAAAACGTGGCCAGGCGGCCGCCGGGAGCCAGCAGCCGCATCGCGCGGAGGTTGATCTCCTTGTAGCCACGCAGGGCGTCGGCCAGGACGGAACGACTGCGGGCAAAGGGCGGGGGATCGAGGACGACGAGGTCGAAGCGATCACGCCCGCGGTCGAGGCGACGGAGCTCGTCGAAGGCGTTGACCGCGCGGATCTCCGCGCGGTCGGCGAGGCCGTTCAGCTCCAGGTTGCGGCGGGCGCCGGCGATCGCCTCCGCCGAAGACTCCACGCACACGGCCCGGCGGGCCCCGGCCCGCAGCGCGTGGCAGGCGAACCCGGCGGTGTAGGCGAAGACGTCGAGGACGTCACCGTCCCCGGCCGTCGCGGCGACTCGCGCGCGGTTGTCGGCCTGGTCGAGATAGACGCCGGTCTTGTGGCCCGTACCCGGGCGCACCGCCAGGCGCACGCCGCCCTCATCAACGACGACCTCGTCCGGCCCCGGGCGATCCACCCAGTCCGTGACAGGCTCGAAGCCCTCGATCTGCGCCACGACGGGGTCGCCGACGGCGAAGACGGCCAGGTCGCCGAGGCGGCCGCGCAGTCCCGCCACCAGGTCGCGCTGCAGTCGCGCCATGCCGAGCGTCAGCGCCTGCAGCACCAGCACCGGGCCGTAACGATCGACCACCAGCCCCGGCAGCCCGTCGGCTTCGCTCCACACCAGCCGGGCGACTTCGGGCACCGCGCCGTCTCTCACCCGGGCGTCCACCGCCGCCGCCAGGCGCCGCGCAAGGAACCGCGCGTCGATCGCCTCGTCGCGCCACGTCACGATGCGGCAGCACAGCGCCGGCCGAGAATTGAACAACCCCCGCCCGACGAACCGCCCCGCCGCATCGATCACGGTGACCGGCGAGCCCGCCTCGACGTCGCTGGCGTCCGCCACGTCCCCCTTGAACAGCCAAGGGTGTACGCGCGCCCGCTCCTCGCGCCCCTTCTTCAGCCTGAGAACCGCTCCTCGTTTCGCCATCTCTGAGATCTATCTTCTCTCTCTGATTTCTCTCTCGGGGATCTGTCGTCTGGCGGTCAGGGCCGCCCAAAAGTGGCCAGATGCGCGGCGGCGCGAGCACCGGAGCGAGGCGTACTCCGAGTACGCCGCAGCGAGGAGCGCAGAGCCAACGAAGCAGATGGCCGCTTTTCGGCGGCCCGTTGAGGCGGCCCGCGATCAGGTACGCCGGAGGACAACCACCATGAGCAGCGGGTGCCGCGACTTCTCGAGGACCTGGTGCGGCTTGAAGCCGAAAAACCACTGCACAAACTCGAACCCGCCGGCCAGCTCCACCAGGCCGCGCAACTCCTGGGGGAAGACCATGCGCGACATGTGGGTCTGCCGGTAGACGCGCCGGGTGCCGTTCTCCACCGCCTCCAGCGTCATCTTCTCCTTGAAGACCTGCGACACCGGATCGACGTCGTTCAGGGCCGAGAACGAGGCGCGCACGATCAGGCCGCCCCGCCGCCGCGACCACGACCACGACCGCGCCGGGTTGGTCCACGACGACGCCATGTAGCGATCGAAGATGTAGAGCCCGCCCCGCCGCAGGTTGCGCGCGACGCTGCGCAGGTGGCCGAGCAGCTGGGCGTTGGTGAGCAGGTGCCCCTGCGAGTCCTGCATGCAGATGGCGGCGTCGACCGGCCGGGCCAGGCGGAAGTCCGTCATGTCGCCGACGACCAGATCGCCGGCCAGCCCCTTGTCCGCCAGGCGCTCGCCGAGGAACTCGATGTTCCGCTTGGACAGATCGAGCCCGGTCATGCGGTAGCCCCGCTCGGCCAGGCGGACGAGGTGCGGCCCGGTGCCGCAGGCGATGTCGAGCACCCGGCGGACCGGCCGCCGGGCGAAGCGCTTGAAGCAGTGGACGAGGAAGTCGACCTCGCCCTTGCGGTTCATGTCGAAGGCGATCTCGTACAGCCGGGGGGCGGTGTACTCGCGCTCCCGGCGGTGCGCGCGCAGCGTCACCGGAGGTCGCCCCACCACGTCAGCAGCGCCTCGCGGATGATCCAGGACGCGGCAATGCCGGTGCGCCCACTCGGGTCCCAGGCGTGGGTGACCTCGACCAGGTCGCCGCCGATGACCTGGCAGTCGCCCAGCATCCGGACGATCTCCAGCAGCTCGGGCACCCGCAGGCCGCCGGGCTCCGGTGAGCCGGTCCCCGGCGCCTCGGCCGGGTCGAGCACGTCGACGTCGATCGTCACGTAGAGCGGGTGGCGCCGCAGCTGGGGCATGAGCTGGCGGACGACGTCGACCGGGTGCCCGGCCAGCACCGGGTAGAAGTTCGGCCGGCGATTCTGGTACTCCTCCCGCGAGCCGGTCCGCATGCCCACCTGGTACACGCGCGCCGGCTCCACGACGTCCATCACCCGGGCCATGGCCGAGGCGTAGTTGTACCGCTCGCCCAGGAACTCCTCGCGCGTGTCGGGGTGGGCGTCGAGCTGCAGGATGCGCAGCTCGGGGAACGACGGCGCCAGCGCCTCGATGACGGGGACGGTGGCTGTGTGGTCACCGCCCAGCATGAAGGGGATGAGCCCGGGTCGCCACCAGCCGGCGATCTGCTTGCGGGCCGCGTCGAGCTGCTCGCGGGGCGAGGCGTCGCGCGGCAGCTCGCAGTCGCCGATGTCGGCCAGCGCCAGGTCTTCCAGGTCGCGCTCGGCCCAGGGCGAGTAGGTCTCGATGGAGTCGGAGGCGACGCGCAGGTCGAGCGGGCCGGTATCGGCCCCCTTGCGGAGATTGACCCGGCCCTCGAACGGGATGCCGTAGATGATGATCCGGCCGTCCGCGAGCGAGCGCTCGCAGGCGATGAAGCGTGGGGAGACCGGGCGCATCCCGCCGGGCGCGGCTGCCGCGTCCGAGCTAGACGAGGTCCTCGTCCGCCAGCAGGGTGATCGCGGCCAGCGCGCAGCCGACCCGCTCCACCGTGTGCTCGACGGCGAAGACCGCCCGCTCGCGGATGACCTCGCCGCGGGTCCGGAACGCTTCCTCCAGCATCAGGTGGATCTGCCGCTCGGCCTCGGCCCGGGACGCCACCCCGTGGAACTCCATGATGACGCCGTTCTTGGCCGGGTCGTCGGGGACGGCGTAGCCGACCGCGGCGGCGACCGTCTCGCCGGGCGTCTCGCTCGTGATGGCGGCATAGGCCGTGGGGATCAGGGCGCCGGGCTTGATCTTGGGCAGCTCGATGACCGGCACGTCGGGAGGCAGGATGCTCGAGACCTTGATGAGGTTGATGTTGCCGATACCGGCCGCGAGCAGCGCATTGTCGAACGCGTTGAGCGTGGTGCCGCCCTCAGCGTGGCCCGCCGTTGCCGCCGCCATCGTCACCGTCTTCGTCATGCGTTCCTCCTCACCGTGGGATCTCGCCTCCAATCACTGTGCCGCCGCTCAAGGCGGAGCGAAATTCTTTGGTCACTCTACTGGCCCGTCGAGCGAACGCAAGGGAAAAGTGACGCGCCGACACGCTCGGTGCGGCCCGCGGCGGCGCGGCGCCGCGCACGCGTCGTCGTGACCGGCGCGGCGCGATCGGGGCGCGTCGCCGCGCGACGGGTTGGAACACGGCGGCGGAACGCGTTTTTTTCTTGCAATGAAGGTGAGCGGACCCTAGAGTGAAACAGATTTTGTCGGTGGCGAGAAATTTTTTCGCCACTGAGCGGCGACGCGAACCGGAGCGTCGCAAGTGAGGTGCGGTAGATGGCCGGATCGAACAAAGGGGGGTCAGTGGATTGAACGCGCTGGGGCGGCACCTGCTTCTCGAGTTGTTCGACTGCGATTCGGACGCCATCAACAACCTGGAAGCCGTCAAGGGCGCCCTCGTCGAAGCGGCAAAACGGGCCCAGGCCACCATCGTCGACGTGGTGTTTCACGAGTTCAACCCGTTCGGCATCAGTGGTGTCGTCGTCATCGCCGAGTCCCACCTGTCGATCCACACCTGGCCGGAATACCGGTTCGCCGCCGTCGACATCTTCTCCTGCGGCGACGTGCTCCAGCCGGAGGTCGCGGCCAACTACCTGGTCGAGCAGTTCGGCGCCGGGCGCGCCTCGGTCGTCGAGCTGCAGCGGGGGATGTTCCTCAACTCCGCGGTCCCGATCGTGAACAAGAGCCCGGTCCCCGTCAGTTGATCACCCCGCAGTCCTACAAGTGGTTCTTCGAGCCCACCACGGCCGTCGAGGGCCACATGCACGCCATCCGGCGCACCATCGTGGAGGCCCAGACGAAGTTCCAGCACGCCGAGATCATGGACACCCACCCCTACGGCAAGGTCCTGGTGCTCGACGGGCGGATCCAGTCCAGCCAGGCCGAGGACTTCATCTACCACGAGGCGCTCGTCCACCCGGGCATGCTGGCCTCGGAGCGGGCCCCCGAGACCGGGCTGGTCATCGGCGGCGGTGAGGGCGCCACGCTGCGCGAGATGCTCCGCTATCCCTCCATCCGCCGCGCCGTCATGGTCGACATCGACGGCGAGGTGGTCGAGCTGTGCAAGAAGCACCTGCCGGAGATGCACCAGGGCGCGTTCGAGGACACGCGCTCCGAGCTCCGCCACGAGGACGCCCGGGCCTACCTGGAAAAAACCTCCGAGCGCTTCGACTTCATCACGATCGACTTGGTCGAGCCGCTCGAGGAAGGCCCGGCGTGCCTGCTGTTCACCAAGGAGTTCTACACGCTGGTCCGCGACCGTCTCACCCCCGGCGGGGCCCTGACCCTGCAGGCCGGCATGACCAAGCTGGGCGAGCTCGACTTCTTCTCGAGCATCAACCGGACCCTGCGCGAGGTGTTCCCGGTGGTCGCCGGCTACCAGACCTTCATGTCGTGCTTCGGCACGCCGTGGGGGTTCATCACCGCCACCAAGAAGGTCGATCCCTGCCGCCAGGACGTCGCCACCATCGACCGGCTCATCGCCGAGCGGGTGAAGGGCCCGATGGGCTACTGGGACGGACAGACGCACCAGCACGCGTTCCACCTGCCCAGGCACATCCGGGCGGCCATCGACGCGCAGACGCGCGTCGTCACCGACGCCCACCCGCTGATCGTCACCTAGTAGCGCGACTCGCCGGCGTGGTCACGCGCGTTCCCGGCCCGTGATCTGGGCGGCGGGGCGACAGGGTCCCCTGAGGTTCCGTTGGCTTCGATCGTGTAGGGCCACACCTAGGACCAGGCTCCGACCATCCCCTCGCGCACCGGGTGGTCTCACGCGGAACCGAAGGGGACCCTGTCGCGCCGCCGCCCAGATCACGGGCCGGGAACGCGCGTGACCACCCACGGTGCGGTCCTCATCCTGGCTTCCGCCTCACCTAGGCGGCGAGAGTTGCTGCGCTCGCTCTGCCCCGACTTCCGCGTCATCCCCAGTGACTTGGAGGAGGCGCTTGCCCCTGGGCCGCCGGCCGCTGCCGCCGCCGGCTTGGCGCTCGACAAGGCGCTCGCGGTGGCCGCGCGCGTCGGTGAGGGCGTGGTGCTCGGCGCCGACACGATCGTGGTGATCGACGAAGCGGTGCTGGGCAAGCCGGCGGGACCGGACGAGGCGCGAGCCATGCTGCGGCGGCTGTGCGGGCGTGAGCACGAGGTGATCACCGGCGTCGCCGTCGTGGACGCGGGCACGGGCCGCTGCCGGGCGACGGCGGTGGTGAGCCGCGTGCGGATGGCCGAGTACGGCGAGGCCGAGATCGAGGCCTACGTGGCGACGGAAGAGCCGCTGGACAAGGCCGGCGCCTACGCCATCCAGGGCCGTGGCGGCGCGCTGGTCGCGGGGCTCGAGGGCTCCTTCAGCAACGTGGTCGGGCTCCCCCTCGAGGAGACCGCGGGCCTGCTGGCAGACTTCGGCGTGCCGGTCAGCGCTCCACCGGTGCGCTGAGGGCGCGCCGCAAGGGCTCGACGTGGAGCATCTCCTCCGGCGACGGCACGCGGCTCGTGATGGGCAGGGGCTGGAAGGCCCGGATCAGCGTCAGCGTCTCGCGGAGCTGCTCGGGGCCCACGAGCCCGTCGGTCAGGTAGATCCGTCGCGTGGCCTCCAGCCGGGCCGCGAACTCGTCGGCCGGTGCCGCCACCCGCTGACCGAGCCGTGCGGCCAGCTCCTCCGGCTTGGCCGTGGCGATGCGTCGCTCGGCGGCCAGCACGGCCCGGGCGAAGGCGGTCAGATCACGATCACGTGGCCGCCGGTCGGTCCGCACGAAGACCGCCGCGTTCACGGTTGGCGTGCCGAGCAACTGCGCCACGGCGGCCGGTGTGCGCAGGTCGGCGAGCACGTGGGCGCGGCCCTCCGCCACGAGCCGCGAGGCGGCGGGCTCGTGGACGAGCCCCGAATGAACGTCCCCGCTCTCCACCGCGGCCACGAGTCCGCGGCTGCCGTAGCTCACGACCCACATCTGCGCCACGCTGAGCCCGATCCGGGCCAGCAGCCAGCCGAACCACGCATGCTCGGGCGCGCCCGGGCTCGACAGCCCCACCCGCGTGCCGGCCAGGTCGTTCAGCGACTTGACGATCCCGGCCTGCGAGGTCGGCACCAGCAGCGCCACCGGCGGCGCCGCCGTCAGACCGAATACCAGGCGCGGGCTCTGGCCGACCGTGCGGGGGCCGAAGCGCAGGATCGCGTCGACCGAGGTGGCGACCAGATCGGCCTGGCCCTGCACCAGCGCCTCGGCGGCGCCCGGCTCCGCCCGCGTCGTGCGCACGACCACGCTGAGCCCCTCGCGGGTGTAGTAGCCCTCGGCCTCGGCGACACGCAGCGGGAGATACTCGGGTGACGTCGCGGGCCCGGAGATCGCCAGCACCAGGCTCTGGAGCAAGAGGATGACGCCCAGCATCGGCTCAGGCCGCCCCGTACTGACCGCGTGGCGCCGGATCCCCGGTCCGCCGCGCGATCCGGTCAAGGCGCGTCTGCTGCGCCTGTACCGCGCGCTGCTGGCCCACCACGGCCCGCAGGGCTGGTGGCCGGCCCGGACGCCGTTCGAGGTGGCCGTGGGTGCGATTCTCACGCAGCACACGGCCTGGACGGGCGCCGCCCGCGCGCTGGCCACGCTGCGTGGCCGACACCTGCTCGATCCGAGGCGACTGGCCCGGGTGGACGTCGCCGCGCTGGGCGAGCTCGTGCGCCCGGCCGGCACCTACCGGCTCAAGGCGCGTCGCCTCCACGACTTCACGGCCTGGCTGCTGGAGCGCTGGGGCGGCGATTTCCGCGGCATGCGCCGGGCCGCCCTGGCCCCGCTGCGCCGCGAGATGCTCGCGGTGCCGGGGCTGGGGCCGGAAACGGCCGACGCGATCCTGCTCTACGCCGCTGGGCGGCCGGTCTTCGTCGCCGACGCCTACACCCGCCGCGTGCTGGTCCGCCATCGGCTGCTGCCGCGCGGGGCCGGCTACGAGCAGGCGCGGGCATTTCTGGAAGCGCACCTGCCCTCGGATCCCGCGCTGTTCAACGAGCTCCACGCGCTGCTCGTCGCCGTGGCCAAGAGCCACTGCCGCGTCGTGGCGCGCTGCGAGCGCTGCCCGCTGGCCTACGATCTGCCGGCGCGCCGCTAGCGCGCTCACGCGGCGACCTCGAGCAGCAGGTCGACGAGGCGCTCGGCGGCGTCGGGGACGGCCAGCGTGCGAGCGCGCTCGCCCATGCCCTTCAGCCGCGCCGGATCGGCGAGGAGGCCGCGGATGCGCTCGAGCAGCAACGCCGGGGTGAGCGAGGCCTGGGGCGCGATGGCGCAGCCGCCGGCCTGGCCGACCAGGCGCGCGTTGGCGGTCTGCTCGTCGCCGCTGGCTCCCGGCATCGGGATGTAGAGGGCCGGCAGGCCGAGCTGACAGCACTCGTTCACCGTCCCGGCCCCCGAGCGCGTGACCACGAGCGCGGCCGTCGCGTAGATGCCGGCCAGCTCGGGCCCCACCCAGGGCAGCACCGTGTAGCGGCGCGCGAGCGCCGGCGGCAGCGCCTCGCGCAGGCCCCGCAGCCAGGCGTGGTCGCCGGTGGTCGGGTTGTCGCCGCACTGGTGGATCACCTGGGCCTGGGCCAGCAACTCGCCCACGATCTCGCCCACCGCGCGGTTGATGGCGTGCGCGCCCAGCGCGCCGCCCGTGACGTAGACGAGCGGCAGGGCCGGATCCAGACCGAAGCGCGCCACCGCGTCGGCGCGGGAGCCGGCGCGCAGCTCCGGGCGCAGCGGGTTGCCGGTGAGGACGACGCGGTCGGCGGGGAAGTGGCGCGCGCTCTGCGCGAACGTCACCGCGACGCGGCGGGCGCGCCGGGCGGCGACACGGTTGGCCAGGCCGGGCACCGCCGTCTGCTCGTGGACGACCACGGGCACGCGCGCCAGCCCTGCGGCCAGCACGACCGGCAACGCGACGAACCCGCCGGTGGCCAGCACGACGCGCGGGCGCAGCCGGCGCAGCAGCCGGTGGGCGCCCAGGATGCCCGCGGGGACGTTGATCGCCAGGTCGGTGATGTTGCGCCAGGCCCAGTAGCGGCGCAGCTTGCCGGTCGGGATCGGATGGTAGGGAATGCCCTCCTCGACGGCCCGTCGCGCCTCCACGCCGTCGCGGCTGCCGACCCAGGCGTGGGCCACGCCGCGCCGGCGCAGCAGCGCCGCGACGGCGAGGCCGGGGCTCGTGTGACCCCCCGTGCCGCCGCCGGCGATCAGGACCGTCACGCTACCCGGACTTTTCGCGGTGGCGCTCCAGGGCGAGCTCGATGAGGCGCTCGACCAGATCGGGATAGGCCAGGCCGGAGGCCTCCCACATCCGGGCGTAGCCGCTCGTCGAGGTGAAGCCGGGGATCGTGTTGATCTCGTTCACGAGGATCCGGTTGCCCTCGAGGAAGAAGTCGACGCGGGCCATGCCGGCGGCGTCGATGGCGCGGAACGCCGCCACCGCCAGCTCGCGGAACCCGCGGGTCAGCTCCGGCGTGAGCGGGGCCGGGCACACCAGGCGCGCCTGGCCCTCGGCATACTTGGTCGCGTAGTCGTACCACTCGCCCGCGTAGACGATCTCGCCGGGCAGCGAGGCCTGGGGCGCGTCGTTGCCGAGCACGCTCACCTCGATCTCGCGCGCCCGCACGCCCCGCTCGACGACCAGCTTGCGATCGTGGCGCGCGGCCAGGTCGAGCGCGGCCGGCAGCTCGGCGGCCGTCTTCACCTTGCTGATGCCCACGCTGGAGCCGAGATTGGACGGCTTGACGAAGCAGGGAAAGCCGATCGCCCCGGCGATCTCGGCGGCGATGGGCCCGGGCCGCTCGCGCCAGTCGCGGCGCATGACGACCACGTGCTCGACGATCGGCAGGCCGTGGGCGCGGAACACCGTCTTCATCGTCACCTTGTCCATGCCGACGGCGGAGGCCAGCACGCCGGCCCCGACGTAGGGGATATCGGCGACCTCGAGCAGCCCCTGGATCGTCCCGTCCTCGCCGTAGGGGCCGTGCAGCGCGATGAAGACGACGTCGAGGCCCTGGCGCAGCTCGGTGGGCACGCTGCCGGCCGGCTCGGAGCGCACGAGCGAGGCGGCGGTGTCACTCAGCACCCCCTCCGCGCGGTCGGCCAGCGCCTTCTTGACGGCGCCCGTCTCGTCCCCGCTGGGCAGCGCCCCCCGCGCCTGCTCGGCCAGGGCGCGCATGGGATCACCGCCGACGACCCAGCGCCCGTCGCGCGCGATGCCGATGGGCACCACGCGATGGCCGCGCTGCTCGAGCGCGGCGATGACCGAGGCGGCGGAGGCCAGCGACACCTCGTGCTCGCCGGAGCGCCCGCCGAAGATCACACCCACGCGCGGCATGAGTCGGATTGTAGCAGTCTGCCTTCGCCGCGCGTGAGCCCCGAAGTGCGCCGACCCGCCGCCTTCAGCGCGGCATCGGCGGCGAGGCGGCCGGCGGCACCGTGTCGCTCTGGATATAGCCGTTGGCGACGAGCCGCTGATCGGGCCGCGGCACGCCGAACAGCGAGACCTGCTCGCCCGGGCGCAGCGCCTGGAGCGTCCCCTGGCTCAGGTTCGACACGTCCACCGTCAGCGTGCTTGCATCGGCCGCGCGCAGCGTGACGCTCGTGCCGCTCACCGACTGCACGACGCCGTCCATTCGCCACATCGAGTCGGTCGCAGCCGCCGGTGTCGGCGGCGCCCCCGCCGTCACTGCCGGCGAGCCGGACGATGCCGACGTGAACGCTGGCGCCAGGCCCAGCGACGACGCGTCGCCCGCGCCGACCACCATCGCCGTCAACTCGTGCGGACGGGCGCCCTCGATGCCCAGCAGGGAAACCCGGGTGCCCAGCGCCAGCGCGCCGGGCATGCGGCGCTGGGCCGCGGTGAGATCAGCACAGTACGCCCGCCCGTCGTCGCTGCGGATCACGATGAAGGGCACGTCAGCCGCCGCGGCGGCCGGCCACTCGAGCGTGCCCTGCACCACGTGCGGATCACCAGGCTCGCCCAGCGCCGTCCCGTCCGATAGCGCGACGATGCCGAGCGCGACAGGGGCGAGCGCGACGCGGGCGAGAACGGTCAGGGAGCGCCTCATGACGAATCCTCCAGCTCTTGCAGAGCGCAAGGCCGGTGCCAGCGAGCGACCGAGTGACCCTCGTGGGATCGGGTGACGCTGGGGATTGCGCCTGGGCGCCGCGCGGGCGCCCCATCATGGCGAGCCGTCGTCGCCGTTCGAGCGCAGGGCCCGGCTCGCGAGCCGCCCACGATTCAACTCGGTCGCGCCCCAGCCCCCTTGGGGGATGGGGGGTCGAGCGAGCCGGGCTCGGAGCGAGTTACGGCGACAGGCGAGCCATGCTGGGGCGCCCGCGCGGCGCCCAGGCGCAATCCCCAGCGTCACCCGGTTCCACGAGAGTCACTCGCGGCCCCGCGCCCGGCGCCGCTGCCACTCGGCCAGGCGCCGCGCCAGCTCGACTTCCAGGCCCCGCTCGACGGGCCGGTAGTAGCGGCGACCCCGCAGGGCCTCGGGCAGGTGCTCCTGGTCGACGTGCGCGTCGGGAGCGTCGTGCGCGTACTGGTAACCCTTGCCGTACTCGAGATCGCGCATGAGCGCCGTCGGCGCGTTGCGGATGTGCAGGGGGACGGGCTCGGCCGGCCGCTCCTGCACGTCGGCCTTGGCCTCGTTGAACGCCACGTAGGCGGCGTTCGACTTGGGAGCCAGGGCCAGGTAGAGCGTGGCCTGGGCCAGCGCCAGCTCGCCCTCCGGCGAGCCGAGGAAATCGTAGGCCTCCTTGGCGGCCAGCGTGAGCGTCAGGGCCTGCGGGTCGGCGTTGCCGACGTCCTCGGAGGCGAAGCGCACCAGCCGGCGGGCGACGTAGAGCGGGTCCTCGCCGGAGTCGAGCATGCGCGTCATCCAGTAGAGCGCGGCGTCGGCGTCGGAGTCGCGCAGCGACTTGTGCAGCGCCGAGATCAGGTTGTAGTGCTCCTCGCCGCTCTTGTCGTAGAGCAGCGTCTTGCGCTGGGCCGCCTCGCGGATCATCGCGTCGCTGACCGCGCGCCGGCCGCCGGCCTCCGGCGCCATCTGCACGGCCAGGTCCAGGATGTTGAGCGCCGAGCGCGCGTCGCCGTTGGCCAGGCGGGCGATGAGCCGCAGCGCCGCGTCGGTCACCTCGGCGCCGAGGGCCGCCAGCCCGCGCTCGCCGTCGGCCAGCGCGCGCCGCATGATCGTCACCAGGTCGTCCTCGGTGAGCCCGCGCAGCACGTAGACGCGGCAGCGCGAGAGCAAGGCTCCGTTCACCTCGAACGACGGGTTCTCGGTGGTGGCGCCCACGAGCACGATCGTGCCCTTCTCGACGTGGGGCAGGAAGGCGTCCTGCTGGCCGCGGTTGAAGCGATGGATCTCGTCGACGAACAGAATGGTCCGCGGCCGCCGCCGCGCCCGCTCGGCCTCCGCCTCGGCGACGACCTGACGGATCTCCTTCACGCCGGAGAGCACGGCGGAGAAGGCGACGAACCGCGCGCCGGCCACGTGGGCCATCAGCGAGGCCAGCGTGGTCTTGCCCGAGCCCGGCGGCCCCCACAGGATCATCGAGTGCAGCTCGCCGCGCTCGATCGCCACGCGCAGGACGCGCCCCGGCCCCAGCAGGTGCTCCTGCCCCACGACGTCGTTGAGCGAGCGCGGCCGCATGCGGTCGGCCAGCGGGCCGGCCGGGGCGGGCTCAGAGGCGCTGGGAGATTGGTCGAAGAGGTCCAGGTTACGCGCCTCTCACGCGGGTGTGGAGCCACCCGGGGAGGGCGGCGAGGTCGGTGAGGCGGGCGACGGGGGTGATGTTCCAGCGCGTGAGGTCCTCTTCCTTGGCGCGGTAGGCGACGAACGGGATGCCGGCGGCCGTGGCGGCGACGCCGTCCACCCAGGAGTCGCCGACGACGAGCGCGTCGTGGTGGGCGCCGAAGTGCTCGCTGATGACGCGCCAGCCGTCGGGATCGGGCTTCAGCGCGCGCATCTCGTCACGCGTGACCACCAGATCGAGCACGGGGAGCAGGCCGAAGCGCTCCAGCGCCACGCCCGTGACCTCGCGCGCGTTGTTCGTCCACACCGCGGTGGCGAAGCCGGCCGCGCGCGCGCCCTCGATCGCCGCACGGGCGCCGGGCATCAGCGTGGCGATGGCCATGGCCTGCCGCTCGTGGTCGAGCGCGATCTCCCACAGGGGCGCCTCGACGTGGGGCGCGTGGTCCTGGCACCAGCGGATCAGCTCGCCCACGCGATAGCGGTCCGGGGGGGCCGGCAGGGGACCGCACCGCGCCTCGAGCATCGCGCGGATGTCCAGCGCCATCGCCGCCAGGTCCAGCGGGGTGTGGACGAGGGTGTGGTCGAGGTCGAAAACGCACAAACGCACGCCCTGACTTTACTATGGCCGTGCTACGCTCGGTGGCATGAAGCGCCGCCTGGCGATGGTTCCGAACCTCGCAGCGCTCCTCCTGCTGATGATCGCGGTCGCTCCGGCGTCGGCGCTCGACGAGGGCGAGCGTCTGTACATGGTCGGTGAGCGCGCCCTGGCCGACCAGTTCTATCCCGTCGCCCGCCGTGTCCTCGAGCGGTTCGTCGCGCAGTATCCCAGCGATCGGCGGCAGCCGCGCGCTCTGATGATGCTCGGCAAGGCCCGCCTGGCCCTCAACGACTCCCAGTCGGCGCTGGAGGCGTTCACGCGCGCGGCGAGCGCGCTCACGACACCGGCCGAGCTGCTGGAGGCCAAGCTCTGGCAGGCCGAGGCGCTGCTGAGGCTCAAGCGCTTCGCCGAGGCGCGCACCGCGTACGACGAGGTCGTGCGCACCGACGCCGCCTCGCCGCTGGCCCCCGACGCGCTCTACGGCCGGGCGCTGTGCGAGCTGGAGCTGAAGCGACCGGAGGCCGCGGTCACCGCGCTGCGCGACTTCCTCGGCACCTGGCCCGAGCACGCGCTGGCCCCCGCCGCGACGTATCAGCTGGCTCGCGGCCTCGTCGACCTCAAGCGGGTGGGTGAGGCGCAGCCGCTGCTCGCCACCTTCCCGGCGAAATATCCCAGCTCCAAGCTCATCCCCGACGCCCAATACCTGTTGGGCTGGGTCAAGGTGAACAACGGCGACCCGCGCGGGGGCCTCGCCGACCTGCGCGCGTTCGTGGCCGCCAACCCCGGCCACGAGCAGACGCCGGCGGCCCGGCGTCTCGTGACGCAGGTGCTCGGCAAGTACGGCGACCGCGAGGAGCTGGCCGAGTCCTACAAGGCCCTGATGGAACAGAACCCGCCGACGGCCGAGGGGCTCTCCGAAGCCGCCCAGATTGCCACGCGCCTGTCGCGTCCCAAGGACGCCGACACCGCCTGGCGCAAGCTCAAGGCGCAGTTCCCCGACCATCCGCTCACCCGGCAACTCGCCCTCGCCCACGCCCAGGCCGCCTTCAAGCAGAAGAACTACAAGGACGCCGGTGCGCTCGGCCAGACCGCGGCGCAGAGCGAGGACGACGCCGTGCGCGCCGAGGGGTGGCTGATCGTGGGCGAGTCGGAGCTCAAGCTGAAACGTGTTCCCCAGGCGGCCAAGGCGTTCGAGTCGGTGGGCGCCATCAGCGACGTCGAGGCCGGCGTGCGCTATCGCGCGCTGGCCGGCCTGGGGCTGGCGCGCGAGGAGCAGAAGGAGTGGAAAGCGGCGCTGACCGCCTACGAGGCCGTCGCCAGCCGATGCCCCGACTCGACCCTGCGCGACTGGGCGCGTGAGCGCGTGACGGCCATGAAAGCGATGCTCCCGAAGTCCACGACGCCCCCGGCTCAGCCCAAGCGCTCGGAGCCGGCCAAGCCCGCCGACAAGCCCGCGGGGCGGAAGTCGTGAGGCGCGCGCTCGTCCTCGGCGCCGTCTGGCTGGGCCTGGTCGCGGCCACGCCACGGCCGTTCCTGCCGCCGCCGCCCGATCTGGCCCCGCTGGTGCCGTTCGTCGCCGCGCCGCTCGACAAGCCGCCGGTCCTCGCCAACGCGCCGCTGCCGCCGGCGCCGGCCGAGCTGCCAGCGTTGCCGCTGGCCGCGCTCAGCGTGCCGGCCGGCGACAAGCCCGTGGCCCTCATCCCGGCGCCGCGCACGCTGCCCTGCATCGGGGCGTGGACCGGCGTGGCGTCGGAGTCGCTCGAGTGCGGCCGCGCTCGGTTCCAGCGCGCCGAGTACGACGACGCGGCCAAGGCCCTGGAGAGCGCCGCCAAGCCCGGCAGCGACCGCGACACCCTGCGCGAGGCGCGGTACTGGCTCGGCGAGACGTACTACCGGCTCGGTCGCGTCGAGGAGGCCGACTGGCTGTTCCGCCAGGTCGCGCAGGACAGCCCGCGGCAGGAGTGGGGCGTGTGGGCGCTGCACTCGAGCGGCTGGACGGCGGTGCGCCTGGGCGACGCTGCGCGCGCGCGCGAGGCGTTCACGACCGTCCTGACCGGCTCGGTGCCGGCGCCGATCGAGGCGTGGGCCCGGCACGGACTCGGCCTCGCCAGCTACGCGCTCGGTCGGCACACCGATGCCGAGCAGGCGTGGACGCTGGCGCTGCAGCGCGGGACGCCGGTCCTGCTGGGGCGCGACATCCTGTTCTGGCACGGCGAGGTGCTGGGCCGCATCGGCGAGCCCGGTCGGGCCGAGGCCGATCTGAGGCGCTTCCTCGAGGGCGGCGCGCATCCGCTCCTTCCCACCGCCCGGCTGCGCCTGGGATGGTGGGCGCTCGCGGCCGGGCACGCGCCCGAGGCGCTCACCGCGTTTCGCGCCTACCTGGGCAATCCGCCGTTCCCCAACGCCACCGAGCGCGAGTGGGGCGAGGCCGGGCTGGCGCTGGCCCGGCTGGCCACGGGCGACTGGAACGGCGCGCGCGACGCGGCCGCCGCGCTGGCGAGCCGTCGCTCGACGCTGGCGCAGCCGCTACAGCTTCGCCTCCTGCGCACCGCGCTCGACGCGCCCGCCACGGCCCAGGTCGAGCCGATCGTGCAGGACCTGCTGGTGGCGAACCTCACGCCGCCCGTGCGCGGCTGGGTGCTGATCGTCAAGGGCGAGATCGATCGCGCGCAGGGCAACCGTGACGAGGCACGCACGCAGTTCGACCTCGCCCGACAGGTGGCCGGCGGCACGCCGATGGCCTGGCAGGCGGCGTTCCGCGTGGCCCGTACGAATTTCGAGCTGCGCGAATTCCAGCAGGCCCTGAGCGATCTGGCGCCGCTGGCCAACGCGCCGCTGCCGCCCGACCTGCGCGCCGCCGTCCTGATCCAGCAAGCTGAGGCCGCCTACCAGACGGGCGACCAGGCGGCCGCCGGCGCTGCCTTCCGCCGCGCGCTGCTCGAGTTCCCCAGCGCGTCGGAGACGCCGATGGTGCGGGTGGCGGTGGCGTGGTCCTCGCTGCGCCAGGGCCGCGCCGACGTCGCCCGGCGCGAGTTCCTCGACTTCGTCCGCGTGGCGCCCGAGCATCCGTACGTTCCCGACGCGCTCGTCCTCGCGGCCGAGCTCGCCCTGGCCTCCGGCGATCTCGCGGAGGGCCGGGCCCTGCTCGACCGCATCGTGCAGACGTACCCGACGCACCCACGCACGGACTTCGCGCGCCTGAACCGCGGCATCCTGATGGTGCGCACGGGCGACGCCGCCGGGGCCCGGACCGCGCTGAACGACTGGCTCGGTCGCGCGCCGTTCCCGGCGCTGTTCGGTCGCGCCCACGCCGCGCTCGCCGCCGCGTCGTTTGCCGCCGGCGACCTCGCCGGCGCCCAGCGCTCGCTGGCCCTGGCCCGGCGCGAGGGGCTGACGGCGTTCGCGAGCCTGGGGACGGGCGCCCTCGCGCTGCGCCAGCAGCGCTGGGACGACGCGACCAAGGCCTTCGCCGACGCGCGGGACGCCGGCACGCCGGACGTCGTCGCCGCCGCCGAGTACGGCGCGGCGGTGGCCGCCTTCCAGAAGGGCTCGGTGCGCGAGTTCGCCAAGCCGGGTGAGACCGCGCTGGCCGCGGTGCCGTCCGGCCCCGCCGGCGCCGACCGGGCCGGTGAGCTGCTCTACGCGTTGACGGGCGTGGCCATCGAGGCGCGCGACTGGCGGGCCGCGCTGGCGAGCGCGCGCCGGATCGCGACCGACTATCCGGCGCACGAGACGGCCGACGACGCGCTCGAGCGGGTGGCCGCGGGGGCCGCCGGCGCCAAGGCGTGGCCCATCGCGCTGGAGGCCGACACGCTGCTGCGCCAGCGGTATCCGCAGAGCCCGTTCACCGGCCCGGCCCGCGTGCGGGTCGGCGAGGCCCTGCTCGAGACCGGCCGAGTTGACGAGTCGCTTCCCGAGGCTGAGAAGGCTGCTGCCGACGCGCCAAACGATTCACGCGCCACGATGCTGCTCGCGCGCATCCGCGAGGCCAAGGGCGACCGCAGCGGGGCCCTGGAGGCGTACTCGCGGGCGGCCGGCGCCAGCGCCGGGGCGGAGTGGACCACGCCGGCGCTGTTCGGCCACGCGCGTCTGCTGACCCAGGAGAAGCGCTGGGACCAGGCCCGCGGCGTCCTCGAGCGCCTGCTCAAGAGCGACGAGGTCACCGTCGCCGCCGAGGCCGCCTACGGCATCGGCGACACCTACAAGGGCGAGAACGACGCGCTCGCCGCCGCCGAGTACTACCTCACCGCCGCCTACGTCGCCCCCACGTCGTCCCAGGGCCGGCGGGCGCTGCTCGAGGCCGGGCGCGCCTTCGCCTCGCTCAAGCAGAACGACGCGGCGGAGCGCGCCTATCGCAAGCTGCTGGGCCAGGCCGAGCTGCCCACCGATCTCGCCGACGCCGCGCGCCAGGCTCTCTCGTCGCTCGGTCGCTGAGCGGGTAAGATAGCCGCCCATGAAGGGCTACGGCGGCCGCATCCTGTTCGTCGACTGCACCACCGGCGCTTCCCGCATCGAGCCGCTCGCGGAGTCCTCGGCTCGTGCCCTGCTCGGCGGCAACGGCCTGGCCGCGCGGATCCTCTACGATCACGTTCCGCCCGGCGTCGACGCGTTCGATCCCTCCAACGCCGTCGTCTTCGCCGTCGGCCCGGTGACCGACACCACGGTGCCGGGCAACAGCCGGGCCCTGGCGGCGGCCAAGTCGCCGCTGACCGGGCTCTTCTTCGACTCGACGTTCGGCGGCCGCTTTCCGGCCACGCTCAAGCGCACCGGCTTCGACGCCGTCGTGCTGACCGGGCAGGCGCCGGTGCCCAGCTACGTCGTCGTCGACGAGCAGGGCGCCACGCTCAAGCCGGCGGCGGCGGTGTGGGGCCGCTCCACGCGGGAGGCCGTCCACGCGCTGGTCGAGGCCGAGGGCGGCGCCGCCGACGCCATCGCCATCGGCCAGGCCGGCGAGCGGCGCGTGCGCTTCGCCGCCATGGCGCACTACTGGAAGAATCGCGAGGGCGTGGCCGGCCGCGGCGGGCTCGGCGCGGTGCTCGGCAGCAAGCACGTCAAGGCGCTGGTCGTGAAGGGTGCGCGCAAGACCGAGGTCGCCGACCCGGTCGCGCTCAAGGCATTGCTGGAGGAGACGCGCGAGCCGATGAAGAAGGGCACGGCGGCGCTCACGACCTTCGGCACACCCTTCCTGGTCGGGCCCATCAACGCCATCGGCGCGCTCGGCAGCTACAACCTCCGCTCCGAGGTCTTCGCCGAGGCCCGCGTCATCGGCGGCGAGTCGATGAAGGAGCACTACCACGACCGCGACACCACCTGTCTGAAGTGTCCCGTCGCGTGCGGCAAGCAGTACGCGATCAAGGACGGCGAGTTCGCCGGCACCCGCGCGAAGATGCCGGAGTACGAGTCGATCTTCGCGCTGGGGCCGATGCTGGGCATCGCCGAGCCGGAGGCGCTGATCCTGGCCAACGACCTGTGCGACCTGCACGGCCTGGACACGATCTCGATGGGCGTCACGCTGGCCATGGTGTGCGAGGCGCTGGAGCGTGGCTGGCTCTCACCGGCCGAGGTCGGCGTGCCGTTCGGCTGGGGGGACTGGCGTGGGATGCTGCGCCTGATCGAGATGACCGCGCGTCGCGAGGGCTTCGGCGACCGTCTGGCCGACGGCGCCTGGCGGCTGGCCGAGTCGATCCACCCCGAGGCGACGAAGCTGGTCTACGCGGTCAAGCGGCTGGAGCTGCCCGCGCACTCGGCGCGCGCGCTCAAGGGCTTGTCGATCGGCTACGCGACGGCCACGCGCGGCGGCAGCCATCACGACACGCGCCCGACGCCGCAGTACGCCCCGACCTTCGACCGCCGGTCCACCGAGGACAAGCCGGCCTTCGCCGCCCGCAGCCAGCACTTCACCGCCGTCGGCGACTCGCTGGTGATGTGTCGCTTCACCTCCGAGCGCGGCTTCGGCCTCTTCGTCGGCGAGCCGTACGCGCGCATGGTGCGCGCCGTCACCGGCTGGGACGTGAGCGTCGAGGAGCTGGAGCGCGTCGGCGAGCGCATCGTCAACCTCGAGCGGATGTTCAACGTGCGCGAGGGCGTGCGCCGCGGCCAGGACGTGTTGCCGTGGAAGGTGATGCACGAGCCGATTCCCGACGGGCCCTCGGCCGGCATGTACTGTCCGCCCGCCGAGCTCGACGCGATGCTCGACAGCTACTACGCGCTGCGCGGCTGGGACGCCGACGGCGTGCCCACGCGCGGCCGCCTGTCCGCACTCGGGCTCTGAGCCCGAGCACCGTCTAGCACGCGATCGACGGGGTGAAGCGGAACTTCGGGCTAGGCGACCAGGATCACTCGCAGATGCTGGCCCAGCCGGGGCCGTACTGCTTCTTGGTGCAGCGCGCGGCGGGCGTGCCCGCCCGCTCCAGCACACGGCGGAGCTGGCGGTCGGCGTCCTCCTCGGGGATGGGACGCGTGACCCGCTGTCCCTCGGCGGCGGCCGACGAGGGGGCGCTGGGCTGGGGCCCGAGCACGGTCGTCGAGGACGAACCGGGGTCGGTGACGCCCGGAGCGGGCGTGGGCGGTGCCGCACCGGCGGGCACACCGGCCGCGCCGGCGGGCGGCGCGCTGGCCTCGTCGGTCCGGGCGCCGGCCGGCTCCTGACCGGGTCCCAGCGGACCCTGCACGCCTCCGGCGCCGCCCACGGGCGCGCCGCGCGCCACCTGAGTCAGGCAGTTCTCCGTCGCCGCCCACGAGGGGCTGATCGCCAGGCACCGGTTGAAGCTGTCGCGGTCCGCGCCCGCGGCAACGCGGGAGACGCGATCCGCCGCCGCGTTCTCCACGTTGAGGCAACGGACCTGGAACTGGACCTGGGGATAGACCGCTCGGCAATAGGCGGCGACGTCCTCGGGCGGCGTGGCGCCGACTCCCGACGCCAGCATCAACCCCGCAACGGCCGCGATGAGGCACGCGACGACCGTTCGCATCGGGCTCAGTGTAGCGTAGGTGCCCGTGGTTCCCACGCGCTGCTCTGCGCTCACTTCCCGACTCCCACCCGCAGGCGCTGAAGGGGACCGTGCTACGATGATCGCGCCTCGCGTAAATCGTTAATCCTCAACGTCCGGGCGGATAGCTCAGTTGGGAGAGCGCAGCCCTTACAATCCGCGCCGCGAATCGCCGCGCCCCGCTAAGTTGCAGAGTTACCGGATGGTTTTTCGCTTGCTCGTTGGCTCGCGTGGGCTGGTTTGGGGTGGGTTGTGGGTGGCCGCGGGCACAATTCCGGGCACAGTCGGTGGGTCGCCCGGCTGAACCGCTACGGGTGCCGTCCCAGCAGCAGGACGGCGCCGACGAGCCCCGCGAGCACCAGCACGATGACGATGACGATGGCGATGGTGACGAACCGGTTGCCGTCGGCCTCGGTGAAGCCCGGGCTCGCGGGCCTCTCGGCGTGGCTCGGTTCGGCGGGCCGCTCGGCGTAGTCGACGCTCCGATCCTGCGACAGCACCCGGTGGGCGTACCGCTCCACCGCCGCGTCGTCGCCGGCGTCGTCGCCCGCGTCGGCCTCAACCATCAGGAGCGCGACACCGTAGAGGCCGCCGCCGCTCCTGCGGACGCCCGCGACGAAGGCGTAGAAGCCGTCGGGACCCTGGGAGACGAGCTGGCCGGCCAGCTCACGCGTGAGGTACCCGATCTGCTCGCCGGTCCTCCTGAGCACCTTGATCGCGTTGATGTCGTGCGGGTTGTCGGGCTCGTGCTCGAGCACCAGGGGCTCGCCGAGGCGGCACCGCGCGATGATTGTCTGGCGCTCGGAGCCGTCCGCGTTGCGGAAGCTCTCGCCGGCGACGTGGGCGAAGAAGTGGCGCACCGCGGCCTGCCTATTCGCAGACGGTGACCCAGCCCGTGCCGAACTGTTTCTTGGTGCACTTCGCGTCGGTCGCGCCCTCGCGCTCCAGTACACCCTTCAGCTGGCGTTCGGCATCCTGCGGCGTGATCGGCGCGCCGCCGCCACGGTCTCGCTGAGCCTCCAGGAACGCCGGCTCAGGCGCGCAGAGTTCCGTCATGCGGGCCATCGGCCTCTTGAGTCTGGGTCGTAGCTGAGCGATGTCCCGCTCGGGTCCGCTGAAACGCTCACCATAGTCTTGATTCAGCGTCCCGGCCTTCAGCAATTCGAGCGAGGCTTCGGTGAATCTTGGATCGCCATATGCCCTAGCCCAATCGCCAATCTTAGCGAACGAATCTCGAAAGCCGTTCGCGCTGAGCTTGCCGTCCCGGTCGTAGTAGAGAAGGTCGGCGTAGAGGATGCAGGGATGCCGCGTGCTGCCCTGGCGCGGCGCCGGCGTCGGAGCTGCCGGCGCCGGAAGAGCCGGGGGCTGAACCGACAACGCACCGGCCGGACTACGCCCTTGGATCTTGGCCTTCGCCTTCTCCTCCTCGGCGACACAGAAAGCGGCCATCTGCCAGCTGTCCCACTTGTAGTAGCAGCGCGACCAGATGGCCTGATCCGCTACGCCCGCGGCGAGACGTCGCTGCGCGGCGGTCTCCTGATCGATGCAGAAGGCCTGCATTTGATACTCGACCCACTTGGTGGCGCAATACGCCTTGATGTCCGCGGGCGGGGTGGCGGTGGCCGGGACAGCTCCACCGGGCGCGAAAGCGGCCACACCGACGCCGAGCAGAGATGCGCGAATCGATCGCGTCCCCGTGTCCATCGCCGCCTCCAGGGCCGACCACGCCCGCCCAGGACCGTAGCGCGACCATGAGACCAGCGCAATTAGGGTTTGCCCCTATACGGGTGTCGGGTGCAAGGTGAGGGCGCGGGCACGACGCCGGCTTGATCACCGGCGTCGGGGGCGGAACCCGACCGCCACGGCCCGCGATCTTCCTTCGGGCGGCTCCCGCGGGAGGGGCGACTTGCCCAAGCGCACCAGCACCAGCCGTAGTCCTCAAGCGCTCGAGCGCGATGTCGTCTTCGAAGTCTTCGGCGTCCCCGCGATCGTTACCCCGCCGGGTGGTACGCCGATCAAGACGACGGTTCTCGTAGCTCCTCACATCCGGTACCCCAGCGCCGTGGGTGGGGGACTATTTCGATGAGCACGCTGCTGCCGCTCGCTGGCGATTCGAACGCCACCACGATCCGATAGCTGCGTGGCAGGTCTACTATGCGGCGCGCGCGCTCGGTCGCTCTGTCCCCGATTGGGTTGGGAACTACCTGGATGCTGTGGCCTCCCGGATCGTCACGGAACGGGACGCCTGGGCGAAGAATCCCGAGCGGGTGACGGCCGCCATCTCAGCGGCGCTGGGCTTCAAGTCGAAGGACGCGGGCACCGTGTTCGCAAGAGCGGCGAAAGCGTCTCGTGATGAAGAGCTAGCGCTCCTGGTGCTCGTCAACGTACGGCGCGGTCGCCAGGTAAAAGCCGCGATCTTCGACATCGCGAAGGCCCGGTCGCTGAGCATCGCCACAGTGGAGCGGGCCTGGCGCGCCTTGCCGAAGAACCTCAAAGCCAGCGAAATGTCAGGAAAGCGTCAGTAGCTACCACCAGATTCTGAGGCCTCAAGAAGTCGGCCTACCTTTCGGGCGCCCGATTCCATCTAGTCAGGTTTCGCAGCGTCACGCATTCTTGGTGTCACAATGCGTGAGCTACTGGACCTCAAGAGCGCCGCCGACGTTCGCGCCGCCATTGCTCGGGACAAGCTCAAGCTCTATCTCCTCGCCGCGCGCGTCCAGGTTCATCCCTCTCGGCTATCCCTCATCGTCAACGGCCGTGCACCGCTGACACAGGAACTCGCTGGTCGACTCGCCCTCGCGATCGCCGAGGAGACGGAGACGCGGTCGGCGTGAACCGCCGGTCTCGCGCTCCCGAGTCCGACGTCGACGGCGTGCCGCGCCTAGTGGTGCGCGATGAGGACCGGTCTGCGCTCGAGGATCTCGTCGCCGAGATGCTGGTCGCCCCGCTCGAGTATGAGCTGGTCGAGCATATTAGCGGGGAGGCGGGGTGACTCTCGCCCTCACCGCCGCCGCCGAGCGTCTCCGCCGCCCGCCCGGGAGGCCCCGCACCCGGCCGAAGCGCTCGCCTGGGCCGGCGGTCGCCGTCGACATCGCCCCGCGCCTGGTCGACGTCGCGGGTGCCGCCGCCTACTTGTCCGTCTCGACCTGGACCGTTCGCGACTTGCTCGCGGTCGGAACGCTGAAGCGTGTGGCCATCCCGCTCGGCCAGCGCGACGTGCGACGCGTGCTTCTAGATCGCCAGGACCTCGACGAGCTGATCGGGCGGTGGAAGGAAGCGGGGTCGGCGTGAGACGTCGCCTCGGCGGCTGGACGTTGCCGTCCGGGCGCACGGTCGACGCATATCTCGGCGGCATGGCGCTGTCGGCGTCGCGGACCCTGGAGTTCGAGTGGTCGGCGCCGCCACCGCTGACGCCGGCGGACCGGCTGTACTACGAGAAAGTCATCCTGCCCGTCGCCACCCAGCGCATTCAGCAGCTCATCGAACGCCCGGGACGCGCGCTCCTCGTGCAGGCGGGGTCATGATCGACGAGCTCCCGATGGCCCGTGACGCTGAGATCGCGGCGCTCGGCGCAGCGCTGGCAGACTCCGATGCAGTCGCCCCGCTCCTGGCTCTGAGCGCCACGGACTTCGGCGACCCGCAGCACCCGCCTATCTTCGCCGCCATCGCGCGCCTGGACGCCGCGGGCTCGCCGGTCAATCGCGTGACCGTCCACCACGAGCTGCGTGCCTGGGGGGAGCTGGACCGCGTTGGCGGCCTGTCGAAACTGTTGGCCCTCGAGGCAGAGGCCCATATTCCGGCGGCCGTTCCCGCCCTTGTGAGCCTCATCCGCAAGGCGGCCACGAAGCGGGCAATGCTCGAGCTGCTGGAGTCCGCGGCCGGTCAGGCGAGGAACGGCCGTGACGCGGAGGATCTCGTCGGCGAGCTGGGCGAGGCCGTCGAGCGGCTGAAGGCTCGCGGCCTGAACGTGGGGGCTCGCTCGACCTCATGGCCGCTGTACGACGCCGCCGATGAGTGGGGTTTCCCGGCGGTGGAGTTTGCTGTGGACCACTTCCTGCCGCTGTTCGGAGTCGTGTGGTGGGGCGGTCTACCGAAGCGCTTCAAGACCCTGATGCTGATGACGGTCTGTCTGGCCATCGCGTGCGGCCGTCCAGCCTTTGCCGGGCGCTTCAAGATTCACCGTCGGCCGAAGATTCTCTACATCGCCCGTGAGGACGGCGGCCCGCGTCTCCAAGAGCGCGATGGCGACATCCTGCAGCCCTGGGGGGTCACTCCACCGCGGGGCGCCATCCGCTTCGTGATCCGGCCGCACCTGGACCTGATGAACCCGGCTCACGTGACCTGGCTGGTCGAGACGTGCCGGCGTGAGCAGATCACGCTCCTCGTGCTGGACACGTGGACGGCGTTGAGCCCATCCGCCGACCCGCTGGGTCCTCGCGACCAAGCCGCGCTCGCGGCCGTCGTCGTCCAGCTCTGTGAGGACATCGCCGGCACGGTCGTCGTCGTCGACCACTCGCGCAAGAACCGGCCGGAGGGCCAGGCGCTCTCGAGCGCCGACATCTTCGGGCCGCCCCAGAAGTGGGCCAGCGCCGAGCACATCGTCATGTTGGGCGGCACCGACGACCCGCGGCGCATCGAGGTGTTCCTGGAAGGCAAGGACGGCGACACGGGCCGCTTTCTCCTGGCAGTCAGCCCCCGCGGAAGCGGGGCAGAGAAGTTCACGTACGCCGGCAACGTCGAGCAGCTCGCCGAGGATCAGCGCGCTGTCGGCGATGCCAACCGCCAGGCCGTGCTCGATACCCTCATCGCCAACCCCGAGAGCATGGGGGTCGGTGAGCTCGTCGCCACGCTGGAGGCCGGGGGCCGCAAGCTGTCCCGCGATACGGTGCAGCGGCACCTGGCAGCCCTTCACAAGGCGGGCCGGGTGCGGCAATCGGGAGCCGGCCGCACAACCCGCTACTTCGCCCTCGCCGTAATCGCCGCGGAGCCGTCTGCGGCGAATGAGGCCGACGAGGCATGATCCCCGCTGTTCATGCGGCAGTAATCGCCGCACCCACCGTCTGCGGCGCAAGCGCGCGGTGGATGGATAGAGGCCCCAATTCAAGAGGGCCTCTCCTCCTGCCCTCCCTTTCACCGCATAGGAGGGTAGGTCTTATATACCTGCGGCGATGCGGCGAAAGGTGAGCCGCCGTCGCTCATCCCCCTGTCTGACGCGACGCAACACACCACGGTCTGCACTCCGGCGAAGGAGCCGCCCGCCCATGATCACCGCCAACACCAGTGGCCGCCTGGTGGAGCCCGAGCTGCGCGACCCGTTCGCCGGTGCTAAGTTCGACGGGCCGCTCACGACGCGGGCCGCCCGGCTCGCGCATCCGCCGGAGTTGCGGCCTCCTGCCTGCTGGGTTGAGTTCCGCACCCCCGAGCGCGAGCTGCTCGGCGGCCTCGCCCTGGCCGTGCAGTCCGAGCATCCCGTCGCGGCGCCGGTCGGGCTGGTGTCCCGGCTGTGGGAGCGCCTACACACGCTGGCGGGCACGCCGGGCCGCGGCAGACCGAGTGGGCGGCCCTCGCAAGCGACTCGGTCAGGATCCGACCGTCAACGGAGGCGCTGTCCTCCAGCTCTTCGAGTGACTGCGCGAGCGCAGCAAGCACCTCGCGCACTCGGGCTCGGAGTCGAGCCGATGAGTGACCAGGTGTTCGACCCCGACTACTTCGCGCAGCGCGAGTTGGCCATGACGGCGGCCATCGAGCTGAACCGCGCCGGGCTGGAGGTGGATCTCTTCGACTGCCCACAGCTGCCGCCTCCACCTGCCGAGCTGCGTGTCGTTCGGCAAGCCCACGCCCGTGCGACGGCGCTCGGCCTGGTCCTGCCGCCGTATCCGAAGACGACCGTGCGGTTCGTCAGTGTGCACCCCGAGCCCGCGCAAGGGGCGCAGACGCGGACGCGCGGCGGCGTGATCGAGATGGTGTTCGTCGCTGGGCAGCCGCTCGAAGGGCTCCGTCGGCTCGCGCTGCACGAGTTCGCGCACGTGCACCAGCGCGCGACGGACGCACAGCTGTCGAGCGAGGAGCGCGAGACGCAGGCCGAGATGTTCGCGTGGAACGCGATGCAGGGATGGCGGTGGTGAGCACCGGCATGGCCAGCACTCGCAGCCCGTGGCGCGCCGCGTACTTTCTCGTACGTGGTCTGAGACTGGTCCGCGCGCGCCGCCAGGGTCGCGGCCACGTCACCTTCCTGTTCGCCGACCCGGACGGTGGGGCGCCACAGCTAGTACGAGAGTTCGAAGAGGACGCCGGGCTGCAGCGGCTGATCGATAGCCGGGTCGCTATCTTGCGCCCTTGAGATCGCGCAGGACCGCGGCGCGTGCGAGGCCCAGGATCTCGCGACGGTGCTTGAGACGGCGCGCCTCCGCATGCAGGAGCGCGCGGTCATGAGGCATGGGGGTGGGCGCCGTAGGTTCTTTCCAGCACCCAGCGGTGCGGGTAAGCGGGCGCGCGAATCCTCGCTAGTTCCTGGGCCGGAATCTGCTCTAACACGAGGCTCCGCGTGAGGGCCCTCGGCGTCCGCGCCTACGCCCGGCACCGCGGCTGCGCCCCGAGCTCCGTGGTCACCGCGATCGCCGATGGCCGGATCACGGTCTCTCGCGGCGCCCGTGGCCGCCCGCAGATCGACCCGGCCACGGCCGACAGGCAGTGGGCCGCCAACACCGACCCAGCGAAGCAGCGTGCCCGCCAGAACGGGCGTGGGCCGTCGCACCCGGACGGCGGCGTGCTCGTGGACTACGGCGAGCTCCTGCGGCTTCTGGTGCGCATCGAGACGGCGTTAGGCCGGTGCCTGAAACAGGCGACGAGGGGACCGGCGGGGTTGCTGCCGGCCGCGCCGTGGAAAGCCCTCTACGCCGAGTGGGGACAGATCCCTGACGTCCTGGAGCGGTTGCAACAGCAGATACGAGTGGCAATCGAGCCCGCTCATGAAAGGACCGCCTGATGGCTGACGACGCCGACGTGTCCCGAATGCGGCTGGGCCGTGGGCACGAAGATGCCCGCCACCTCAGTCACCCACGTCCGCGTCGCGCCGGCCGCTGCGGCCACCACCAAGGTCGTCACCATCACGGTCTCCGGCACCAACCCGGTGCTCGGCCTCAACGTCGTCTATAACAACGCCGCCGGCGTGGTGTCCTCGGTCGTCTCCAACGTCGGGGGCGCGCTCACGAAGGCGATCGGTCTCTACGGCAACACCACCGACAGCCAAGCCGCCAACGCCGAAATCTGGTCCCTCGCGGCGCCCGCAGCGGGCGTCCACGTCATCACGGTCACCTTCGACGGCTCCTACGTGAGCGAGGTTGACGCCTGGGTGTTCCAGGGCGCGGACCAGACGACGCCATGCCCGATCGCGGATGCGGTGTCCTCGCAGGCGAACAACGCGGCTCTGACGCTGACGCCGGCCAATCTCACCGCCAACGACGCGACGGTGGCGTGCGCGGGTGGGACGTCGGGCGACCCGTCCAGCGTCACGCCGAACCAGTGGACGGTGAACACCAGCGATACCGAGATCGAGCTCTCGGACGGCTATGCGACCGGCACCACGGGCGTGACGCTCAACGGCAACAGCCAGTGGGGCAGTGACCACGCGGCGGTGGCGGTGCGGATCGTCGCCGCGGGGGGCGCCCCGAGCATGCCCTCGCCCATGGTCGCGCGCATGTACGCGGTGCTGGCGGCCAGTTGATAGGGGGCCCACGGCGTCCGCCGGCGGCCATGACCTGGCCCTGGGCCTGGCCCCCACCGCGCGCCCACCGCCTCGTCGTCACCGAACGCGGCCAAGTGCGGACCAGCGGGCTGTTTTGCATGAAACCTTTCGACGTGCGGCCACTATGGAACGGTGACAACGTTGTCCGGCGTGTTGCCGCTGACCTCGGTCTTCTTGAGGGTCGTCGTGCCGCCGCAGCAGGTGTAGACGCCACCGCCGGGAGCGGCCGCCGTATTCTCGCTGATCGCGCTGTTGTTGACGTTCACCGCGCCGCCGCGATTGTAGATGCCGCCGCCGTGGGCCCCGAAGGACCCCAAAGCGTCCGCCACGGAATTCTCGATCATCACCGTATCGCGCACGGTGAGCTGGCCGGTATCCGGACCGTCTACGAAGTGCCCCGGGCCATCGTTGAAGATCGCCCCGCCCGCCCCGCCGTGATTCTGGAAGAAGACACTCGTCCGGACGGTGAGGCGACCGCCGTTGTAGATCGCACCGCCGACGTCCCCGAAGGATGTGTTGTGCGTGAAGGTCGAGTCGGTGACCGTCAGCGTGCCGGCGTTCCAAATCGCGCCACCCCCGTTCCCCCCGCCCCCGCCGCCATTGTTCGAGAAGACGACGTTGTGGACGGCCGCAATCCCGAAGTTGCACAAACCGCCGCCCTGGAAGAAACCGTACCCGCCGGTGAGCGTACTGTTGCGCAGCGTCAGCGTGCCGTTGTTGTGGATGCCACCTCCGCAGACTCCGGAGTTGGCCGTGAAGGTCGACTCCGTCACCGTCAGCGTCCCGGCGTTGAACACGCCGAGGCTCCGCGGGCTGATGACCGTGAGGCTCTTGAGCGTCGCGGCGGCGTCGATATCCACGGCCAGCACCGCACCGTCGTCGGTCGTGCCGTGCAGCGTGATGAGGTCATCACCGTCTACCGTGGTGTTGTCGGGGATCCACAGAAGGTCGGCGATCGCGATCGTGACCGAGTTGCTGCCACACCTGAAGCGGATGGTAGCGCCGCCGCGCGCCTCCGCCGCGAGCAGGGCATTCGTGAGCGCGGTCTCGGTGCAGCTCGCCGCGGTGCCGTTGCCCACCTTGATGAGCGGGCCCGCCGCCCATGATGCCGCACTGGTCATCCCTACGGTCAGAGCGCCTGCGACGAGAGCCGCGAGCCGTGGTCGGATCATGGTGGCCTCCCTGTGGCGCGGGAGTGTGGGCTGGCGCGAATCGGGGCGCAACCCGAAACGGGCCTTGCGGCAGGGAAACCGACACCCCTATCCGTGGGTCGGGGTTTCCCCGACAGAGTCTCGCTGTGACCTGGGCCTGGCTCCTGGCTATCGAGCCACGGCATGACCGCGTGCGGGCGACCGGGCTGTCGCTGCCCGCGGTACCTGGACAGCGAGCAGCCCGGGTTGTTCGGGAGCCCCGCGTGAGCGCCCTACGCCGCCTGGTCGACCTCAATGAGGTCGGCGGGGTCCTCGTAGGTCGTGTCGGCGGCCCAGCGCACGATCGCGCGCTCCGCGGGGGTCAGCAGGGCCCCGATCACGACGCCGCGATCCGAGCCGTCGATGCGCCGCACGGGTTGGCCGAGATGGAACGGGAAGTGAGGGGACGAGGGAGTCATACGCACCTCC
>JBGQLG010000021.1:0-48375 GCA_041499965.1 Methylomirabilia bacterium
AGCACGACGGCGCCCACGGCGGGCTCGTGCGCTGCTACTTCTCGCCGGCCCAGGTGGACACCTGCACGCCCGAGCTGCTGGTCGAGGCCAAGCGGCGCGCCGACGAGGCCGGGCGGCCCTACACCGTGCACACCTCGCAGTCGGTCGTCGAGTTCAACGAGATGCTGCAGCGCCACGGCCAGACGCCCGTGGCCTGGCTGAACGAGCTGGGCGTGCTGGGCGACAACACCGTGCTCGGCCACGCCATCATCGTGGGCGGCTCGTCGTGGACGAACTACCCGGCCGGGGACGTGGCCATCATGGCCGAGTCGGGCTGCTCGGTGGCCCACGCGGTGTGGGTCTTCGCGCGGCGCGGCGTCCTCATGGAGTCGTTCGCGCTCTACCGCACGGCCGGCATCAACGTGGCGCTCGGCACCGACACCAATCCGCAGTCGGTGATCGAGGCCATGCGCTGGGCGGCGGTGTGCTCGAAGATCGTCGAGCGCAACACCGAGGCCACGACCGCGGCCCACGCCTTCGACGCCGCCACCCTGGGCGGTGCCCGCGCGCTGGGCCGCGACGATCTGGGCCGCATCGCGGTCGGCGCCACCGCCGATCTCGTGCTGTGGAAGGCCGCGTCGTGGACGATGACGCCGCTGCGCGACCCCATCAAGAACATCGTCTACAACGCGACGGCCGAGGACGTCGACCGCGTGTACGTCGGCGGCCGGCTCGTCGTCGACGGCGGCCGCGTGCTGGCCGCCGACGAGGCCAAGATCCTCGCCGACCTGCAGGCGGGCGGCGAGCGCATGTGGCCGCGGATGAAGCAGTTCGACTGGGCCTCGCGCGGCGCCGACGAGCTGTCGCCGCAGAGCTACCGCGAGTGGGACTAGCTCACCCGTAGCGTCCCCTCGACGCACGTGACGGCGCGACCGCCCAGCCAGATCGTGCCGTCGTCCCCGAATCGCACCTCGACCCGCCCGTCGCGCTGCATGCACCGGCCCTGGCTGGAGACGTACGACGCGCGATCGAGCAGCCGGTCGCGCTGGATGAGCGCGGCCACGCAGCCGTTGCCGCTGCCGCAAACCGGATCCTCCGGCACGCCGTGGGCCGGCGCGAACGAGCGCACCTCCAGATCGGCGGGCGTGCCGTTCGGGTAGAAGCCGAACACGTTGAAGCCGGTCATCGCATGGCGAGTCAGCTCGGCGATCGCCGCCATGTCGGGCTCCAGCTTGGCCACGGTGGCGCCGTCGCGAAGCTGCATCGTGAACCACACCGGGCCGACGTCGACGATGGCCGCGCGCTCGACGGCCGCCGCCGGCACGCCGAGCGCCGACGCTGCCTGGGCGATCGCGCCGGCGTCGGGTGTCCGGAACGCCGGCGTGGGCAGTGCGAGGAACAGGCGCTCGCCCTCGACACGCAGCTCTACCAGTCCCTTGCCGCACTCCTGCACGAGCCGGCCGGCGCGCCTGGGCACGAGCCCGTGACGCAGCAAGGCGTGCGCCGAGCCGATCGTTGGATGGCCGGCGAACGCCAGCTCGGCCCGGGGCGTGAAGATGCGCAGCCGGTAGTCCGCCGACGGATCGGTCGCGGGACAGACGAAGGTCGTCTCCGACAGGTTCGTCCAGCCGGCGATCTGCTGCATCTGGGCGGTCGACAGCGCGCCGCCCTCGAGGATCACGGCGACCGGGTTGCCCTTGAAGGGCACCGCGGTGAAGACGTCGACCTGCTGGAACGCGATGCGTGTCATCTCCGGACCTCCGGGCCCTCGACGAAGTTTACGCGACGCGGGCCGGCGCTTCGACCGTGACGACCGAGGGGCGGCCGGCGAGAAACGCGCGCGAGAAGTGCAGCGGAAACTCCGACTCGCCTCGACAGGCGCTCACCTCGATCCCGGCGAGCGCCGGCCGCGCGCCGCCGGCGAGCGCCCCGAGCATGATCACGATCAGGGGCAGGCCGAGTGAGACCGCGAGGCCGAGGGCCCGCTCGCCGGCGGCGAGCCCGGCGGCATCGGTGAAACCCACGACGCGACGCTCGGGGTGTGCGAGCTGGGCCGCCAGCGCGGCCACCACCGCGTAGCCGGGCGGCGCGGGCCCGAGCGACGAGAACGCCTCGCGCGGCCCGACCGCCTGCCAGGCCGACAGGGCTGGAATGTCGCCGGTCGCCAGCGTCCCCGCCGGCGTGGCCTCGCGGGCCAGCGCGACCAGCCGGGCCGCCGGCGTCGCCGTCGCGGCGCGCGTGACGTCGCGCTTGATCCGATCCAACTCGGCGACGTCCCAGTCGGCCGCGGGCCGCGCGCGCACGTACGGCGCCAGTTCCTCGATGACGAGCGACAGATCGCCGATCGCCTCGACCACGAACTCCGCGCCCGGCCACGCAGCGCGGCCGATGTGGGCGACACGCGTGCCGGACGGCATGACGCCCGGCGGCAGCTCGCCGGCATCGACACCCAGCAGGATGACCAGGTCGGCGCGGGCCAGCACGGCGTGGCCAGGGATCAGCGCGCCCAGCGCGAGTGGATGCGGGTCGGCCAGCGCCCCCTTGCCCTTCGGCGTCGTCAGCACCGGCGCCGGCAGGACCTCGGCGAACGAGCGAAGCCAGCGCGCGTCGTCCGCGCCGCATTCCAAGCCGACGACGATCAGCGGGCGATTGGCCGCCGCGAGTGCCGCGCCGAACGCGTCGAGAACCGCGGGCCCGGGCGGTGGAAGCGGCGCGGGCCGGCAGGACGCGGCGATCATCAGCGCGGGCGCGTCGGCAGCGCTGCCGGAGACGACGAGGTGCACGGGGCCGCGCGGATCGGTCATGGCGAGCTGGGCGGCGTGGGCGATCCAGTGCGCCGCCGACGCCGCCTCGACGATCACGCTGGCCTTCACGACCGGCGCCAGCAGTCCGGCGTCGCCCCCGGCGCCGGTCACCACGATCAGCGGCGCGCGGTCCCGCGCCGCGTGGGCGAGGCCGCGCACGAGGCCGGGGGTGTCGTCGAGGCTCGCCAGCGCCGCGCCGGGCCCGTCGCCGAGCTCGCCGCTGACCGCCGCCAGCACGGCGGCGGCCAGCGCGTCGGGGGCCTCGACGACGTCCAGCGGACGCCGCCGGGCGGCAGCGCGCAGCGCAGAGGGCGCATCAGGTGTCGCGAACACGCGCGCGGCGCCCGCCCGCGCCAGGCCGTCGACGAGGACGTCCCCGACGGTGGTGCGGGCCATTACCCGCGCGGCCCGCTCAGCGCGACCAGGACTCGAACAGTGGCCGCATCCGATCCAGCGCCTTGGTGAGGTTCGCCTCGGAGTTGGCGTAGGAGATCCGGAGATAGCCCTCGCCGTGGGCGCCGAACGCGGCGCCCGACAGCACGGCCACGCCGGCCTCCTGCAGCAGCCGGTCGGCCACCTCGGCCGACGGACGGCCGGAGCCGGTGATGTTGGGGAACACGTAGAAGGCGCCGCGCGGGCGCCGGCAGGTGACGCCGGGCAGCCGGTTCAACCCATCCACCAGCAGGTCGCGGCGGCGCTTGAACTCGGCCACCATGCGCGTCACCGGCGTGTGGTCGCCCTGCAGCGCGGCGACACCGGCGAGCTGCACGAACGAGGCGGTGCAGGAGTTGGAGTTCACCATCAGCCGCGTCACGTGCTCGGCGAGATCGGCGGGCATGACGCCGTAGCCGAGCCGCCAGCCGGTCATCGCGTACGACTTCGAGAAGCCGTCGAGCAGGATCGAGCGCGCGTGCATGCCGGGCTGGGCGTAGAACGAGACGAACTCGCCCTCGTAGAGGAACTGCCGGTAGATCTCGTCGGTCAGCACCGGGATGTTGCGCTCGGTGGCGATGCGGGCGATCCGCTCGATCTGGCCGCGGTTGAGCACGCCGCCCGTCGGGTTCTCCGGCGAGTTGACGATGATGAGCTTGGTCTTCGGCGACACCCGCTGCTCGAACAGGTCCAGGTCGAAGCCGAAGTCGCTCTCCTCCCGCAGCGGGATCGGCACCGGCACCCCGCCGACGAAGTTGATCACGGACTCGTAGATGGGGAACCCGGGATTGGGATAAATCACCTCGTCGCCGCGGTCGACCAGCGCCATGATCGTGAAGAACATGATCGGCTTGGCGCCCGGCGTGACGACGACCTGCTCGGGCGAGACGGGCACCCCGCGCGTCTCGGCGGTGTGCTTGGCGATGGCCTCGCGCAGCTCGGGCAGGCCGGCCGACGGCCCGTAGTGGGTGGCGTTGGCGTCCAGCGCGCGCTTGGCCGCCTCCTTGATGTGGGCCGGCGTGTCGAAATCCGGCTCGCCGATCTCCAGGTGCACGATCTCCCGCCCCTGCCGCTCGAGCGCCCGGGCCCGCGCCAGGACCTCGAACGCCGATTCGGTACCCAGCCGGCTCATGCGCTGCGCGACGTTCATCCCCTACCTCCTCGTCGAATGAGCCGCATTATATCCTCGTGGACTTCGTCGAGGTCGCGGCCGGGCCGTTCACGATGGGCTGGGCGGGCGGGCAGCCCGCCGAGCGCCCCGCCCATCCGGTGTGGGTGACGGCGTTCGCCATCGCGACGACGCCCGTGACCAACGCGGAGTGGGCGGCCTGGCTCGAGGCCAGCGGCGCGCGCCCCCCCGCCTTCTGGCAGGCCCCGGGCTTCAGCGCGCCCGACCAACCGGTCGTCGGGATCTCGTGGGACGAGGCCTCGGCGTTCGCGGCGTGGGCCGGCGCCCGGCTGCCGACCGAGGCCGAGTGGGAGAAGGCGGCGCGCGGCGGCCGCGCGGCCACGCGCTACCCGTGGGGCGACGATCCGCCGGCGGGCGGCGCGCTCGGCGCGCCGCCACGCGTGCGGTCGACGCCGGCCAATACGTTCGGCCTGTACGACCTGTCCGGGGTCTGCCACGAATGGTGCGCCGACTGGTACGACGAGGGCTACTACGCCGTGGCGCCGGAACGCGATCCCCGCGGGCCGGCGACCGGCACCCGGCGCGTCAGCCGTGGCGGCGCCTGGCGCCACGCCCATCCCTGGAGCCCGGTGGCCCACCGCTCGTCGCTGCCCCCGCACCTGCGCTACTCCGACTACGGAGTTCGGTTGGCCCGCGACTGCGGTAGTATGGCGGCGGGGCCCACCGCATGAACCCGGCCGAACGCTCGGTACTCCGGGAGGGCATCGTCGCCGGCCTCATCGGCGCGGCCGTGGTGGCGATCTGGTTCTTCGCCTTCGACCTGCTGCGCGGCCGCCCCTTCCTCACGCCCACGCTGCTCGGCTCGTTCGTCTTCTTCGGGATCAACACCCCGGCCGGCCTGTCACCGGCGCTGGGCCCGATCCTCGGCTACACGGTCCTGCACGGGCTGGCCTTCGTGGCCTTCGGCGTCGTGGCGGCCAGCATGATGGCCATGAGCGAGCGCGAGCCAGCGCTGTTCATCGCCTTCGTCATCCTCTTCGCCGCCTTCGAGGTGTTCTTCTTCGGCGTGCTCAGCGTGCTCGGCCGGGCCATGCAGACGGCGCTGGTGTGGTGGTCGGTGCTGATCGGCAACCTGCTGGCCTCGGTGGCCATGCTCTGGTTCTTCTTCCGGGCCCACCGCACGCTGCCGCGCACGCTCATCGGCTCCTGGGGCCAGGTGCTGCGCGAGGGCGTGGTGGCCGGCGTGCTGGGTGCGGCCGTCGTCGCGCTGTGGTTCTTCGCCATCGACGCCATCCAGGGCGAGCCGCTGCGGACCCCGCGCCTGCTCGGCGCCGCCCTGCTCCGCACGACCGATGCCGGCGCCGGCATCGTCGCCTACACCGCGCTGCACGGCCTGGCGTTCATCGCCTTCGGCATCATCGGCGCGCTGCTCATCGCCGGCGCCGAGCGCCAGCCGCTGCTCGTCTTCGCGCTGGTGATCCTGTTCACGGCCTTCGAGATCTTCTTCTTCGGCGCCCTCGTCATCATGGCGAGCTGGATCCTCGACGAGGTGGCGGGCTGGACCATCTTCGTCGGCAACATCCTGGCTGCGGTCGCCATGCTCACCTACTACTTCCAGAGCCACCGCACGCTCGCCCGCCGCCTCACCCAGGCCTGGGTCGAGGAGGACTAAGGCTCGGTCCACACCCAGTCGCGCACCTCGGGCATGTCCTCGAGGTGGGCGCGGCTGTATACCCCGTGGCGCGCCAGGGCGGCGCGGCACTCGGCGATCAGCGCCGGCGCGTCGGGCAACCGGCCGCCGGCCCGGCGCAGCGCCTCGATGCACAGGTGATACCGGCTCATCCCGTTCAGCACGACCATGTCGAACGGCGTGGTCGTGGTGCCCTGCTCGTTGAATCCACGGACGTGGAACCGTCCGGGCTCGGGACGGCCGTGGAGGATCTCGTGGATCGCCCGCTGGTAGCCGTGGAAGGCGAACACGACGTCGGCGTCCCGCGTGAAGATGTCGACGAACGAGGGCTCGTCCATCCCGTGCGGGTGCACGTCGGGCGGGAAGAGTGTCATGAGGTCCACGACGTTGACGACGCGGATCTTGAGGGCCGGCGCGTGCCGCCGCAGCCACCAGGCCGCCGCCACGGTCTCCAGGGTCGGCGCGTCGCCGGCCGCGGCCAGGACGACGTCGGGCGGGCCGCCGGCGTCGTTGCCGGCCCAGCGCCAGATGGACGCCCCGCGTGCACAGTGCTCGACGGCCGCGTCCACGTCGAGCCACTGCAGCTGCGGCTGCTTGTCGATGACGATGAGGTTCACGTAGCCCAGGCTGCGGAAGCAGTGATCGGCCACCGCCAGCAGGCAGTTGGCGTCGGGGGGCAGGTAGATCCGCGCGACCGTGCCCTTCTTGGAGAGCATGACGTCGATCAGCCCCGGGCCCTGGTGGCTGAAGCCGTTGTGGTCGTTCCGCCAGCACGTCGAGGTGAGGAGCACGTTGAGCGAGGGGATCGGCTTGCGCCACGGCAGACGCCGGCTCTCCTCCAGCCACTTGGCGTGCTGCACGGCCATCGAGGCCGAGACCATCGCGAAGGCCTCGTAGGTCGCGAAGAGTCCGTGGCGGCCGGTCAGCGTGTAGCCCTCGAGCCAGCCCTGGCACAGGTGCTCGCTGAGCACCTCCATGACGCGGCCCTGGGGCGAGAGGTGGTCGTCGTCCGGACGCACCGTCCCCACGAAGCAGCGCTGCTCCACCTCGAAGACATCGCCGAGACGGTTCGAGTTCGTCTCGTCCGGGCAGAAGAGCCGGAAGTGGGCCCGGCGGGCGTTGCGCGTGAAGACGTCGCGCATGAGCCGGCCGAGCTGGCGCGTCGACTCGTGATGCTCGGTGGCCGGCGCCGTCACCGCCAGCGCGTAGTCGCGGAAGTTCGGCAGATCGAGCGGCACCGCGCCCCCGCCCCCATTGGCGTGCGGGTTGGCGCCCATGCGCCGCGCCCCCGCCGGAGCCAGCGCCGCCAGCTCGGGCACGAGCCGGCCGCCGCCGTCGAACAGCTCCTCGGGGCGATAGCTGCGCATCCACGCCTCGAGCAGGCGGAGGTGATCGGGGTTCGTCGTGACGTGGCTCAGCGGCACCTGATGCGCGCGGAAGGTGCCCTCCACCCGCACGCCGTCCACCACCTTGGGGCCGGTCCATCCCTTGGGCGTGCGCAGCACGAGCGCGGGCCAGCGCGGGCGCCCGGACACGCCGGTGGCGCGCGCGTCGCGCTGGATCGCGCGGATCTTCGCGTAGCAGGTCTCGAGGGCCGTCGCGAGCGCCCGGTGCACGAGCGCCGGCTCGTCGCCCTCGACGAAGAGCACCTCGTAGCCGTGGCCGCCCAGCAACTGGGCGATCTCGTCGTCGGTGGAGCGGCCGAGCACGGTCGGGCTGGCGATCTTGTAGCCGTTCAGGTGGAGGATCGGCAGCACCGCGCCGTCCCGGGCCGGGTTGAGAAAGCTGATCCCCTTCCAGCTCCCGGCCAGCGGTCCCGTCTCCGCCTCGCCATCGCCCACGACGGCGGCCACGATCAGCTCGGGATTGTCGAAGGCGGCGCCGAAGGCGTGCACGAGCACGTAGCCGAGCTCGCCGCCCTCGTGGATGGAGCCCGGCGTGGTGACGCTCACGTGACTCGGGATGCCGCCCGGCGTGGAGAACTGCCGGAAGAGCCGCTGCAGGCCGTCGACGTCGCGCGAGATCTCCGGATAGATCTCCGAGTACGTGCCCTCGAGGTACACCTGGGCCACGATCGCGGGACCGCCGTGGCCGGGGCCGGAGAGATAGATCACGTCGGCGTCGTGGCGCGTGATGAGACGGTTCAGGTGAACGTAGAGCAGGTTCTGGCCCGGCGACGTTCCCCAGTGCCCGAGCAGGCGCGGCTTGACGTGGGCCACCGTCAGCGGCTCCCGCAGCAACGGATTGTCGACGAGGTAGATCTGGCCGATCGTGAGGTAGTTCGACGCCCGCCAGTAAGCGTCCAGCAGCTCCAGCTCACGCGGGGCCAACACGTCGGTCGTCACGGAGTTACCAGAGCGCATCCGGCATCGGCAGTCCCTTGAAGGCGTCGGTCGGCAGCGGCGCGGGGGCCGTCACGCCCATGCGCTCGGCGAGGACGTAGAGCTGGCGCAGGTGCTGGCCACAGTGCCAGGCCGTGCGCTCGAGCAGGTCGTGGGCGCCCTGCGGACCGTAGTAGATCTCGAGCACGCGCTCGAACTCGTCGTCGCGCGCGCCCTCGAACCAGCCGGTGATGCGCGCGCGCACGAGCGCGCCCCACCGGGCGACGTCGCCGCCGTCCTGCATCCCGGCCGGCGCGCGCTCCTCGAACCAGGTGTCCGGCATGCGGCCCTGGTCCATCGTGTCGATGAACGACAGCCCCACCCGGAAGACGTGAAAGGCGAGATCGCGGGTGGAGCGCTTGCGCTCGGGCGGGATCACGTCGAGCTGGGCCGCGTCGAAGCGCTGCACCAGACCCTGGGCGGACTCGAGGACGCGATCCATCCGCCGGGCCAGCTCCCGCACCGGCAGCTGGGTGGCGGCGGCGTAGGGCACGCCGAGCAGCTCCGCGTAGCCGGCGGGGTTCCAGCCGTGGACCGCCCGGTCGCCGACGGCGACGGCCGGCACGCGCGGCACCCCGAAGCGCTTCAGCTCGGCGACGGCGGCGGGATCAGCCTGGATGTCGACAGGATCGAACTCGATCCCCCAAGACGTGAGGAGCTCCTTCGTCTTGGCGCACGACGATCACCCCGGGCGGTAGTACAGGCGTGGCTTCATGGCATCCTCCCTCGACAAGAGTACCCGGACGCGGGGCTCAGCGCCCGCGGAACGTCGGCGCTTTTTTCTCTGCAAATGCCGTGACGCCGGCCCGGAAGTCCTCGGTGTGGCCGCAGGCGGCGATGCCCTGGGCCTCCAGCTCCATCTGCGTCTCCAGGCTCTCCCACGTCGACTGGTGCAGCAGGCGCTTGGCGATGCCGAACGACTTCGAGGGGCCCTGGGCCAGCTCGCGGGCCAGCGCGTCCACCGCGCCCTTGAACTCCGCGTCCGGCACCGCGCGCGTGACCATCCCCCACTCCACCGCTTCCTTCGCGCTCAGCACGCGGTTGGTGAAGTACAGCTCCATGGCCCGGCGCAGGCCGATCAGCCGCGGCAGGAAGTACGACGAGGAGCCGTCGGGGCTGGCGCCGATCTTGGAATAGGCCATCGTGAACTTCGCCGACTCGGCGGCCAGCACCAGATCGCCCGACAGGGCCAGGCTGAAGCCGCCGCCGGCGGCGATGCCGTTGACGGCCATGATCACCGGCTTGTCGGTGCGGGCGAAGCGCGAGATCGCGCCATGCAGGTACGTCGTCAGCTCCTTGATGTGCACGCCGATGCGTCCCAGGTTGTCGACGAAGTCCTTGACGTCGCCGCCCGCGCAGAACGCCCGGCCGCTGCCGGTGACGACGATGCAGCGGACGTCGGGATCCTCGTCCAGCTCCAGCGAGGCGTGGAACAGCTCGCGGCCCAGCGGCAGGTTGAGCGCATTGTAGGCATCGGGCCGCCGGAGCGTGACGGTGGCAACGCCACCCGCCCGCTCCACGATCAGGTTCTGATAGGCCATCGAGCTCCCTCCGATCAAGAGATGTTGTGCATCGATGCTCTCGCGCGCGACCGAGCAGCGTCACGGCTCCGCCGGGGCGCTGCGAGCAGTTGGGGGTGTGGGGGGCCATATCGGGGCCCCCCACTCAACCACCCCGGGCGGCGACCTCGGCGACGGCGTCGAGGATCTCCTGGATCTGCAGCGGCTTGACGAGAACGAGATCGACGCCGTGGGCGCGCCGCTCCTCGACCGTCAGCTCGACGCCGAAGCCGGTGACCAGGAACACCGGCACCTGTGGCGCCGTCTGCTTGACGGCGCGGGCCACCTGCCAGCCCGACACGCGCGGCATGGCGAGATCGGTCACCACGAGGTCGAACCGCTCGGCCGCGAAGCGGGCGATGGCCTCGCCGCCGTCGCCCAGCGTCACCACGACGTGTCCGGCCGACTCGAGGATGTCGCCGATCACCGCCCGCACCGGCGCCTCGTCGTCGACGACCAGGCAGCGCAGCGAGCGCACGGCCGGCGTCTCGACCCAGGCCTGCGGCGTCTGGGGCTGCACGTCGATGCCCCGGGGCAGCGACAGCCGGAAGGTCGAGCCCTGCCCCGGCTCGCTCTCGACGGCGATGGAGCCGCCGTGGCGCGAGATGATGCCGTAGGTCATCGACAGACCCAGGCCGGTGCCCTGCGGCCCCTTGGTCGTGAAGAACGGATCGAACACCTTGTCCCGCACCTCGGGCGGCATGCCCACGCCGCTGTCGGCCACGGCGATCTCGACGCGCTCGTCGACCAGGGCGGTGCTCAGGGTCAGCGTGCCGCCCTCCGGCATGGCGTCGAGCGCGTTCAGGATGAGGTTGGTCATCGCCTCCCGCAGCTCGGCGCCGTCGCCGAGCACCGCCGGCACGTCGGCCAGGTGGGTGCGGACCTCCACGGCGATGCCGCGGCTGGTCGGCTCCTCCCTCCAGCGCGACTGGGTGATCTCGAGCGCGTCGCGCACGACCTGGTTGATGTCGAGCGCCACCCGCGGCTGGTCGCGCCGGATGCGCGTGAAGTCCTGCAGGCGCCGGACCGTCTGGGCGCCGTCCAGGGCCGAGCGCTCGATCACCTGCAGCCACTGGCGCAGCTGCGGCTCCTGCACGCGCCGCAGCAGGAGCTGGGCGCGCCCCAGCACCGAGGCCAGCAGGTTGTTGAAGTCGTGGGCCACGCCCGAGGCCATCTCGCCCAGGGCCCGCAGCTTCTCGGTGCGCACGAGCTGGTCCTGGGCCGCCGACAGCTCGCTGTAGGCGCGCGTGCGCTCCTCGTAGAGGCGCACGCTGGACAGAGCCAGCGCCGTCAGGTGGGCGATGTTCAGGAGCAGGTGCTCCTCGGCCTCGGTGAACGGACGCTCGGCGCTGCGCAGCGCCAGCACGCCCAGCACCCGGTCCCGGGCATTCAACGGCACCCCGAGCCAGTAGCGCAGGTGCCCGGGCGCCACCGGACGCACGCCGCGCCGCAGGCACTCGGCGGCGTAGTCGTCGGTGCGCAGCGGCTGGCCCGACTCCAGCACCGGGGCGATGAGCCCGACCCCGCGCCCGGGGTAGCGGCGGGGTCCGCTCTCGTCGCGGACGTCGTCGACGAGCCGCAGCGCCACCTCGAAGTCGTCGCCGTCCCCGGCGCGCAGGACGATCACCATGTTGCGGACGTCGAGCACGCGGGCCAGCTGGACGCGGACGGCGTCGAGCAGCGCCGCCCGGTCGAGCTCGCCGGTGACGGCGCGCGAGAGCTCGTGCAGCACCGACAGCTCCTCGACCCGCCGCCGGTTCTCCTCGAACAGTCGCGCGTTCTCGATGCCGACCCCGGCCTGGTTGGCGATGGCCTCCACGAGGGCCAGGTCGCTGACGTTGAAGTCACGCGAGCGCTCCCACCACACCGCGGCGAAGCCGCCGATCATCCGGTCCTTGGCCACCACCGGCACGAAGAGATGCGTGCGGTGCGGCGCCTCCTCGCGGATGACCGGGGGCATCCGCGGATCGTTCGCCGCGTCGGCCGACAGGACCGCGCGCTTGGTCCGGGCGGCCTCCGCGTAGATGGCGTGGTCGACCAGCGACAGCCGGACCTCGCGCAGCGCGCGGAGCTGCGCGGTGGGGACGCGGTAGCCGGCGAAGGGCGTCAGCCACTGGCCGGTCTCGTCGACCATCCACAGGCCGACGGTGTCGGCGCCGAAGGTGGTCGCGACCTGGCGCAGGAACAGGCGCACCAGGCTCTGGACGTCGAGCGTGGAGGAGACGGCGCGGCTGACCGACAGCAGCGTCTCCGTCTCGCTCAGCTTGATCTGCGTCTGCCGGGCCAGCTCCACGTTCTCCATGGCGAGGCCGACCTGGGCGGCGATGCCGTCCAGCAGCCGGACCTCGGGCGCCGGAAACACCCGGCCGGTGCGCCACCAGACCAGGAACAGGCCGCCGACCGGCAGCCCGTGGGCCAGCGTCGGCGCGAACAGCAACGAGTAGGGCGGCAGCGCCCGCGTCCACTCGGCGTCGTAGCCGGCGTCGTGATGGACGTCGCTGCTCGACACCGGCCGGGCGTCGCGGAACGCCGCCGTCAGCGCCGGCGAGCGCTCCAGGGCCAGCGGGCTGCGCAGGAAGAAGTCGAGCAGCTCCTTGGGCACGTGATACCCGGCGGCCGGCACCAGCGAGGTGCGCCGCTCGTCCACCAGGTACACGCCGACCATGTCGGCGTTGAAGGCGCGGCCCACCTCGGCGGCCACGCCACGCAGGATGACGTCGGTCGGGCCTTGCTGCGACAGCCCCTGGCCGACGGCCAGCAGCGTGCGCGTCTCCCGCAGCCGCTCCTGGGCCTCGGCGTAGAGCTGGGAGTTCTCCAGCGCCAGCGCGATCTGCCCCGCGATGGCCAGCGCCAGATCCTGCTGCCAGTCCTGGATGCGGCCGGGCCGGTCGCAGTAGTCGAGCGTCATGACGCCGATCACCCGCTCCTGGCGCAGCATCGGCACGATGAGACAGGCCCGCAGGCCGAACGCCTCGACCCACTGGCGCGGGATGAGCTCCGAGGTGGCGCAGTCGTCGATCACCAGCGGCTGGCGCGTCTCGATCACGCGCGCGTTGGCGGGGACGGCATCGGGTGGGCCCGCCTCCACCATCTGGAACTGCTCCCACATCCGCGGCGTCTTGCGGCCGTCGGCGAACTGCGACATGAGCGGGACGACCCGGTCGCCGTCCCACAGCTCCAGCGTGCAGCGGTCGACGCGACAGACCTGGGCGACCTTCAGCGCCACCCGCTTGAGCACGCGCCGCGAATCGAGCGTGGCGGAGAGGATCCCCGCGACCTCCAGCAGGGCCCGGGTCTCGGTGAGGCGCCGGGTCGTCTCCGAGTACAGGCGGGCGTTCTCCAGCGCGATGGCGGCCTGGGCAGCCAGCGAGCCCATCAGCGTCACCGTCTCCGGCGTCATCGGCCACGCGGCCGCCCGGTGGACGGCGAAGGCGCCCAGCATGCGCTCGCCGATGGCGATCGGATACGCGGTCATCCAGTGCAGCCCGTGCTCGCGCATCTGGGGGGCGTCGAGGAAGCGTGCGTCGGCCACGGCGTCGGTCCACAAGATGGGCTCGCGGTGCTCCACGACCCAGCCGACGGCCCCCTCGCCCAGGGCGAGGTCGTCGCGCAGCGCCGCCGCCAGCTCGGGATCGCCGAAGGTGAGCGCGCGGTGCAAGCGCTGGGTGGCCACGTCGTAGGCCCACAGGCTCACGTAGGGCGCGTCGAAGAACTGGGCGATGGCCCGGGCCAGGTTCTGCAGCACCTCCTCGACGTTCAGCGACGAGGACACCAGCCGGTTGACCTCTTCCAGCGCGCGCAGCCGCTCGGCGTACTGCCGGGTCTCCTCGTACAGCCGCGCGTTGCGGACGGCGGCCGCCGCCTGGGCGGAGAACGATTGCAGCAGGTCCTCGTCGTCGGAATCGAAGCGGAACGGGTGCTCGCGGATGAGCACGATGACGCCCAGCAGCCGGTCCCGGTCGAGGATCGGGGTGCAGAACAGGCTGCGCAGGCCGCGCTCGCGCGCCCACTCCTGGGCCACGAACCGGCCGTCGGCGAAGATGTCGTCGATGGCCAGCGGCCGCCGCTCGACGGCGACCGAGCCCACCGCCCCCTCGCCGAACCGCAGCACGCCGATGTTCTCCTGACCGGCACCGACCGAGGCGTCGGACGAGGCCTGCATGCGCAGCGTGCCCGTCTGCTCGTCGGCCAGCCAGAACCCCACGAAGGGCGCGCTCATGATCTCGGCCGCCGCCTCGGCGATGGAGGTCAGCACGTGGGCGGTGTCGAGCGAGGAGGTGACCAGGTGATTGAGCCGCGAGAGCGTGCGCAGCCGGGTGGCCCGGACGTCGAGCGCGCGGTAGAGACGCGAGTTCTCGAGCGCGATGCCGGCCTGGGCGGCGAAGCTCTCCAGCAGCGCCAGGTCGTCGGCCAGGAACGGATCGCCGCCCTCGGCCCGGCCCATCACGATGACGGCGTGCACACGGCCGGCGATCACCACCGGCTGGGCCAGCACGTGGCGCACGCCGTGGGCGACGAACTCCGGGCGGGCCAGCGGCGAGCGCGGGTAGTCGTTGGCGATCAGGCCGCGTCGCTCGGCCATGACCGTGCCGACCAGCCCCTCCCCCGGGTTCACCCGCAGCGCGCCCGGGCCCTCGATCGTCCACGCCCGCCGTACCAGGCGGCCGTCGTCGTCGAGCAGGTAGACGGAGCCGGTGGCGCTGAAGAGCCGCGCCGAGCGCTCGACGATGAGGCCGAGCAGGCGCTCGGTGTCGAGCTCGGCGGCGAACTCGCGCTCGATCTCGGCCAGGGCGGCGATCTGCCGGCGACGCCCGCGCTCCAGCGAGAAGAGCCGCGCGTTCTCCAGCGCCAGCGCGGCCTGGTCGGCGAAGGCCTGCAGGAGCCGCGCCTCCTCCCCGGTGAACTGGCGGCCGGCGGCGTCGGAGACGCCGAGGCCGCCGATCACCGTCGCCTTCACGCGTAGTGGCACCGCCAGCGCCGAGCGGTCACCGGTGTTGCCCACGATCGCGCGCAGCTCGTCGGTCAGGTGCACGTCGGGATCGACGAGGATGTCCGCCGACCACGACGGTCGCCCCTCGGCCACGGCCCGGCCGAGGACGCCCATGCCGGGCCGCAGCACGTGACCGGGCTCGAACCCGTCGCGGGTGAGGCCGCCCAGAGCCAGCGCCACCAGCGAGCCGTCGGGCTGCATGAGCCGCAGGATCGAGGACCGGGCGCCGAACAGCGGCACCACGCTCTCGACCGTGCGGCCCACGACGTCGCTGACGTCGAGGCTCTCGGTCAGCGTCTGGGCCAGTCGGGCCAGCTGCTCGGCCTCGTGGCGGCGGCGCGTGGTCTCCGCGTACAGCCGCGCGTTCTCGAGGGCCAGCGCCGCCTGGTCGGCGAAGGCCTGCAGCAGCTGGGCCTCGGCGCCGCTGAAGACGCGGCCGGTCCGGTCGGAGATCGACAGCGCGCCGAGCGTCTGCGCCTTGACCCGCAGCGGGACCGAGAGCTGGGCGGAGTCGCCGACCTCCCGCATGCGCTCCCGCAGCTCGTCGGTGAGGACGAGCGTGGGATCGTTGGCGATGTCCGCCGTCATGACGGCGGCGCCGCGCTCCACCGCCCGGCCCGAGGTCGACGTCCCGGCCGGCAGCACGTGGCCCGGCGCCAGCACGCCGGCGACGCGCCCGGCCAGGGCCAGCACCTGCAGGGCGCCGTCGGGGCGCAGCACCCTCAGCACGGAGGACTGGGCGCTGAAGAGCGTCAGCACGCTCTCGGCGATGCGTCCCCCGACCACGTCGAGGTCGAGGGTCTCGGTGAGCGTGCGCACCAGCCCGGCCAGCTCCTCGGCCTCGCGGCGCCGCCGGGTCGTCTCCGCGTAGAGTCGGGCGTTCTCCAGGGCCAGCGCCGCCTGGTCGGCGAAGGCCTCGGCCAGGCGCGTGTCCTCGGCGTCGAACACGCGGCCGGTGCGGTCGGCCACGGCCAGCGCGCCGAACACCCGGTCGCGGACGAGCAGCGGCACCCCGATGAGCGCGCGGTCGGAGCTCGCGGCCACGGTGCGGCCGACGCCCGCGTCGTACCGGATGCTGGGATCGGCCAGCACGTCGGGCGCCGCGTAGGTGCGTCGCTCGCCGGCGGCGAGGCTGGCCAGACCGATGCCCGGCGCCAGCTCGCGCGCCCACTCGAACGTGCTGCCCTGGGAGATCGCGATCGCGAGCATGCGGCCGTCGTCGGCCATCCGGTAGAGCACCGACGAGCGCGCACCGAGGAGCGCGCAGATGCTGTCGGCGACGCGCTGGCCGACGGCGTCCGGGTCGAGCGTCTCGGACAGCACGCGGCCCAGATCGGCCAGCCCGCGCATGCGCGTGGCCTGCCGCCGTGCATCCTGGTACAGCCGCGAGTGCTCCAGCGCGATGGCGGCCTGGCCGGCGAACGCCTCGGCCAGGTCCTGGTCGCGCGGCGTGAACGCTCGCCGGGCCCGGAACGTGAGCACGCCGATCGTCCGCTCGCCGACCTTGAGCGGCACGCCGAGGAACTTCGTGTAGCCCAGCCGCCGGTCGGCGGCCACGTGCTCGGCCGGGACACCGGCTCCATCGTCGAGGTCGAGCGTGAGCGACTGCCCGGCGGTCACCACGCGGCCGCTCAGGCTCTCGCCGATGCGCAGCCGCTGGCGCAGCATCGTCTGGGCGGCGGTACCGGCCAGGCCGGCCAGCACCAGGTGGTCGCCCTCCAGCAGGCGGAACCCGGCGTTGTCGACGGCCAGCAGGCGCGCCGCCTCCTCGGCGATCGACGTCAGCAGCGTGTCGGTGGGCGCCAGCGCGCCGATCTTGGTGTTGATCTCGAGCAGGGCGTTGAGGTACGCGCGCTGGGTCTGCTCGTCGAAGAACAGGCGCGCGTTGTCGATGGCGATGGCGGCCTGGTCGGCCAGCGACTGCAGCAGCGCCAGATCCTCTCCGGCGTAGTCGCGCCGCTCGCGGTCGCCGATGGCCAGAGCGCCGATGAGACGCGGGCCGACCAGCAGCGGCACTCCGGCCGCGGAGGCGATGCCCTCGGCACGCAGGCGGGCGGCGTTGCGCACCCGCGCGTCGCCGGGGACGTCGGCCATGGTGACCGCCGTGCGCCGTGCCACCACGAGGCCGACCATCCCCTCGCCGACGGCCAGCGTGCGCAGGCCCTCGGGCACGGCCACTCGGCCCGCCGAGGCGCCCAGCGTCAGGTGCTCGCCGTCGTCGTCGAGCAGCCACAGCCGGGCGATGCTACAGCCCAGCAGCTCGACGGCGGCGCCGACGACGCGCTGCAGGACCTGGTCGCCGGAGAGCGTGGCGCTCAACCCCTGGGCCAGGCGGGCCAGCGTCTCCAGCCGCCGGGTCTTCAATTGCGCCTCGGCAAACAGCGCGGTCCGGGCGACGGCGAGGCCCACCTGCAGGGCCACCCCCTGCAGGAGCGTGAGCAGGTCGGCGTCGAACGCGCGCGGCTCGGCCGAGACCAGTGCGAGCACGCCCCACACCTGGTCGTCCACGAAGATGGGCAGTGCGAGCTGGGTGCGAAAGCTGCCGTCGGCGATCGCCCGGTTCAGCACCGGGTCGCTCACGAACGGCGACGCTGAGAGATCGGTGACGACGAAGCGCCCCGTCCGCGCCGCCTCGCCGATGTGGGACGCGTCCACCCGGCGCTCGCGCAGCCGGTCGGCCTGCTCGGCCGACAGGCCGCGGCTGGCGATCAGGATCAGCCGCTCGCGCGCGGCCTCCAGCCGGTAGATCATGCCGACGTGCATGCCGGCCACGCCGAGCACGACGTCGAGCGTCTGTTCGGCGGTGGTCACCAGGTCACTGCCGGAGCCCATGGTGACGGTGGCGGCGTAGAGCGCCTCGAGCTCACGGTTGCGCCGCTCGATCTCGGGCACCGAGGACGGCACACCGGCGGTGACGGCGGCGCGCGATCGCCCGCTCAGCAGCTGCGCCAGCGTGACGCCGCCGGCGGCGATGGCGTAGGAGGCGGCCAGCAGCGCCCACAGCCAGCCGCGCTCGCGACCGACGGCGGCCTCCGGCACCAGCGCCCAGACGACGTCGTCGCCGGCGCGCCCGGCCGGCTCGAGGAGCCAGCCCCCGCCGTCGGCGGTCACGCGGCTGCCCGGGGTGACGGCGGCCCAGCCGCTGGCCGGCGCCCCGCGCAGCGTGGAGCCCACGAGCCGGTCACCGGAGACGAGCGCGACCGCCGGCTCGCCGGGGGGGCTGGGGAGCCGATCGAGTCGGCGCGCGACCGCGACGAGGCCGATCGGCCCGTCGGTCGAGCGGACGGCCACGCGGGCCAGCACGTAGGCCTGGCCGTCGAGCGCGCGCAGCCCGACCACCGGCGCAGCCGGCGGCACGGCGTCGGTCGCCGGCAGCCGCACCGAGGCCGGGACGTGGGCGAGTGGGTGCCCCGCGGCGTCGGCCACCAGCACGAGGTCGGCGACACCCTCCAGCGAGAGCGCGCGGATGCGAGCGGCGCCGCGGGCCAGCGTCGCCCAGTCGTGCCGGGCCACGCCCTCGACGACGCTGGGGTCCTGGGCGAGGAGCACCGCCTCGCGCCGCATCAGCGTCTCGCTCTCGGCCAGGCGGGCCCGGGCGGCCGAGGCCAGCGCGGCCAGCGCCGCCTCCTCGCGATCGTGCAGGCGCTGCGCGAGCAGCGCCCCGCCGGCGGCCCACAGCACCGCCAGGGCGGTCAGGATCACGCCGAGCGCGAGCCCGCGACGACGGCTCAGCGACGCTCCCCGACGCGATGCAGCCTCATGAGGTTCGTGGTGCCGGTCACCCACATCGGCGCTCCCGAGATGATGACGAGCACGTCGTTCACCGCCACCGAGCCGTCCCCGAGCAGCGCGCTCTCGATCGCCTCGACCATCTCGTCCGTCGTCTCCACCTTGCCGATGAGCCGGGAGGACACGCCCCACGACAGCGCCAGGCGCCGTTGCACCTCGACGGTCGGCGTGAAGGCGATGATCGGCACCTCCGGCCGCTGATGCGAGATGAGCCGCGCCGAGAAGCCCGACTGCGTGAAGGCCACGATGGCCCGGGCGTCGAGGGCGTTGGCGGCCATGGCGGCGGCGTTGGAGACGGCCTCGGGGAAGCCGACGTGCGCGTCGCTGCGGCGCCGACGCATCGGCTCCATCGTGAGCACGGCCTGCTCGGCGCGCACCGCGACGCGCGACATGACCTCCACCGCCTCGTGCGGGTAGCGGCCGGAGGCCGTCTCCGCCGAGAGCATGATGGCGTCGGCGCCGTCGAAGATGGCCGTGGCCACGTCGGAGACCTCGGCCCGCGTCGGGCGCAGGTGGGTCACCATCGACTCCAGCATCTGCGTCGCCACGATCACCGGCACCTTGGCGGCCCGGGCCTGCCGGATGATCTCCTTCTGCAGGTGGGGCACGTCCTCCAGCGGCACGTCCACGCCGAGATCGCCGCGGGCCACCATGACGGCGTCCACGGTGGTCAGGATGCCGGGCAGGTTCTCCATCACCTCCTGGCGCTCGAGCTTGGCCACGATCGGCAGGCTGGCGCCCTGGTCAGCCAGGAAGCGGCGCACCTCGGTGATGTCGCCGGCCGAGCGCACGAACGAGATGGCCACGAAGTCCACGCCCTGCTCGATGCCGAACTTCAGGTCGACGCGGTCCTTGGCGGTGAGGCACGAGACGGGCAACGCCACCCGGGGCAGCGACAGCCCCTTGTGGTCGCTGATGCGCCCACCCGCCACCACGCGGCAACGCACCTCGTCCGGCGTCGTCTCCTCCACGCGGAGCTGGATCATGCCGTCGTCCATCAGCACCTGGTCGCCGACCTTCACCTCGTTCAGCGACTCCGGGGGCGCCACGTACGCGCGCTCCTCGGTGCCCACGCACGGCCGGCGCGACAGCGCGAAGGGCCGGCCCGGCTCGAGGTCGACGCGGCCGCCGCCGTTCTCGCCGAAGGTGCCGAGGCGGATCTTGGGGCCTTGCAGGTCTTGCAGAATCGCCACCGTCCGGCCCCATCGCTCCTCGCCCTCGCGGATGCGGCGCAGCACGGCGGCGTGCTCGGCGTGGGTGCCGTGGGAGAAGTTCAGGCGGGCCACGTCCATGCCGGCCGCGGCCAGCCGGTCGAGCTGCTCGACGCTGGACGAGGCGGGGCCGATCGTGCAGACGATCTTGGTTCGGCGCATACGACCTTCCTTCTCGTCGCTCAGGGGCGTCACGCGTGCTTCAGGACGGGCCGGAGGAACTGGCCGGTGTAGGAGCGCTCGGCCTGTTCGGCCACCGCCTCGGGCGTGCCGATGGCCACGACGCGGCCGCCCGCGTCGCCGCCCTCGGGTCCGAGGTCGATCACCCAGTCCGCCGTCTTGATGACATCCAGGTTGTGCTCGATGATCACCACGGTGTTGCCCTGCTCGACCAGCCGGTTGAGGACCTCCAGCAGCTTCTCGATGTCGGCGAAGTGCAGGCCGGTCGTCGGCTCGTCCAGGATGTAGAGCGTGCGGCCGGTGGCCCGCCGCGACAGCTCGGTCGCCAGCTTCACGCGCTGGGCCTCGCCGCCCGACAGCGTCGTGGCCGATTGACCGAGCCGGATGTAGTCGAGGCCCACGTCGTCGAGCGTCTGCAGCTTGCTCTTGATGACGGGCACCGCGTCGAAGAACCCCAGCGCCTCGCGGACCGTCATGTCCAGCACCTCGGCGATGCCGGAGCCCTTGTAGCGCACCTCCATCGTCTCGCGGTTGTAGCGCTTGCCCCTGCACACGTCGCAGGTGACGTAGACGTCGGGCAGGAAGTGCATCTCGATCTTCACCAGGCCGTCGCCCTGGCACGCCTCGCACCGCCCGCCCTTGACGTTGAACGAGAAGCGGCCGGGCTGGTAGCCGCGCATGCGGGCCTCCGGCGTCCGCGCGAACAGGGTGCGGATGAACGTGAACACGCCGGTGTAGGTCGCCGGGTTGGAGCGCGGCGTGCGGCCGATGGGCGACTGGTCGATGTCCACGACCTTGTCGATGTGCTGCGCGCCCTCGATGCGCGTGTGGGCGCCGGGCCGGTCCTGGGCTCGATAGAGCATCTGGGCCAGCGCGCGATACAGGATGTCGTTGATCAGCGTCGACTTGCCGGAGCCCGACACGCCGGTCACGCAGGTGAACGTGCCCAGCGGGATCCTCACCGCCATCCCTTGCAGGTTGTGCTCGCGCGGCTCGTGGATCGTGAGGAACTGCCCGCTGCCCCGCCGGCGGTTGACCGGCACCGGGATGCGCCGGGCGCCCGAGAGATACTGCCCGGTCAGCGATTGCGGATTCTTGACGATCTCGGCCGGCGTGCCGACGGCGACGAGGTGGCCGCCGAGCTCGCCGGCCCCGGGACCAAGATCCAGGACGTAGTCGGCGGCGCGGATGGTCTCTTCATCGTGCTCGACGACGAGCACCGTGTTGCCGAGGTCGCGCAGGCGCCTGAGCGTGTCGAGCAGCCGGCGGTTGTCGCGCTGGTGCAGTCCGATCGAGGGCTCGTCGAGGATGTAGAGCACGCCGACGAGGCTCGAGCCGATCTGGGTGGCCAGGCGGATGCGCTGCCCCTCGCCGCCCGAGAGGCTGCCGGCCGGCCGGTCCAGCGTCAGGTACTCGAGCCCGACGTTCATCAGGAAGCCGAGCCGCTCGCGGATCTCCTTGAGGACCCGGCGGGCGATGGTGGCCTCGCGCTCGCTGAACGTCAGCGCGTCGAAGAAGACGCCGGCGTCCTTGATCGTCAGCCGCACGACCTCGGCAATGGAGCGCCCGCCGATCTTCAGGCCGAGCGATTCCGGCCGCAGCCGCGCGCCGCCGCAGGCCGGGCACGGCCGCTCGGCCATGAAGACCTCGATCTCGGCCCGGGCGTCCTCCGCCTGCGACTCCCGGTACCGGCGCTCGAGGACCTTGACCACGCCCTCGAAGCCGCCGTCCCGGTCGCCGAACAGGACCACGTCGCGGGCGGCCTTGCGCAGCTTGGCCCACGGCTCGTCGAGCGAGAACTTGTGGCGCTTGGCCAGGATCGCCAGCGTCTGCTTGAAGTAGGTCGTCTCCCGGGAGCCGGCCCACGGCGCCAGCGCCCCGGCCTTGAGCGAGCGGGCCGGGTTGGGCACCAGCCGCTCGGGATCGATCTCCCAGCGCGTGCCGATGCCGCCGCACTCCGGGCAGGCGCCGTAGGGGCTGTTGAAGGAGAACATGCGCGGCGAGACCTCGGGGAAGGAGATGCCGCACTCGGCGCAGGCCAAGCGCTCGGAGAAGACCATCGGTTCGAGGGTGGCGGAGCTTCTTGTCTGATTTCGTTCCGAGCTTTCGACGCTGCGGCGTCCGGTCAACGCTTTTGATTGTTTTACTGGGGGGCGCGTTCCGCTCCCCCCAGACCCCCCCATTCGCGTGCCGGTGTCACCGCCGTCAGATCGGCTCCCCCCGATTCGCGTGCCGGCGGCACCACCGTCAGATCCGGCGGCCCCAATTCGCGTGGCGGCCGCACTACTGTCTGATCCACTCGCGCCGATTCGCGTACCGGCCACACCACCGTCGGATCCGGCCCCGCCCATTCGTGCTGCGTCACGGCGTAGCGTACTGCTTTCCGTTCTGCCGTCCGTCTCGGCGCCGCTCACCGGTTCGACTTGCACGACGCCGTCGGCCAGGCGGAGGGCGGTTTCCAGCGAGTCGGCGAGTCTGGGGCCGAGGTTGTCGCGGACGATGAGGCGGTCGATCACCACCTCGATGGTGTGCTTGCGCTTCTTGTCGAGGTCGATGTCGTCGCCGAGCTCGCGGATGGTGCCGTTGACGCGGACGCGGGAGAAGCCCTGGCGGGCCAGATCGAAGAAGAGCTTCTTGTACTCGCCCTTGCGGCCGCGGATGACGGGCGCCAGCACCAGCAGGCGGGTGCCGGCCGGCAGGGTCAGGACGCGATCGACCATCTGCTGGACCGTCTGCGCGGCGATCAGCCGGCCGCAGCTCGGGCAGTGGGGCACGCCGACGCGCGCGAAGAGCACGCGCAGGTAGTCGTAGATCTCGGTGACGGTGCCGACGGTGGAGCGCGGGTTCTTCGACGTGGTCTTCTGCTCGATGGAGATCGCCGGCGACAGGCCCTCGATCGAGTCGACCTCGGGCTTCTCCATCTGCTCCAGAAACTGTCGCGCGTAGGCCGACAGCGACTCGACGTAGCGGCGCTGACCCTCGGCGTAGATCGTGTCGAAGGCCAGCGAGGACTTGCCCGAGCCCGACAGTCCCGTGATGACGACGAGCCGGTCGCGGGGGATCTCGACGTCGATGTCCTTCAGGTTGTGGGCCCGGGCGCCGCGGACGACGATGCGATCGCTGGCCATGACGCTCAGTATTATGCGGCCGGTGCCCCGGCATCACAACGAACTCGCTTATTTGCACACCGGGCGGGCACCACGCTCCCCGACGGAGCGGGGGTCGTGCCCTCAGCGCGCGACGGGCGAGGGCTCGTCGCCTTCGGGCGTCGCGCCGCTCAAGGCCCGCGCCGCCGCCCAGCCCAGCGGCATCGCCACCAGCGCCGGGTAGCGCGTCAGCGGCTCCAGCCAGGCGCCGGCGCCCGGCGCCACCGACGGCAGCGCCGCCAGCCCGGCGAACACGAGGGCGCCGACGGCGGAGCCCGCCAGCCCGGCGGTCCGTTCGCTCGTGAGCAGCGCCGGCGTGCACCCCGACGCGGCGAGGCCCAGCCCGAGCACCAATAGCCGCCACGGGTCGGGCCTCAGCGCCGTGAGCAGCGCCGCCACGCCGACGGCCGCGGCCCACAGCGCGGGGGCGGGCCCGACCGCGGCAGCGAGTCGGCCGCGCAGCGCCACGCCGGCGGTCAGGAGCAGGGCGCCGAGCGCGATCACGGCCAGCACCGCGAGCGGGGCCCCGGTCCGCGGGCCGAGCGCGCGCAGCGGCAGCCGCAGCACCGGCGCCAGCAGCGAGCCGCCGAGCGCCAGGTCGGGCGCGGCCGCCGCCGCGTAGACGCCCCAGCCGACCGCGGCCACCGTGGCCACCAGCAGCACGAGCGGCCCGGGTGTCGCCGCCGGCCCGCGCCGCGCGGCCGGGACCAGGGCGAGCGCACCGCCGACCAGCGTCGCCAGCGCGCCGAGCGCCGCGGGCAGCATGGCCGCCGTGCGTGCCGGCGAATCGGCCCAGGCGATACCCGAAGCGGGAGCGCCCGGCACCCGCCGTCCCGCCTCGAAGCGCAGGCGGGCGCCGGCCTCCACCGACAGCTCGTCACCCGGACGCAGCGTCAACGTCTCGCCGGCGGCCAGGCGCCACTCGCGCACCGTGGGCTGGGCCGCGTCGTGCTCGACGACGTGGAAGACGCCCGCGCTCATCGCCGTCACGCGCTGGCCCTCGGCGAAGGTGAGACGCGCCGCGCGCGCGAAGCGCTCGCCGTCGACCACCCACTCGCTCGTCTCCGGGAACGTGAGCGCCGGCCGCAGGCCGCCCTGGCTCCACGCGGCCCACGGCGGGGTTCCGGTCGTGAGCGCGATGGAGACGAGCGGCAGCAACAGCACCCCGGCAGCCGCCGCGAGCACGAGCGGGCTCACGCGGCGGGCGCCGGGGAGCAGCGGCACCAGCAGCGCCAGCGCGCCGGCGCCGACCACGCCGAGCCACGGCGTGACACCGAGCAGCAGGGCGGCGTCGGCGGCGACGACGAGATCGGCGGCGAGGACGAGCGTGACGGCGACGGCCAGCGCTGAGGTGGCGACCGGACCGAGGCCGGCCGACCGGCGCGCCGGAGCGAGCAGCGCAACGAGGGGCGCGACGAGCACACCGAGCGCGAGCCAGGGGGCGTCGGCGGCGCCGGCGGCGACGCGCAGTGCCAGCGCGGCCAGCAACACGGGCTGCAGCCACACGGCGGCGGCGGCCAGCGCCCTCATGCGCCGCGGCGCACGAGGGCGGCGATCGCGATGGCGGTGGCGAGCAGGGGCGCGACGAGCCCGGCGTACCACCACAGCAGGCTCACCCCGGCCACCCGCACGGCACCGGGCGCGGCGGGCGCCAGCGCCAGCAGCGGAGCGCCGAGGAGCAGGACGAGCAGCGCGGCGATCGCCGTCCGGCGCCCGCGGGGCACTGACATCGGGCGCGATTATAGCGCCGGCCTCGCCGAATCGGTATGCTGGGACGCGGCATCTCAACGACATCCCCGCGAGAGGAGTGTTCATGCCCGACACAATCCAGCGCGTGCTGGTGGTGACCGCCCACCCCGACGACTCCGAGTTCGGCGCCGGTGGCACCGTCGCCAAGCTCGCGAAGGACGGCTGCGAGATCACCTACGTCATCGTCACCAACGGCAACAAGGGATCGAGCGACCGCACGATGATGCCCGAGCGCCTGGCCGCCATCCGCGCCGACGAGCAGCGCAACGCGGCCCGCACGCTCGGGGTCGCGCGCGTCGAGTTCCTCGGCTATCCCGACGGCGAGGTCGAGGACACGCGCCAGGTGCGGTGCGACGTCACCCGCGAGATCCGCCGGTGGCGCCCCGACCTGCTCATCTGCCAGAGCCCGGCCCGCACCTACAATCTCGGGGCCTCGCACCGTGACCACCGCACCGTGGGCAGCGTCGCCCTCGACTGCGTGTACCCGCTGGCCCGCGACCACATGGCGTTCCCCGAGCTGTTGCCGGAGTTCGAGCCCCACAAGGTTCGCGAGGTCTACGTCATGCAGTGGCAGAACCCCCAGATGGTCGTCGACATCTCGGACGTCATCGATCTCAAGCTGCGCGCACTGGCCTGCCACGCCAGCCAGTTCGCCGACTTCAAAGGGGTCGAGGCGCGCGTGCGCCAGCGCTCGGGCGAGATCGGCAAGAGCCAGGGCTACGCGCACGCCGAGGGCTTCGACCGCATCGTCATGCCGTGACCGAGCGGGAGATCAGCGTGGCGCGGCTGTCGACCACGCCGGTCATGCTGCGCGAGCTGACGAGCGACGTGACGACCGAACAGGCGGGCAAGCCGCCGGCGGCCGGCGAGTGGGCCATCACCGACGTCGTCCGTCATCTGGTGGAGGGCGACCGCGACAAGTTCCTGCCCCGGCTGCGGCGCATGCTGGCCGAGACGCGTCCGACCTTCGCCCCCACCGCGCCGGACGCCGGCGACACCAGCGACCTGTCGACGCTGGTGGCGGCGTTCGCCTCCGCGCGCACCGAGGTCGTGAAGATCCTGGGCGCGCTCGATGGGGCCGGCTGGCAACGCGAGGGCGTGAGCCCCAGCCGCGGCCCCCTCAGCGTCGAGACGTACGCGCGCAGCACCGACACGCACGACACCGAGCACCTGCGTCAGATCCAGGACGGGCGCGCGCGGTTCGGCCTGCGTCCCAAGCGCTGCGAGGCGCGGGCGCCGCTGCCGATCCCGGAGCTGGTGGCGGCCCTCACCGTCGCCGCCGGCCGGCTGCGCGCGGTGGCGGCGGGCCTGGATGAGGCGCAGCGGCGGCACCGGCCGGCGGCGGGCGAGTGGAGCCCGAACGAGGTGATGGCTCACCTGCTCCACGTCGAGACGGAGGTGTTCCTGCCGCGGCTGCAGCGCATGGCCCGGGAGGACGGCCCGCGGTTCCCCGCGTTCAGTCCCGAGCCGTGGGCGCGCGAGCGCGATCACAGCCTCGAGCCGTTCGACGGCTCGCTGGCGGCCTTCGAGACCGCGCGGGCCGCCACCATCGCCTTCGTGCGCACGCTGCCGGACGGCGCGGGCGAGCGTCTCGGTGTCTCCGGTCTCTTCGGCCCGATCGCGCTCGTACAGTACGCGACGCATATCGCCGATCACGACGTCGAGCACCTCGCCCAGATGGCGCGCGCCCGGGCCGCGGCGCTGGGCCGCTGAGCGATGGCGGAGTTCTCCAGCCCGACCGTGCGCCGCGTGCAGGAGGCGCTGCAGGCGCTGGGGCTGGGCCACGAGATCGTCGACCTCGGCCTGTCGGCGCGCACCGCGGCCGACGCGGCCAGTGCCGTCGGCTGCCGGGTCGATCAGATCGCCAAGTCGCTCGTCTTCCGCCTGCGCGAGTCGGGCCGCCCGCTGCTCGTCGTCACCAGCGGCGCCCACCGCGTCGACGAGGCCAAGGTGGGTGCGCTCGTCGGCGAGCCGCTCGAGCGCGCCGACGCCGCCTTCGTGCGCGCTCAGACCGGCTTCGCGATTGGCGGCGTGGCGCCCATCGGGCACACGGGGCCCGTGGTGACGCTGATCGACGAGCACCTGCTGACCTTCCCCGAGATCTGGGCGGCGGCCGGCCACCCCAACACGGTCTTCCGGCTGACGCCGGCCGACCTGGTGACGATGACGCAGGGGCGCGTCGCCGCGGTGGCCTGAGCCCCCTCGCACGGTAGAATGGAGCGGTGATTCGCCGCAGCATCACGCTCCTCGCCGCGCTCGCGCTCCTCACCTCCGCCGCCATCGCGGGGCCGCCGCTCACACCGCCCGGGGCCGCCGAGCTGCTGGGCGCCGCCCAGACGCTCACCGGGCCCGGCATGGACGGTCGCCGCGCGGGCACACCGGGGGGTGACCTCGCGGCCCGGCAGATCGCCGACTGGCTGAAGGCGGCCGGGCTCCAACCCGGCGGCGAGCGTGCGTCGTTTTCCCAGCCGTTCGTCGTGGCGACAGGCGCGCGGATCGCGGCGGGGACGACGTTGCGCCCGTTGGCCGAGGGCGCGCGGCCGCTCGAGCCGGGACGCGACTGGACACCGCACGGCGGATCGCTGCCGGAGCGCGTCAGCGGCGAGATCGTGGTCGTCGGCTACGGCATGCACACGTCCGGCTACGACGACTGGGCCGGCGTCGACGCTCGCGGTCGCATCGCGCTGGCGCTCGACGGCGCGCCGCCCCACCTGGCCGGCGAGCGCGTCACCCGCCTGGACAAGCTGATCGCCGCCCGCCGGGCCGGGGCCCGCGCGCTGCTGATCGTCGCCGACCGGCTGCCGACGCTGGCCGCCACCGCCACCGCGGTGCGCATCGTCTCCGGCACGCTCACGCCGGCCGCCGCCGACGCGCTGCTGGCGCCGATCGGCGCCACCACGGCCCAGCTGGCCGAGGCCATCGCGCGGCGCCGCGCGCCCGCCTCGGTCGCCGGCGGCGCCCGCGCGGAGTTGAGCGTGGTGCTCGAGGCCGTCGATCGCACCGCCGTCAACGTGATCGGTCTCCTGCCCGGCGCCGATCCCACGCGCGCCGGCGAGGCCGTCGTGATCGGCGCCCACTACGACCACCTCGGCGTCGTGGGCGGCGCGCTCTATCCGGGCGCCGACGACAACGCCTCCGGCACCGCGGTGGTGGTCGGCCTGGCCCGGGCGTTCGCCGCCGCCGGCCCGCGCGAGCGCGCGCTGGTGTTCGCGCTGTTCGGCGCCGAGGAGATCGGCCTCGTCGGCTCCGGTCACTACGTGCGCCAGCCGGCGGTGCCGCTGGCCCGAACGGTCGCGATGCTGAACTTCGACATGGTCGGGCGCCTGGGCGACGCGGCGGTGAGCGTGAGCGGCGTGGAGAGCGGCCAGGGGCTGCGCGATCTCGCCGCCGAGGCGGGGCGCGCGCTCGGCACCAAGATCACCCTGCACGATTCGCCCTTCGGGCCGTCAGACCACAACCGCTTCTACGACGCCGGCACGCCGGTGCTGTTCTTCCACACCGGCGGCCACGGCGACTACCATCGCCCCGGCGACACCGCCGACAAGCTCGACGCCGCCGGCATGGCGCGCGTCGCCGCGCTGGGCGCACGGCTGGTCGAGCGGCTGGCCGCCGAGGCGCGGCCGGCGTACGTGACGCTGGCCCGGCCCGGAGCGCGCACGCGCGAGCGCCGGGAGGCCGGGGCGGTGGCGCCGGTCTTCCTCGGCGTGGGCAGCGACGGGCAGGGCGAGGCGGACGGCCTGCGGCTGACGCGGGTCGTGCCGGACAGCGCCGCCGCGCGGGCCGGGCTGCACGAGGGCGACGTCCTCGTGCGCTTCGACAACCGCCCGGTGAGCGGCTTCGAGGACCTGACGGCGGCGCTGCGCGCGCGGCAGCGCGGTGACGAAGTCCGCATCCTCTACCTGCGCGACGGCCTCGAACACGACACGGCGGCGACGCTCGACGCGCGCCCCTGAGAGGAGCCTCCATTGGCCGACCTCGAACCGCGCGACGCCCCCACCCTCGGCGAGATGATGCGCCGGCGGGCCACCGCCTCGCCCGACGTCCAGTACTTCGAGCTCTTCGACGAGACGGTGACGTACGGACGGCTGTGGACACAGGCCGGGCGGTACGCGGCGGGGCTGGTCCGGGCCGGCGTGCGCGCCGGCGACAAGGTGGCGCTGATCTACCCGACGTGCGCCGACTTCTTCTACACGTTCTTCGGCTGCCTGCGCCTGGGCGCCGTCCCGGTGCCGCTCTATCCCACCCTCGGCGTCGAGGCCACCGGCGGCATCTTCCGCAACTCCGACGCCGTGGCGGTGGCCACGATCGGCTGGTTCCGGCCCGGCGTGGACGAGAGCGTGGCCCTGGCGCCGAACGTGCGGACGATCGTGGAGCCCAACGACCTCGACGCCGACGCCGCGGCCCCGCCGGATCACCCGGCCGGGCCCGACGACCTGGCCTTCTTGCAGTACACCTCGGGCAGCACCGGCCACCCGCGCGGCGTGATGCTCACCCACGCCAACGTGATGGCCACGTGCCGGTTCATGTCGGAGGCGGCGGGCATCACCGTGACGGATCGCGTCGTGTCGTGGCTGCCGCTCTATCACGACATGGGGCTGATCGGCTGCGCCTTCACGCCGCCGCTCACCGCGACGCCGCTGTGGCTGCTGCCGCCCGACCTGCGCAACCCGCGGCAGTGGGTCGACCTCATCACCCGGGTCAAGGCCACGTTCACGGTGTCGCCGGACTTCGGCTATCGCAACTGCGTGCGCCACGTGCGCGACACCGCGGGGATCGACCTCACCTCGCTCAAGGCCGCGCTGTCGGGCGCCGAGCCGGTGCGCGTGTCCACCATCGAGGCGTTCGAGAAGCACTTCGGTCTCGGGCGCGTCATCTGTCCGTGCTACGGCCTGGCCGAGGCCACGCTGGCCGTGGCCATCTGGCCGCGCAACACGCCGCTGCGGATGGACGCCAGCGGCCGGTTCATCTCGGTGGGCCGCCCCTGCCGGGGCGTGTCGGTGCGGATCATGGAGCCCCTGGCCGACGACGGCGGCGCCTCGTCCGTGCTCGGCGCCGGCGTCGAGGGCGAGGTGTGCGTGAAGAGCCCCGGCGTCATGCAGGGCTACTACAACAACCCCGAGGCGACGGCGCAGGTGCTCGGCGCCGACGGCTGGCTGCGCACCGGCGATCTCGGCTTCGTGGACGACGCGGGCTTTCTCTACATCACCGGCCGGCTCAAGGACGTGATCATCCTGGGCGGCGAGAACGTGCTGCCCGCCGACATCGAGGAGGTCGTCGACCACGTCCCCGGCGTGCGCTACTCGGCCGCGGTCGGCCTCGACAGCGAGCGCACGGGCACCCAGCGCCTGCACGTGGTGGCCGAGGTGCGCAGCGAATCGGCGCCGGAGGACGAGCACCGCGGGCTGGTGCGCGAGATCGTCAGCCAGGTGCACAAGGCGCGCGGCCATCGTCCGGCCCGCGTGCTGCTGGTCCGCACCGGCACCATCCCCAAGACCTCCAGCGGCAAGATCCAGCGCTCGCGCCTGGCCCAGATGATCCAGGCCGACGAGCTGAAGGATCGCGTCGTGTACTCGTGATGGAGATCGGCTGCCACCTGCCCGTCTACGGCGCCGCCGCCACCCGGGAGGGCGTGCTGGAGGTGGCGCGGCGGGTCGAGGCGCTCGGCTACGACTCGCTGTGGGTGAGCGATCACGTGGTGATCCCGTGGACGATCCGCTCGCGTTATCCCTACAACGCCACCGGCGACTTTCCGCTGGCCCCCGCCACCGACTTCCTGGAGCCGCTGACCGCGCTGACGCTGGCCGCCGCCGTGACCTCGCGCGTGCGCCTGGGCACCAGCGTCCTCGTGCTGCCGCACCGCCACCCCGTGCTCACCGCCAAGATGCTGGCCACGCTCGATCACCTCGCCCCGGGCCGCGTGATCCTGGGCGCCGGCGTGGGCTGGATGCGCGAGGAGATCGAGCTGTTCGGCGTCCCCTACGCCCGCCGCGGAAGCTGGACCGACGAGGCGATCGCGATCATGCGCGCCTGCTGGCGTGACGACCGCGTGTCACACCACGGCGAGTTCTTCCACTTCGACGACCTCGGCGTGCGCCCGCGCCCGGCCCGCGGAACGATTCCGATCTGGATCGGCGGCCACACCGACCGCGCCCTCACCCGCGTGGCGACGCTCGGCGACGGCTGGCACGCGGCGTTCCCGACACCACAGGCGCTCGGCGAGGGCCTCACGCGGCTGCGCGACGCCTGCCGCAAAGCCAACCGCGACGCTGCGACGCTGACGATCAGCGCACGGCTGGGTTTATCGGCCAAGCGCCCGGCGGCCGAGCTGATCGCCGAGCTGCGCGCCCTCCGCGATCTCGGCGTGGCCCACGTGATCCTCGAACCCCGTCAGCGCGACATCGCCGAGATGACCACGACCTACGAACGCTTCGCCGCCGAGGTCCGCGCGAACCTGTAACCGCCGCGCTGCATTGGCTGGTGCGAGGGGCCAGCAGGGAGTCAACCGGGCGGAGGGAGTGAAGCCTGACGCGCTGACGGCGTGGGGTCCGAGCGGGTCGCGGGGTCCGCGGGCGCGCCATCGTGGCGAGCCGTCGTCGCCGTTGTCGCTCCGGGCTCGGCTCGCGAGCCGCCAACAACTCGAAGAGCCCGCGCCCCAACCCCCTCTGGGGGATGGGGGGCCCGAGCGAGCCGAGCCCGGAGCGACTTACGGCGACAGGCGAGCCACGCGGGCGCGCCCGCGGACCCCGCGACCCGCTCGGACCCCACGGCGCTCCGCGTTAGAGCTTCGCGCCCGACTTCGCCCAGTCGTCGAGGAACTTCTTCAGCCCGATGTCGGTCAGCGGATGCTTCATCAGCTGCTGCAGCACGGGGAACGGCATCGTGCACACGTGGGCCCCGGCCTTGGCCGCGTCGACCACGTGCAGCGGATTGCGGATGGACGCCGCCAGCACCTGCGTCTTGAACCCGTAGTTGCGGTAGATCTCGCAGATGTCGCGGATCAGGTCCATGCCGACGTGGGCGATGTCGTCCAGGCGGCCGAGGAACGGGCTGATGTAGGTCGCGCCGGCCTTGGCCGAGAGCAGCGCCTGGGGCGCCGAGAAGCACAGCGTCTGGTTCATGCGGATGCCCTTGCCCGAGAGGTACTTCACCGCCTTGAGGCCGTCCTGGGTGAGCGGCACCTTCACGACGACGTTGGGCGCCACCAGGGCCAGCTCCTCGCCCTCCTTCACCATGCCCTCGAAGTCGGTGGCCACGACCTCCAGGCTCACGTCGCCGGGGACGATCGAGCAGATCTCCTCGACGAGCGGCCGGAAGGGGCGCTTCTCCTTGGCGATGAGCGAGGGGTTGGTGGTGACGCCGTCGACCACGCCGATCGCCACGCCCTCTTTGATCTCGGCGACGTTTGCGGTATCGAGAAAGATCTTCATGCGGGTCCCCCTGTCGAGAAAATCAGGCCGTCTCTATCCTAACGCGACTTCCGGCGCGCACCGTGGCGAAGGCCCGGGCGTCGCCGACCACGCGGCCCACGACGTTCACCGCGCTGGCCGGACGGATCTCGTCACCGCGGCTCATGGGCGTGGGGCCGAAGAAGATGCAGAAGGCCTGGCCCGGCGGCCAGTAGCCGAGGTCGCCCAGCGCCACGACCTCCCGGGGCGACTCGCCGGCCAGCGTCAGGCCGATGCCGAAGTAGATCTCGTCGCCCCACGTCTCGGCCTTGGCCTCGATGGGCAGCGCGGCGGCGATGGCCGCCGCGCTCTTGGAATCGTTCAGCTCGGCCTCCAGCGTGACCGCGCCCGCCCTGATGCGGATCGCGCGCGGCACCGTCGCTACCGCAGCGCCTGCTCGACCGCCCGGCGCAGCGCGGCCAGGCCGGCCTTGACGTCGCGCCCCAGGTGTACGCGCAGCGCCCGGCGGTCGCGGTCGCCCAGCACGTGAAGGTCGCCGCGCGCCTGGGCCGCCTTGACCACGCCGAACGTGTACTTGTGGCCGGGCACCGGCACGTCGACGGCATCGTCGGCGGTGATCTGCAGGAAGACGCCGGTGTTGGCGCCGCCCTTGTAGGCCTGCCCGCTCGAGTGCAGGTAGCGCGGGCCGAAGCCGACCGAGGTGGCGACCTTGAGCCGGTCGCGGATGGCGAGGCGGAGGGCCTGGACCTCGGCCTCGTTCGCCGCGCTCATCTCCAGGAAGGGCAGCAGGGCGACGTAGTCACCGACCTTGGCTCGACCCAGGTGGGCGCGCAGTGCGTCGACCACCGACGTGCCGCTGCTGAGCGCGGCCGCGTTGCGGGCGTCGGCATACAGGCTGAGCCCGTCGCCCTCCCGGAACGGCGTCTGCGGCACGACCGCGCCGGTCTTCTCGAACTCGGCGGTGAGCTTGCGCGCCGCGGCCTTGGCGCTCTCGATGTCGGGCTGATCGAACGGGTTGATGCCGAGCACGGCCCCCACCACCGCCGCCGCAAACTGCCAGCGGAACAGCTCGCCGCCGAAGTCGTAGGGCTCCTGGATGGCGATGCGCACGACGGGCTGGCCCGCCGACTGCAGCGCGGTCACCGCCGCGTCCTGGCCGGCGTCGGGCGCCGACTCCAGCCGCAGGTAGACGAACAGGCGATCGGCGCCGTACACCGCCGGCGCGCCGACCGGCTCGCCGTCGATCACCAGCAGCCCGCGCCCGGCCTTGCCCAGCGACGCGGTCAGGAGCTGCTCGACCCACATGCCGAGCGCCTGGACGGCCGGCGAGACCACCAGCGTGACCTTGTCGCGGCCGCGCTTGGCCAGCACGCCCATGAGGATGCCGAGCACCGCGCCCGGGTTCTCCTCCGCCGGCACGCTGGCCGCGCAGCTGTGGACCATCTCGTCGGCCTGGCCGAGGAGCTTGGCGATGTCCACGCCGGTGATCGCGGCGGGGACGACGCCGAAATCGCTCAGCGTCGAGTAGCGGCCGCCGAGCGATGGCAGCCCGAAGAAGATCCGCCGGAAGCGGTCGGCCTCGGCCACGTACTGCATCTTCGACTCGGGGTCGGTGATGGCGATGAAGCGACGGCCGACCTCGGCCGCGCCCACCGCGCTCTTGACCGCCTCGAAGAAGTACCGCTTGAGGATGTTCGGCTCCAGCGTGCTGCCCGACTTGCTGGAGACGATGAACACGGTCTTGGTCAGGTCGAGCTCGCGCTCCACCGCCCGGACCTGGGCCGGATCGGTCGTGTCGAGCACGCGCAGCTCGGGGAACCCCGGGGTCTTCCCGAACGTCCGGGCCAGCGCCGCGGCGCCCAGCACGGTGCCGCCCATGCCGAGCAGCACCGCGTGCGTGAAGCCGGCGACGCGGACGTTCTCGGCGGCCTGTCGCAGGTGATCGACGTGGGCGAGCTGGTCGTCGGTGGCGCCGAGCCAGCCGAGCCGCCGGCCCTCGTCGGTGTTGGTCCACAGGGTGGCGTCGCGCGCCCACAGCCGGTGCACCTTGGCGCCGTCCTGCCACTCCTTGACGACGCCGCGCACCTCGGTGGTGAGGTCGGCGGGCAGCGTCCACGTCTGGCGCTTGATGGCCTCCGAGGGCGTGCGCAGCCGCTTGGTCACCGCGGCCAGCAGCTTGGCGAAGGCGTCGACGAAGATCTTCACGCCGTCGGCGAGGAGCTGGTCGGCGATCGGCTTGAACGCAATGCCGACCTCGGCCAGCGTGTCCATCGTGTGCTGGGCGTCCTCGAGGTCGTCCTCCAGGCTGGGCTGGGGCCGGCCGTGGTCGCGGAACGCGTCGTAGGTGGCGGGCGGGATCGTGTTGACGGTGTCGGGGCCGATCAGCTCCTCGACGTAGATCACGTCGCGGAAGTTCGGATTCTTGGTGCTGGTGCTGGCCCACAGCAGGCGCTGGGTGCGGGCGCCGCGGTTGCCCAGCGCCGCCCAGCGGGGGCCGGTGTAGATCTCGCGGTAACGCTGGTAGGTCAGCTTGGCGTTGGCGATCGCCACCCGCCCCAGGAGGCCCTTGAGCTGCCCCTGCTCGAGCGTGCTGTCGCTGGCCTTCAGCCGCGTGTCGATGACCGCGTCGACCGCGCTGTCGATGCGGCTGATGAAGAAGCTGGCCACGCTCTCCACCCGGCTCGGATCGCCGCCCTTGGCCGCGAGCGCCTCCAGCCCCGCGAGGTAGGCCTCGGCCACCGCCTCGTAGGCCTCGAGAGCGAAGAGCAGCGTCACGTTGACGTTGATGCCGTCGCCGATGAGGGCCTTGATGGCCGGGATGCCGGCCGGCGTGGCCGGCACCTTGATCATCACGTTGACCCGATCGACCGCCTTCCACAGACGGCGGGCCTCGTCGAGCGTGCCCGGGGTGTCGTGGGCGAGGTCGGGCGAAACCTCCAGGCTGACGTAGCCGTCGCGGCGGCCGCTCGAATCGTAGATCGGGCGCAGGATGTCGGCCACGTCCTGGATGTCGTGAATGGCCAGGACCTCGTAGGCGCCCTTGGCGTCGAGGTCGCGCCGCCGGGTCAGCTCCTTGAGCTGTCCCTCGTAGTCGGCGGAGCCGGCGATCGCCTTCTCGAAGATGGCCGGGTTGGAGGTGACGCCGCGCAGGCCGTCCTCGTCCAGGAGCCGTCGCAGCTCGCCGCCCGTGATGAGGCTCCGCCTGATGTAGTCGAGCCACACCGACTGGCCATACCGCTGAAGCTCTGTCAGAGGATTCGGCATTCCGCCCTCCTGCGCAAGATCGAGACGGCTAGTCTTGCAAGTCGCCACCGGGACGTCAACATTCGTGGGAGCCTCATCGGACGCGGGCGCGGTAGGCCTCCAGCGCCGCCGCCAGGGTGGCCGCATCGGGCACGGTCGACCAGCCGACGCCCTCGACCGACAGCGAGGCGGCGCACGCCGCCGCCTCGGCCGCCTCCCAGGGGTCGGCGTGGCGATCGTAGTGGATCATGAAGGTGGAGGCGAAGACGTCGCCGGCGCCGGTGGCGTCGACCTCGCGGGTGCGGCGGGGCCACACTTCGTAGCGGTCGCCGTTGACGTACAGGAGCGCGCCGCCGGCGCCGGCCGTCACGACCGCCAGCGGGACCCGCTGCACCCACTCGATCAGCTGCGACTCGACCCCGCGCACGTCGTGGCCGCTCAGGAAGATGGCCTGCAGGCGGCCCAGGACGGCGTCAGGCGACGGCCACAGGACCGGCGTCACCGCGCCCTCCTTGTCCACGCTCCGCACCCACCCCTGTAGCTCGGCCCCGACCGCGCCGTCGGGAAACGCGGCGGCGAGCCGGGGATCGACCTCCTGGAGCACGGGCGCCAGCAGCACCAGCGGCGCGTCGCGCCAGTCGGCGGGCAGATCCTCGATGGTCAGCCGCTGGGCCACGCCGCGGGCCCGCAGCGTCCGTCCCGCGCCCGTGACGAGATGCTCGAACGTCGTCGTCCCCGGCGCCTCCGCCGAGACCACCTCGATCTGCGTCGGCAGGTCGTCGAGCGGGAAGTCCGGCCCGTGGCTGGTGAGGAGCGCCGCCGAGAGCCCCAGGCGATGGGCGGTGATCGCCGCGTAGAGGGCGGCGCCGCCGGGACGCGTCTCCTCCCCGAAGCGATCCAGCGTGACGTGACCAATCGCGACGAAATCCGGCGCACTCACGGAGTGGACCGACGCTCCTCTTAGATCATTGTGAGACCACCGGACACTGACAGGGTCTGGCCGGTGATGTAGCTGGCATCGTCGGAGGCGAGGAACACCACGGCGGGGGCGATGTCCTCGGGGGTGCCGAGGCGGCCCCACGGAATTATTCTCTTGAGGCTTTCGGCGAGCTTGGGGTTGGGGGTGGCGAATTCTTTCTGGAAGAGCGGGGTGTCGGAGGGGCCGGGGCACACGCAGTTGACGTTGATGCGGTGGCGGGCCGTCTCGCGGGCGATGGTCTTGGTGAACGCGATGAGGCCGCCCTTGGCGGCCGAGTAGACGGCCTCGCCGGTCGAGCCCACGCGGCCGGCGTCGGAGGCGATCGAGACGATCTTGCCGTAGCCCTGGGCGATCATCGGCGGCAGCACCGCCCGCGTGCACGCGATGGGGCCCCGGAGGTTGATCGCCAGGATCTTGTCCCAGAAGTCCGGCGTCGTCTCCACGAACGGCATCGGCTTGTCCCAGCCCGCGCAGTTGACGAGGACGTGCACGGTGGACCAGCGGGCCACCACGTCGCCGATCACGGCGGCCACCCGGCCGGCGTCGGCGACGTCGACCTGCCACGGATGGGCGTCGCCCTTGGTGTCGACGATCTCCGCGGCTGCCGCCACGGCGCCCGCCTCGTTCAGGTCGAGCACGGCCACCCGGGCGCCCTCGGCCGCCATGGCCCGCGCGATGGCGCGGCCGATGCCGCTGGCGGCACCGGTGACGACGGCGACCTTGTCCTTCAGCCTCACGGCAGCACGGCCTTGGCGATGATGTCGCGCATGATCTCGCTGGTGCCGCCGCCGATCGTCATGAGCCGGGCGTCGCGGGCGAACCGCTCGATCGCGTACTCGCGCATGTAGCCGTAGCCGCCGTGCAGCTGCACGCAGTCGTAGGCGACCCGGTTGACCATCTCGGCGGTGTAGAGCTTGACCATCGAGACCTCGCGCACGCACGCCTCGCCGGCCGCGAACTTCGCGCAGGCCGCGTAGGTGAGCCAGCGGCCCGCCTCGATCTGAGTGGCGAGGTCGGCCAGCTTGTGGCGGATCACCTGCTTGTCGCTGAGCGGCCCGCCGAAGGCCTGGCGCTCGCGCACGTAGGCGATGGTGTCCGCCAGCGCGCGGTCGGCCATGGCCACGGCGTGCAGGCCGGCCACCAGCCGCTCGCGCTGGAACACGCGCATCACCTCGTAGAAGCCGACGCCCTCGCGGCCCAGCAGGTTGGCGGCGGGCACCCGCATGTCCGAAAAGGACAGCTCGGCGGTGTCGGAGGCCCGCATGCCCGTCTTGTCGAGCGTGCGACTGACCGTGAAGCCCGGCGTGGTGCGCTCGACCAGGAACATCGAGATCCCGCGGTGGCGCTTGCCGGTCTCGCCGGTCTCGACGCGCGCGGCCAGGAAGCACACGTCGGCGGTGGCGCCGTTGGTGATGAACATCTTGGAGCCGTTGATCACGTAGTGATCGCCGTCGCGCACGGCCCGCGTGCGGATGGCGGCGACGTCGCTGCCCCCGCCCGGCTCGGTGACGGCGATCGACGTCAGCGTCTCGCCCCGGCAGATGCCCGGCAGGTACCGCTCCTTCAGCGCCTCGCTGCCCGTCCAGTAGAGATGCGGCGAGGCCATGTCGCAGTGCACGCCCACGGCCATGGCGAACGAGCCCGAGCGCGAGCGCGCGCACTCCTCGTGCAGCACGGCCGAGGTGAGGATGTCGGCACCGGCGCCGCCGTACTTGTCGTCGTACTCCACGCCGAGCAGCCCCAGCTCGCCCATGCGCGGCCAGATCCAGCGCGGCATCCGGCCCGCCGCCTCCCACTCCTCGATGTGGGGGGCGATCTCCTTGTCGACGAAGCTCCGCACCGTCGCCCGGAACATGTCGTGCTGCTCGTTGAAGATCTTCACGCTGACGCGGTCCCCCACCTGGTCTTGACGGCCTCGCGATCGACGGCGCCGTCGGCGCCGCGCGGCAGCGCGTCGGTGAACACGACGACGTGCGGCCGCTTGAAGCGCGCGATCTTCGACCCGACGAAGTCGCTCACCTGCTGGGCGGTGTAGCCGGCGTCCTTCACCTCCACCACCGCCTTGATCGCCTCACCCCAGCGCGGGTCGGGCACGCCGTACACGCAGGCGCCGGTCACGCCGTCCAGCTGGACGATGACCGTCTCCACCTCGGCCGGGTACACGTTCTCGCCGCCGGGCTTGATCAGCTCCTTCTCGGGCTTGCGCTTGACGTAGTGCAGATAGCCGTCGGCGTCGAAGCGGCCCACGTCGCCCGTGTGGTGCCAGCCGTTGCGGAACGTGTGGGCGGTCGCCTCGGGCTGGGCGAAGTAGCCGGCGAAGACGAGTGGACCGCGCACGACGATCTCGCCGGGCGTGCCCACCGGGACCGCGCGGTCGTCGTCGTCGACCAGGCTGACCTGGGCCGCCGGCACCGGCCGCCCGGCCGCGCCCGGCCGGTCGCGCACGCGCTGCAGGCTCACGAACCCGCTCGTCTCCGACTGGCCGAAGCCGGTCCAGAACGTCGCCCCCGTCGTCTCGTGCAGGCGCTGGATGGTCGGCGGCGCATCGAGGCCGGCCACGTCGCGCAGGCTGGGCAGCAGGCTGCCGACCTTGCCGGCCGCGTCGAGGATCGAGATCAGCACCGGCGGAAAGTCGGACAGGTGGGTGACGCGATGCCGGTCGATGAGCCGCACCGCCTCCTCGGCGTCGAAGCGCGCCATGAGCACGCTGGCGGCACCGGCGTGCAGGTGGGCCAGCGCGGTGCCGAGCGCGGTGATGTGGAACAGCGGCAGCGCCAGCAGATACCGGTCGGCCGCCGCCAGGCCGAAGGAGGCGATGGCCGTGAGGCTCGCGGTGAGGACGTTGGCGTGGGTGAGCGCGGCGCCGCGCGGAATCACGTCGACGGCGGCGGTGGAGATGACGGCGAAGACGTCGTCGGGCAACGCCGCGGCCGGCGGCGGCGCGGCGCCGTCGCGGGACAGCGCGGCCAGCGGCGTGAAGCCGGGCGCGGCGCTCTCGCCGAGCTGGTACCAGTGGGCGATCGACGGCCGGGCGGCCGGCCAGCCGCCGACCACGGGCAGCGTGGAGGCGTCGGCGACGAACATCGTCGGCGCCGCCCGCTCCACCACCCGCTCCACCTCCTGGGCGGTCAGCCGCCAGTTGATCGGGTAGGCGACGACGCCCTGGCGCGCACAGGCGCCGTACAGCTCGAGGTAGGCGGCGTCGTTCTGGGCCAGGATGCAGAGGCGCTGGCCGGCGCCGACCCCCAGCGCGGCGAGGCCGCCGGCCAGGCGGTCGACGCGGCGGTGCAGCTCCCGGAAGGTGACCGTCCGCTCGCCCTGGATGACGGCGGGCGCGTCGCCGTGCAGCGACGCGCCCCGCTCGATCATGTCGTAGACGGTGAGGGCGTGGACGGCCATGCGGCTCAGGCCGGGATCACTGCCCGACGATGTCCTTCTTCATCGGGCCCAGCAGGCCCAGCAGCTCCTGCTTGGACCCGGCGGCCACGTTGTTCTTGTCGAGCGCCTTGACGAGGTTCTCGACGGTGGCGGTCCACTCCGCCTCGGTGATCTTCATTCCCGCGTGGGCCGCCTTCATGTCCTTGCCCAGGTAGGAGCAAGGGCCGCCGGTGGCGTCGCAGATCTGGTCGGCCAGGTTCGACTTGAACTTGGCCACCTCGGGCGCCTTCATGTCCTTGAAGCGGACGTTGACGCGGCTGTCGGCGGCCATGGTGGCCGTGAAGTCGTCGACGACGATGGCGATCCCCTCGCGTCCGCCCAGCCGCTTGTAGAGCGACGGCGAGGTCGGCGCCGGCTCCGTGCTGGCGCAGGCGCCCAGCATAACCGTCACGAACAGCAGCAGTGTCCCCCACCCCAGCGTCCGTCTCATTCGATCGGGTCCTCTCCTAGCTGAGCCAGCGTTTACGGCGCTTGTAGTGCTTGACCTCGCGGTACGACTTGCGGGCGCCGACCTCGGTGAGCCCCAGGTAGAACTCCTTGATGTCGGCGTTCTCGCGCAGGGCCTCGGCGCTGCCCTCCAGCACGATGCGGCCGTTCTCCATCACGTAGCCGTGCTCGGCGATCATCAGGGCCAGGGTGGCGTTCTGCTCGACCAGCAGCACGGTGAGGCGCTCCTGCCGATTCATGCGCTGCACGATCTGGAAGATCTCCTCGACCAGCATGGGGGCCAGCCCCAGGGAGGGCTCGTCGAGCAGGACGACCTTGGGATTCGACATCAGGGCGCGCCCGATCACGAGCATCTGCTGCTCGCCGCCCGAGAGATAGCCCGCTTGGACGTGCCGCCGATCGCCCAGCCGGGGGAAGTACTCGTACACGCGCTCGATCCCCTCGCGCAGCCGCGCGCGGTCGGCCTGGATGTGGCCGCCGGCGATCAGGTTCTCCTCGGCGGTGAGGTGCTCGAACACGCGCCGGCCCTCGAAGACCTGCACGACGCCGCGCCGGACGACCGCGTGGGGCGGCAAGCGGTCGATCCGCTCGCCGCCCAACTCGATCGCCCCCTTGGTGATCTCGCCCCGCTCCGACCGTAGCAGGCCCGAGATCGCCTTCAGCGTGGTCGTCTTCCCGGCGCCGTTGGCGCCGAGCAACGTCGTGATCCCGCCCTCGCGGACGTCCAGCGAGACGCCCTTGAGGACGAGGATCACGCCGTCGTAGATGACCTCGATGTTGTTGAGGCTCAGCATGCGCGCTCGCCTACTTCTTGGCCCCCGACTCCCGGATGTGCTTGGCCACGACGTCCTGGTAGGCGGCGAACCAGTCGGTCACCTTCTCGAACTTGCCGCCCTTCACCTGCCAGATCTGCACCAGCCCGCCACCCTCGTGGTCCGTGTTCGTGATCTTGAGCGGCGGCACCAGCCCGCCCAGGGTGAAGTTGGAGATCTTCTCGAAGCCCTTCTTGACGTCCTCGCCGGTGATCTTGCCGTCGGGCTTGGCCTTCAGCGCGTTGCGGATGGCCTCGACGTGCAGCGCGGCGATGAGGACGCCGCGATTGTAGAAGACGGTGGACGCCATCTCCTTGGGCGCGGGCTTACCCTGCTTCTTGTACATCTCGCGGATCTCGTTCAGCACCGGATAGTCGGTGCCGACGCCGGCGAACTGCATCGCGTAGTAGCCCTCGGCGACGCCGAAGCCGCCGGCGCCCTCGATGTTGGCCTCGGCCGAGGCCCACACCAGGCCGATGACCTTGCGCAGCGGATAGCCGACCCGCTTCAGCTCCTTGATGGACACGGAAGGCGCGCCGCCGAACAGGTGGGAGATGACGAAGTCGGCCTTGAAGCGCTGCGCGATGTCGAGCACCTGGGCGCCCATCTCGACGCCGGGCGGCGGGACCGCGAACGTCTTGAGCTGGAAGCCCTCCTTGGTCGCCAGGTCCTCCAGGACCTCGATGGGCTCCCGGCCGGCCGGGTTGTCGTAGAAGACATAGGCGATCTTCTTCCCCTTGAGGTCGCCGCCCAGCTGCTTCTTCGCGAAGTCCGTGGCGGCCGCCGCCTGTGACCAGTAGGTGGCGGCGATGGGGAAGATGTAGGGATAGCGCTGCCCGTCGGCGGCGGCGGCGCTGCCGAAGCCGGGCGAGGTGCCGGGGATCCGGTCTTCCGTCAGCTTCGCGGCCAGCGCGTAGATCTGCGGCGTGCCGTAGATCGCCATCGTCACCGCGCCGTCCTTCTTGTGGCGCTCGTACGACTCGACGGCCGCCGGCACCTTGTACTCGTGGTCGATCTCGAGGGCCTTGATCGGGTGTCCGTCGACCCCGCCCTTGGAGTTGACGAGCGCGACGTAATCGTGGAAGCCGGGGCACAGGACCGTGCCGACGATCTGGGTCGGCCCGGTGCGATCACACTGCACGCCGATGACGATCTCGGCCTTGGACTGGGCGTGGGCCGGAGCGGCCGCGAGCAGGCTGCCCGTGGCCACCATCAGGGTCACTGCGAGGGCGAGGAACTGTCTCATGTGCTTCTCTCCTTGCTCGCGTACCTCAGTACGCGAACGGCCAGACCCGGAAGTAGCTTCGGATGTTCCGCCACAGGCGGTTCAGCCCCTCGGGTTCCACGATCAGGAAGACGATGATGAGGGTGCCGAACATCATGAGGCGGAGGTTGGGGATGAGGTTGAGCACGGTCTGCGGCTCGAAGAACACGCCGCCGAAGGCCTCCATCGCATAGCGGATGACGATGGGCAGCAGGGTGACGAAGATGGCCCCGAAGATCGAGCCCAGCACGGAGCCGAGCCCCCCGATGATGATCATGGCCAGGTAGTCGATGGACACCCCGATCTGGAACTGCTCGTAGTTGGCGATGCCCAGGAAGTACGTGTACAGCACGCCGGTGACCCCGGCGTAGAACGACGAGATGGCGAAGGCCAGGAGCTTGTAGCGAAAGATGTTGATGCCGATGATCTCGGCGGCGATGTCCTGATCGCGGATGGCGATGAACGCGCGCCCGATCCGGCTGCGCATGAGGTTCAGGGTTCCGACGATCGCGAGCACGACGAACACGAGCAGGAAGTAGTACATATCGCGCTGGGTGTTGAGGACCATCGAGCCCAGGCGCGGCCGGGCCACCTCGATCGACGCCTGGACGCCGCCGCTGATGAACGTCACGTGGTTGATCGTCCACTCGATGATGAGCTGGCCGGCCAGCGTGGCGATCGCCAGGTACAGCCCCTTGATGCGCAGCGACGGGATGCCGACGACGGCGCCCACCAGCGCGGCCATCAGGCCGCCGGCCACCAGGGTGACGGGCCACGGCGCCCCCAGGCGGTTGGCGAGGTTGGCCGCGGTGTAGGCGCCGACCGACATGAACGCCCCGTGGCCGATCGAGACCTGGCCGGTGTAGCCGACCAGGATGTTGAGGCCCAGCGCCCCGATGACGGCGATCCACACGAGGTTGGCCACGGACAGGAAGTACTCGTGCAGCGTCAGCGGAATGACGAGGAAGAACAGCACCGCCAGCGCCGCCACCGTCCACCGGGCGATCGGCAATGGATACAGGGCCATGTCGGCTTCGTACGTCGTCTTGAGCACGCCGCACTCGCGGTGAATCATGGTCAGATGCGCTCGATGATGCGCTTGCCGAAGATGCCGTAGGGGCGAATCATCAGCGCGAGGATCATCAGGACGTAGGGGGCGAAGTCCTTGGTGCCGCCGCCGACGTGGGGGTCGACGTAGCCGGCGGCAATGTTCTCGACGATGCCGACGATCAGGCCGCCGATGATGGCGCCGGGGATCGAGTCGAGTCCGCCCAGGATCACCACCGGGAAGACCTTGAAGCCGACCAGGGCCAGGTTCACGTCCACGCCGAGCATGTTGCCCCAGAGCACGCCGCCCAGCGCGGAGACGATGCCGGTCATCGCCCAGGCCACGCCGAAGTAGCGCTCGACGTCGATCCCCATGGCCATGGCGACCTGCTGGTTGTCGGCCACCGCCCGCATCGCGATGCCCTTGCGCGACTTCAGGAAAAACCAGCCGAAGCCGGCCAGGAAGGCCAGGCTCACGCCGGCCCCGAGGAGCTGGATGGGCGGCAGGAAGAACGGCCCCAGCGTGAACGGCTCGTCAGGGATGGGCAGCGGCAGTGGCTTGGTGCCCGAAAAGATCACGAAGGGCCCGATGCCGCGCAGGATGGCCGCCAGCCCGATGGTCGCCATGACCACGGAGATCACGGGCCGGCCGATGAGCTTGCGCAGCATCACCCGCTCGAGGACGAAGCCGAACGCGATCATGAGGGCCAGGGCCAGCGTCACCGCGATCCACAGCGGCACGCCCCACACCATGAGGGCGCCGGCCGCCACGAAGCCGGCGAACATCACGAACTCGCCCTGGGCGAAGTTGATGGCGTCGGTGGCCTTGTAGACGAGCACGAAGCCGAGCGCGATCAGTGAGTACATCAGCCCGATGAGGATGCCGTTGGACATCAGCAGCAGGAAGAAGCCGAAATCCTCAGACATGGGCGGCCACCCCCTCGACGTCCTCGACGTGCACGGTGGAGCGCAGGCTGCCCTGCCGCCCGTCCTCGTAGGTGATGGCCGTGGTCAGCTCGACGGTGTGGGCCCCCGCGTAGAAGGCGTCGACCACCGGCGCGTACTTCTCGGCCACGTAGCGGCGCCGGACCTTGCGGGTGCGGGTCATCTCGGCGTCGTCGGCCTCGAGGTCCTTGGTGAGCAGCAGGAAGCGCCGGATCTGCTGGGCGGCGGGCAGGGTCTCGTTGCCCCGGCGGATCTCCTCGCGGATGAGGCCGCGGACCTCGGCCTTCTGGCTGAGGTCGGTGTACGAGGTGTAGGCGACGCCCCGGCGCTCGGCCCAGCTCCCCACGGTGTTGGGATCGATGGCGATCATCGCCGTCACGAAGGGCCGCTCGTGGCCGAAGGCCACCGCCTCCCGGATGTAGGGGCTGAACTTGAGCTTGTTCTCGATGAACTGCGGGGCGAAGGCGGTGCCGTCGCGCAGGGCGCCCACGTCCTTGGCCCGGTCGATGATGACCAGGTGGCCGCGGGGATCGACGAATCCGGCGTCGCCGGTGTGGAACCAGCCCTCGGCGTCGATGACCTCCCGGGTCGCCTCGTCGTCCTTGAAGTAGCCCTTGAAGATCCCCAGGCTCTTGACCAGCACCTCGCCCCGCTCGCCGATCTTGACGTCGATGCCCGGACACGGCCGGCCCGCCGTCGTGGGATTGGCCTCGGCGTCGGGCTGCAGGGAGACGAGGCCGGTCGACTCGGTGGAGCCGTACACCTGCTTGAGATTGACGCCGAAGGCGCGAAAGAACCGGAAGGTGTCGGGGCCCAGCGGGGCGCCGCCGGTGTAGGCCCAGCGGGCCCGGCTCAGCCCGAGCTGGTCGCGCACGGGGCCGTAGACGAAGAACTCGCCGAGCGCGAGCTGCAGCCTCAGGCCGAGCGAGACGGGCTGGCCCTCGGATCTCAAGATCTCGGCGCGCTCGGCGGCCGCGCGAAACGTCTCGAACACCTTCCGCTTGAGGCCGGGCGCGTCGGCCGCGCGCACCTGCACGCTGGTGAGCATGTTCTCCCAGATGCGGGGCGGCGCCAGCACGGAGGTCGGGCCCAGCTCGCGCAGGTCGCGCTGCACCGTCTCCGGGCTCTCCGGGCAGTTGACCGCGAAGCCGACCATGAGGTTGATGACGAGCGTGTAGAGCGAGTCACCGACCCAGGCCATCGGCAGGTAGGCCAGCCAGTCGTCGTCGAGGCGGATGTCCTCCGACGCGATGAGCGTGTGGCCGGTGCCGACCATGTTGGCGTGGGTCAGCATCGCCCCCTTGGGACTGCCGGTCGTGCCGGAGGTGTAGGCGATGAGGGCCAGCTCCTGGGGCCGTCCCTTCTCGATCTCGGCCTCGAAGTGGCCCGGATGCTCGGCGGCGAAGCGCCGGCCCAGCTCCTCGACCTCCTGGAGCGGGCGCAGCCACGGGAACGTGTAGTGCGACATCCCGCGCGCGTCTTCGTAGACGAGCAGCTTCAGGGCCGGCAGCTGGTCCTTCAAGGCCAGGATCTTGTCGACCTGCTCCTGGTCCTCGGCGACGATCACCGTGACCTCGGCGTGGTTCAGGACGTAGGCCAGCTCCTTGGCAATCGAGTCCTGGTAGACCGGCACCGAGACCCCGCCCAGGCACATCGCGGCCACCTGCGCCCAGTACAGCCGCGGCCGGTTGTCGCCGATGACCGACAGCGTATCGCCCCGGGTGAAGCCGAGCGCGGCCAGGCCGAGGGCGATGTCGCGGACGTGGTCGTGGTACTGGCGCCACGTGTACGTCTGCCAGATGCCGCGGTCCTTCTCGCGGATGGCGGGCCGGTCGGCGTACTGCTGCGCGTTGCGCAGCAGGTAGCGGGGCAGCGTCATCAGGTCAGCCACGGCCTTGCTCCGTCGGCGCGCCCTTGGGGTCGCCCAGATAGGCCTTGATCACCTGGGGGTTGGCGCGGACCTCGTCGGGCGCGCCCTCGGCGATCTTGCTGCCCATGTCGAGGACGGCCACGCGATCGGAGATGTCCATGACGACCCCCATGTCGTGCTCGATCAGGATGACCGTCGTGCCCCACTCCTCGTTGACGTCGAGGATGAAGCGCGCCATGTCCTCCTTCTCCTCGTGGTTGCAGCCGCCCATCGGCTCGTCCAGGAGCAGGATCTTGGGATCGAGGGCCAGCGCCCGGCCCAGCTCCACGCGCTTCTGGAGGCCGTAGGCCAGGGACCCGCACGGCCGCCGGCGCAGATCCTGGATGCGGAGGAAGTCGATGATGTCCTCCACCCGCTTGCGGTGGGTGACCTCCTCGCGCTGGGCCAGGCCCCAGTAGACGAAGGCGCCCAGCACGCCGGTCTTCATGTGCACGTGGCGCCCCAGCATGAGGTTGTCGAGCACCGTCATGCCGCGGAAGAGCGCGATGTTCTGGAAGGTCCGGGCCACGCCCCGCTCGGCGATGCGGGAGGGCGAGGCGTGGGTGACGTCGCTTCCGTCCAGCAGGATGCGGCCGTGGTCGGGGTGGTAGAAGCCGCTGATCATGTTCAGCAGCGAGGTCTTGCCGGCGCCGTTGGGACCGATCACCGACATCAGGTCGCCCTGGTTGACGTCGAGGCTCACCCGGTTGACGGCCTGCACGCCGCCGAACGCCTTGGAAATCTCCTGGATCTGCAGCAGTGCGCTCATGGATTCAGGGGTCCCGACATCATGAAAGCCAGCGCTTCCGCCGGCGGTAGTGTTTGACGTCGCGGTAGCTCTTGCGCTGCCCGACGCCGGTGAGGCCCAGGTAGAACTCCCTGATGTCCTCGTTCTCGCTGATCGTCTTGGCGTCGCCGTCCAGCACGATGCGGCCCGTCTCCATCACGTAGCCGTGCTGGGCATACCGGAGCGCCACCGTGGCGTTCTGCTCGGCCAGCAGCACCGCCACCTTCTCCTCACGGTTGAGCCGGCTCACGATCTCGAAGATCTCGGCCACCAGCATGGGCGCCAGCCCCATGGACGGCTCGTCGAGCAGCATCAGCTGGGGGTGGGCCATGAGAGCCCGCCCGATGGCCAGCATCTGCTGCTCGCCTCCCGAGATGTACCCGGCCCGGGTCCCCCGCCGCTGGGTCAGCCGCGGAAAGTACGTGTATACCAGATCGAGGTCCCGCGCCAGGGTCTCTCCGTGGCGCCGGGTGTAGCCCCCGGCCAGGAGGTTCTCCTCCACGGTCAGGTGGGAAAACACGTGCCGGCCCTCCATCACCTGCACGACGCCCCGCTGGACGACCCGGGCGGGGTCGCGATCGTGGATGGCCTCGCCCCGCAGCTCGATCGAGCCCTTGGTCACCTCGCCGCGCTCGGTCCGCAGCAGGCCCGAGATGGCCTTGAGCGTGGTCGACTTGCCGGCCCCGTTGGCCCCCAGCAGGGCCACGATGCCCCCCTCGGCGACCCGGAGCGAGACGCCCTTCAACACGAGGATCACGTGATCGTAGATCACCTCGATGTTGCTGACCGCCAGCAGCGGTCGGGCCGTCCCGTCCGGATCGCCCACGGGCGTCTATTTCTCCTTGCTGCAGTCGCGCGCGGTGTACTGGAGCTTCTTGCCCTCTTCCACCGCGGCCGCCTCCAGCTTGGGGCGCACGACGTCCCTCATCGGCTCGATCCAGTCGGAGACGATGTTCCACTTCTTGCCGTCCCACTGCTGGATGAGCACCGGACCGTTGCCCTCGTGGTCCTCGCAGGTCACCTTCACCGGATGCGTGAAGCCCTTGAGGCCGAGCTCCT
>JBGQLG010000022.1:0-46867 GCA_041499965.1 Methylomirabilia bacterium
CGCGTAGCCTTCGGTGAAGACCAGATAGATCACCGTCAGCACGGCGTCGAGCCGGGCGGGCATGTCCTTCGTGTCGGGCACCGTGTACGGAATGCCCGCGTCGCGAATCTTGCTCTTCGCGCGCACGAGGCGCTGGGCCATCGTCGCGGTCGGCACCAGGAACGCCCGCGCGATCTCGTGCGTCTCGAGGCCGCCCAGCGTGCGCAGCGTGAGCGCCACCTGGGCCTCGAGGGCCAGGGCCGGGTGGCAGCAGGTGAAGATGAGGCGCAGGCGATCGTCGGGGATGTCGGTCGGGTCGAAGTCCGGCGCCTCGATGGTCAGGCTGGCTTCGTCGGCCCGGTAGGTGTCTAATTTCTCGGCGAGCCGGGTGTGGCGGCGGATGCGATCGATCGCCTTGTGCCGGGCCGTCTGGATGATCCAGGCCAGCGGGATCTGGGGAACGCCGGTGGCGGGCCACTGGGCCACCGCGGCGGTGAACGCTTCCTGGGCAGCCTCTTCGGCGATGTCGAAGTCCCGGACGACCCGGATCAGGCTGGCGACGATCCGCCCCCAATCGGAGCGGTAGACCGCGTCGACGACCGCGCCGGTGTCCGGGGCGTGCACCACGAGAGATAATCTACGCCGGGTGTCGAATCGGCCCCCCGCCGTTCGACTTACTGATGGAGGGGAACGCGCGTGAAATACATGCTGCTGCTCTACCGCGACGAGCCGGCCATGGAGAAGATGAGCCTGACCGAGCGCCAGCAGGTCTACAACGAGATGGTGCAGATCTCGGAGGAGATCACGGCCCGCGGCCAGTACCTGGCCGGTTCCCCGCTGCACCCGTCGTCAGCGGCCACCAGCGTCCGGGTGCGCGACGGCAAGCCGCTGGTCACCGACGGGCCGTTCGCGGAGACCCGCGAGCAGCTCGGCGGCTACATGATCATCGACGTGAAGGATCTCGACGAGGCCATCGCCGTCGCCGCGCGCCTGCCCCTGGCCCGCACCAGTACCGTGGAGATCCGGCCGGTGCGGGATGGCGCGCCGAGATAGTCGCCAGGAATCTGTCGGCCCCAGGCGCGAATCCAAACGCCGGCTGTCCACGCCCGAAGATCCAACCGTCGAACGAGGAGAATCCGCAATGGGAGCGAAGAGTGAAGCATTGGCCCGGCAATTCGATGGCAAGGTGCAGGAAGCGACTAAGGTGTTCGAGGGGCTGAGCGACGCCGAGTGGAAGAAGGTCACGTCGGCGGAGAAGTGGCCGGTCGGGGTCGTGGCCCACCACGTCGCCGGGGGGCACGAGGGCATCATCGGCATCGTCAAGACCATCGCCAGCGGGCAGCCGATGCCGCACTTCACGATGGAGATGCTGGACGGCAGGAACGCCAAGCACGCCCAGGAGTTCGCGCAGTGCACGAAGGCGGACACCCTGGAGCTGCACAAGAAGAACGCCACGTCGGCCGCGGCCGTGGTGCGCGGTCTCGGTGACGCCGAGCTGGCCCGGAGTGGGTCTCCGCTGGCCGGGATGCCGCCTATGAGCGTCGAGCAGATGGTCACCGGGATCCTGATCAATCACATCGACGACCACCTCGGCAGCATCCGGGCCACCATCGGGCACTGAACACACCCGGGCAACCCCGGGAAGGAGTGAAGGATGAGCACGATTCGGGTCCTGGTGGGCACACGCAAGGGCGCGTTCGTCCTGACCGCGGACGCCAAGCGCGAGCAGTGGGACGTCACCGGCCCCCACTTCGGGGGCTGGGAGATCTACCACCTCAAGGCCTCGCCCGCCGACCCGAATCGGCTCTACGCCTCGCAGTCCTCCGGCTGGTTCGGGCAGGTGATCCAGCGGTCGAACGACGGCGGCAAGACGTGGGAGGCGATGGGCAACAAGTTCGTCTACGACGGCGCCACCGGTACGCACCTGTGGTACGACGGCACGCCGCACCCCTGGGATTTCGCGCGCGTCTGGCACCTCGAGCCCTCGCCGACCGATCCGGACACGGTCTACGCCGGGGTCGAGGACGCCGCCTTGTTCCGTACGGTCGACGGCGGTCGATCGTGGCAGGAGTTGCCCGGCCTGCGCCAGCACAAGTCGGCGTCGTTCTGGCAGCCGGGCGCCGGCGGGATGTGCCTGCACACCATTCTGCTGGATCCCGGCCATCCGGATCGGATGTTCGTCGCCATCTCGTCGGCGGGTGCGTTCCGGAGCGACGACGCCGGCACGTCGTGGCGGCCGATCAACCGCGGCCTGAAGTCCGAGGGCATCCCCGACCCGACGGCCGAGGTCGGTCACTGCGTGCACCGCATCGCCATGCACCGCTCGCGCCCGGACGTGCTGTTCATGCAAAAACACTGGGACGTCATGCGCAGCGACGACGGCGGCGAGTCGTGGCGCGAGGTGAGCGGCAACCTGCCGTCCGATTTTGGGTTCCCGATCGACGTGCACGCCCACGAGCCGGAGACGATCTACGTCGTCCCGATCAAGAGCGATTCCGAGCACTATCCGCCCGACGGCAAGCTGCGCGTGTACCGCAGCCGCACGGGGGGCCACGAGTGGGAGGCGCTCACGAACGGCCTGCCGCAGCGCCACTGCTACGTCAACGTGCTGCGCGACGCCATGGCGGTCGACGGCCTCGATCCGTGCGGCGTGTACTTCGGCACCTCCGGCGGCCAGGTGTACGCCTCGGCCGACGGGGGCGATCGCTGGGCGCCCATCGTCCGCGATCTGCCGGCCGTCGTGTCCGTCGAGGTCCAGACGCTGCCATGATCCGCGTGGTCCTTCCGGCCCACCTGCGGACGCTGGCCCACGTCGACGGCGAGGTGAAGCTCGACGTCGTCGGGCCGATCACGCAGCGCTCGGTCCTCGATGCGCTCGAGGCCGATTTCCCGATGCTACGGGGCACGATCCGCGACCACGTGACCCAGCGGCGCCGGGCCTTCCTGAGGTTCTTCGCCTGCGAGGAAGACCTGTCCCACGAGCCCCCGGACGCCCCGCTGCCCGAGGCGGTCGCGACGGGCGCCGAGCCGTACCTGGTCGTCGGGGCGATGGCCGGCGGCTGACACGTCGTCGCCCGGCTGTCGATCGCGCCCGCCCTCGTTCGACCCATGAGTAGAGCCGGGAGTCAGCCGGGCGAGCCGCCCGGGAAGCCGCCCCACATCCGAACACCTGAAGGAGACGTTGGAATGCGATTCATGGTGCTGGTGAAGGCCAACAAGGATTCCGAGGCCGGCGTGCTCCCGAGCAAGGAGCTGATCGCCGCCATGGGGCGATTCAATGAGGAGATGGCGAAGGCCGGGGTGATGCTCGCGGCCGAGGGGCTCCACGCCAGCGGCCGGGGCGCGCGCATCGCGTTCTCGGCGGACACGAGCACGGTGATCGACGGGCCCTTCCCCGAGACGAATGAGCTACTCGCCGGATTCTGGATGATCCAGGTGACGTCGAAGGCCGAGGCGATCGAGTGGATCTCGCGCGCGCCCTTCCAGGGCGGGGTGGTCGAGATCCGCCAGGTGTTCGAGGCGTCGGACTTCCCCGCCGACATCTTCCCGCCCGAGGCCGCCGCGCGGGAGGAGGCGCTGCGCGCGGAGCTGCCGCACCGGGCCGCGAGGCCGTAGACTCCCGCCATGAAGGTCTTCTACGGCTGGGTCGTCGTCGCGGCGGGGATCGTCATCACCTGCGTGGGCTTCGGCGCGATGTTCTCGCTCGGCATCTTCCTCCAGCCGATGGCCGCCGCCATGGGCTGGTCGCGCACGGGCATCTCGACCGCCGCGCTCCTCAACTTCCTGTGCATGGGCGTCGGGTCGTTCTTCTGGGGCGCGCTCTCCGACCGGCTCGGCACGCGCACGGTCGTCCTGCTGGGCGGCGTGCTGCTGGGCTTCGGCACGGTGATGGCGAGCCGGGCCGCCACGCTCGGCCAGTTCCAGATCTTCTTCGGGGTGGTCGTCGGCTTCGCGGCCGGCAGCCTGTATGCGCCCATCACGGCGACGACTACCCGCTGGTTCACGCGACACCGCAGCCTCGCCGTCGCGCTCGTCTCGGCGGGGCTCGGCCTCGGCTCGACGACGACGGGCCCGCTCGCCCGCTGGATCATCACCAACTACGACTGGCGCACCGCCATGCTCGTGCTCGGCGACCTGGCCTGGCTCTTCATCATCCCCACCGCGCTCCTGCTGCGCGAGCCGCCGGCAGCGGCGTCCGCCGATGAGGGGCAGGCCATGGTCAACGCCGCGGGCGGAGAGCTCACGGCGGCCCAGGCGTTGCGCACGCCGCAGTTCGCCGCCATCGCGCTGACCTACTTCGGCTGCTGCGCCGCGCACTCGGGGCCCATCTTCCACATGGTCAGCAACGTGATCGACCACGGCGTGTCGGCGATGGCCGCGGCCACCGTGCTGAGCGCGGCGGGCCTGGCCTCGCTGAGCGGTAAGATCGGCTGCGGGCTCTTCGCCGACCGGATCGGCGCCAAGCGCGTGCTGATCGGGGGGCTGGCCCTGCAGGCGGTGGCCATCAGCCTCTACCTCCTCACCCGCGACCTCTCGCACTTCTACGGGGTCGCGCTGCTGTTCGGATTTGCCTACGGCGGTGTGATGCCCCTCTACGCGATCGTCGCGCGCGAGTATTTCGGCGCGCGGACCATGGGGACCGTCTTCGGCGCGATGGGCATGGCCTCCACCCTGGGCATGGCGCTCGGACCCGTGACCGGTGGCTGGGTGTACGACGCCTTCGGCAGCTACGCCTGGCTGTTCATCGGCTCGGCCGCCATCGGCCTCGGGGCGGTGGCCATCGCGTTCACCTTCCGGCCGCCCCGCCCGCCGGACGCCCTCTTGCCTTTCGCCGTGCGAGCGTAGATATTTCCCCTGACTGCACTCTCCTGGAGGGGATGTCCATGGCGAGCCTGACGATCAATGGTAAGACCCAAGAGGTCAAGGTCAACCCCAGCACGCCCTTGCTCTGGGCCCTCCGGGAGCAGGTGGGCCTGACCGGCACCAAGTACGGCTGCGGTGTCGCTCAGTGCGGCGCCTGCACAGTGCACGTCGACGGCAAGGCGGTCCGCTCCTGCATCGTGCCCGTCGCCGCGGTCGAGGGGAAGAAGATCACCACCATCGAGGGCCTGGCCTCGGGGAGCACGCTGCACAAGGTCCAGAAGGCCTGGCTCGATCACGAGGTGCCGCAGTGCGGCTATTGCCAGTCGGGAATGATCATGGCGGTGGCGGCGCTCCTGAAGGACAAGCCCAAGCCGACCGACGCGGACATCGACGCGACGATCACCAACATCTGCCGCTGCGGGACCTTCCAGCAGGTGCGCGAGGCCATCCACACCGCGGCCAAGGCCTAAGGGGGCGATGCCATGATCACCGACATGAAGATCAGCCGTCGCGCCTTCGTCATCGGCACCGCCACCGTCGGCGGCGGGCTGGCCCTGGGCCTGGACATCCCCTTCGGCGGCAGCGTCGTCCGCGCGCAGGACGGTTCGCCCGAGCTCACCGCCTGGGTGGTCATCCGGCCCGACGACACCGTCGTGATCCGCGTCGCTCGCTCCGAGATGGGGCAGGGCACCCTCACCGGCCTCGCGCAGATGGTGGCCGAGGAGCTCGAGTGCGACTGGTCGAAGGTGACGACCGAGTACCCCACGCCCGGCCAGAGCGTCGCCCGCAAGCGCGTGTGGGGCGACTTCTCCACGGGCGGCAGCCGCGGCATCCGGACCTCGCACGAGTACGTCCGCAAGGGCGGCGCCGCCGCCCGGATGATGCTGGTGCAGGCCGCGGCCAACGGCTGGGGCGTGCCGGCCGCCGAGTGCACCGCGGCCAACAGTGTGATCACGCACAAGCCCTCGGGTCGCACGACCACCTACGGCAAGGTCGCGGAAGCCGCCGCGAAGCTGACGGTGCCGGCCGAGGTGACGCTCAAGGACCCGACGCAGTGGAAGCTCATCGGCAAGTCGGTGAAGCGCCTGGACACCATGGGCAAGCTCACCGGCGCCCAGGTCTACGGCGCCGACCTCAAGCTGCCCGGGATGCTCAACGCGTCGATCAAGGACTGTCCGGTGTTCGGCGGCAAGGTGAAGAGCTTCGAGGCCGACAAGGTCAAGGGCATGTCGGGCGTCCGGCACGTGCTGCAGGTCGGTGACTCGGCGGTCGCCGTGGTCGCCGACACCTGGTGGGAGGCCAAGACCGCCCTCGACGCGCTGCCGATCGTCTGGGACGAGGGTCCGAACGCCCAGGTGTCCAGCGCCACGATCGCCGCGATGCTGAAGGCCGGCCTCGACGCCGACCAGGCCTTCGTGCGTAACCAGAACGGTGACGCCAAGGCGGCGATCGCCGGTGCCCCCAAGAAGGTCGAGGCGGTCTACGCCTATCCCTTCCAAAATCACGCGCCGATGGAGCCGATGAACGCGACGGCCAAGTACACGGCCGATCGCTGCGAGGTGTGGGTGCCGACCCAGAACGGCGAGGCCGCCTTCGCCGCGGTGCTGGCGGCGTCGGGGCTGCCGGCCGAGAAGTGCGAGGTCTACAAGATCAACCTCGGCGGTGGGTTCGGACGGCGCGGCGCGTTCCACGACTACGTGACGCAGGCGGTCCTGATCGCCAAGCAGGTCCCGGCCACGCCCGTGAAGCTCTTGTGGACCCGCGAGGAAGACATGACGCACGGCCGCTATCACCCGGTCATGCAGGCCAAGCTGACGGGGGGCCTGGACGCCGCCGGGAACCTGACCGGGCTGCACCTGCGCCTGTCGGGCCAGTCGATTATCGCGGCGGTGTTCCCGCAGAATCTTCAGGACGGGCGCGACAACCTCGCCTTTCAGGGGCTCGATCCCAGCGGCGACTTCGCGTTCGGCTACAGCGTCCCGAATCTGCTGATCGATCATGCGATGCGTAACACGCACGTGCCGCCGGGGTTCTGGCGCGGCGTGAACATCAACCAGAACGCCATCTTCGTCGAGTGCTTCATGGACGAGCTGGCGCAGGCGGCCGGCCAGGACCCGCTCGAATTCCGGCGCAAGCTGATGACCAAGCACCCCAAGCACCTGGCCGTGCTCAACGCCGTGGCCGACCGAACGGGCTGGGGCAAGCCGGCGCCGCAGGGCGTGTATCGCGGCCTGGCGCAGATGATGGCCTTCGGCAGCTACGTGGCCGCCTGTGCCGAGATCAGCGTCAGCGGCGGCAACAAGGTGAAGGTGCAGCGCATCGTGTGCGCGACCGATCCGGGCTACGCCGTCAACCCGGCCCAGATCGAGCGGCAGATCGCCGGCTCGTTCGTCTACGGGTTGTCCGCGGTGTTCGATCAGGAGTGCACGGTGAAGGACGGCCGCATCGAGCAGACGAACTTCCACGACTACAACTCGATGCGGATCGCCCAGATGCCGAAGGTCGAGTCGATCATCATGCCGTCCGGCGGGTTCTGGGGCGGAGTCGGCGAGCCGACGATCTGCGTGGCGGCGCCGGCGGTCCTGAACGCCCTCTTCGCCGCGACGGGCAAGCGCATCCGCTCGTTCCCGCTCAGGCACCACGGTGTCCAGATGGTGTAGGCCGATGGTGAAGTGGCTGGCCGCGGCGATCGGATCCACCTCGATCGCCGTGGCCGTGGTCGCGTCGGCGGAGCCGCCGGTCGGGGCGATGTCCTGTTCGGGCTGTCATCCGGCCTCGGCGCGCGTCGCCTCGCCGGTGCCGCGGCTGGCCGGGCGCGACCGCGCCGAGATCGTCAAGGCCGTGCAGGACTTCCGCTCGGGGGCCCGCGCCGGCACCGTGATGGACCGGATCGCCAAGGGGTTCACCGACGAGGAGATCCAGGCCATCGCCGCCTGGTACGCTACGCAGCGATGAACCCCGGGCGCCGCGAGTTCCTCAAAACTGCTGTCGTCGCTTCCGCCGCGGCCGCCTGGCCCCCCGTTCCCGTCTTCGCGCAGGGTGCCGCGCCGAAGGTCGTGGTGGTGGGCGGCGGCTTCGCCGGCGCCAGCTGCGCCCGGGCGCTGCGGACGGCCGACCCGCGCATCGCCGTGACGCTGGTGGAGCCGAACGCGACGTTCACCGCCTGCCCGTTCAGCAACGGGGTCATCGCCGGCCTGCGCGAGCTGAGCGCGCAGCAGTTCACCTACGAGCACGTCGTCGCCGACGGCATCGCGCTGGCCCGCACCGCCGCCAGCGCCGTCGACGCGTCCGCCCGCTCGGTCACCCTCACCGACGGCACGCGCCTGCCCTACGACCGGCTCGTGCTGGCGCCCGGCATCGACCTCCGCTGGGGCGCGCTGCCCGGCTACGACGAGGCGGCGGCCGCCCTGATGCCGCACGCCTGGAAAGCCGGCGAGCAGACGCTGCTGCTGCGCCGCCAGCTCGAGGCGATGGCCGACGGCGGGCTCGTCGTCATCGCAGCCCCGGCCAATCCGTTCCGCTGCCCGCCCGGCCCCTACGAGCGCGCCAGCCTGATCGCCCACTATCTGAAGACGAAGAAGCCGAAATCCAAGCTGATCGTCCTCGACGCCAAGGACGCCTTCTCCAAGCAGCGGCTGTTCCAGCAGGCGTGGAGCGAGCTGTACCCGGGGCTGCTGGAGTGGGTGCCGCTGTCCAAGGGCGGCAACGTCACCTCGGTGGAGCCGGCGACCCGCACGCTGGTGACCGACTTCGGCCGCCACCAGGCGGCGGTGGCCAACGTCATCCCGCCGCAGAAGGCCGGACGCATCGCCGAGGTGGCCGGCGTCGCCGACCGCAGCGGCTGGTGTCCGATCGATCCGGTGACGTTCGAGTCGAAGCTGCAGGCCGGCATCCACGTGATCGGCGACGCCGCCATCGCCGGCGGAATGCCGAAGTCGGCCTTCGCGGCGAACTCGCAGGCCAAGACCTGCGCGGCCGCCGTCGCCCAGCTCCTCGCCGGGGCCACCCCGCCGGAGCCCAAGCTCATCAACACCTGCTACAGCCTCGTCGCGCCGGACTACGGCATCTCGGTGGCCGGCGTCTATCGTCCCGCCAACGGCCAGCTCGCCGACGTCCCTGGCGCCGGTGGCGTCAGCCCGGCCGAGGCGCCCCGCTCCGCGCGGGCGCTGGAGGCGACGTACGCCGAGGCGTGGTTCCGGACCATCACGGCGGAGGTCTTCGGGTGAGGGTGGCGGTGGCGCTGCTCGCCGCCTGCTGCTGGGCGGGCGCCGCGCACGCGCAGGACGCGATGCCGGAATCGCTCACGGGCGCCCCGGGCGATCCCGCGCGCGGCCGGGCCATCGTGACCAATCGCCAGGTCGGTCTGTGCCTGCTCTGCCACAGCGGGCCGTTCCCCGAGGAGCGCTTCCAGGGCAATCTCGCCCCCGATCTTCGCGGCACCGGTCGCCGGTGGTCCGAGGGTCAGCTACGACTGCGCATGGTCGATCCGGGGCGGATCAATCCGACGACGATCATGCCGGCCTACCATCGGACGGACGGGCTCGTGCGGGTGGCGCCGGCCTACCGCGACAAGCCGATCCTGAGTCCGGCGCAGATCGAGGACGTGGTGGCCTTCCTGGCGACGTTGCGTGACTGATCAAGACCGCTCGCCCTCCCGCCGCGAGTTCCTGCGGGCCGCCGGAAGCGCGGCCGCCGGCGTCGCGCTGGCCTGGGTCGTGGTGGTGCGGCCCGCGCAGGCGACGCCGGCGGCGATGCAGGAGGCCATCGCCAAGGTGGTGGGCACGGCCCGCGTCAGCCCCGGCAAGGTGAAGCTCGAGCTGCCGCCCCTGGTCGAGAACGGCAACACGGTGCCCCTCGTGGTCAAGGTCGAGAGCCCGATGACCGAGACCGACCACGTGCGGGCGATTCACGTCTTCGCGGAGAAGAACCCGCAGCCCAACGTCGTCAGCGTCTTCCTCGGGCCGCGCGCCGGCCGGGCCAGCGTGTCGACCCGGATGCGGCTGGCCGACACCCAGACGGTGATCGCGATCGCCGAGCTGAGCGACGGCTCCTTCTGGTCCGATCGCGCCGACGTCGTCGTGACGCTGGCGGCGTGCCTGGAGGAGCCGTAGCCGTGGCCAGCGCGCTCATCCGCGTCCCGGAGCGGGCCCGCCGGGGCGAGGTCGTCGAGATCCGGGCGCTCATCGGGCACCCGATGGAGACCGGCTATCGCCGCACGCAGCACGGTGAGCGGATCCCGCGCGACATCATCCGGCTGTTCACGTGCACCTACAACGGCACCGAGGTGTTCCGGGCCGAGCTGCACCCGGCGATCGCCGCGAATCCATTCATCGCGTTCTCGACCGTCGCCACCGAGAGCGGGACCATCGCGCTCCACTGGACCGGCGACCACGGCTTCACGGCGACGGAGTCGGCCGCGATCGTCGTCGAGTAAGTGCGCCGACTCTGCGCCGTCGTGGTCGTGGTCGGCCTGGCGTCGGGAGTGTTCGCCGGCGAGATTCCCCACGCGGAGCGCCGCTCGGGCTACGACTTCATGAGCCGGGAGACGCGCGCCATGCAGGACGACGACGGCGCCAACCCCGGGTTGTTGTGGGTGCTCGAGGGGGAGACCGCGTGGAGCCGCAAGGTCGGCGCCGCCGGCCGCGCCTGCGCCGACTGCCACGGTGACGCCCGCGCCAGCATGAAGGGCGTGGCCGCGCGTCATCCCGCGTTCGATGCGGCGCGCGGGCGGCCCGTCAACCTCGAGCAGCGCATCACCGCCTGCCGGACCGACCGGCAGCAGGCCGCACCGCTCGCCTACGAGAGCCGGGAGCTGCTGGCGCTGACCGCGTACGTCGCCCGCCAGTCGCGCGGCCTGCCGATCGAGGTGGCGCTCGACGAGCGGACGCGGCCCTTCCTCGAGGCCGGCCGCGCCACGTTCGAGCGGCGCCAGGGGCAGCTCAATCTCGCCTGCACCCAGTGTCACGACGAGCACTGGGGCCGGCGCCTGGCCGGCAACGTCGTGCCCCAGGGCCACCCGACCGGCTATCCGCTCTATCGCCTGGAGTGGCAGAGCCTCGGCTCGCTCCAGCGCCGCCTGCGCGGCTGCCTGGCCGGGATCCGGGCGGAGCCGTACGACTACGGCGCGCCGGAGCTGGTCGACCTCGAGCTCTACCTGATGTGGCGCGCGCGGGGGATGACGATCGACGCGCCGGCGGTGCGGCCGTGAGAGCGCCTGGCGCGGCCGCCCGGCGTCCCGCCGGCACATTTCTCGAGGTCGGTATTGACCGACGGCAGGTTCCGGCGCTAGTCTCGCGCCGCTCACGATAGACACATGGACCGGGGAGAGCCGCCGCACCTCGAGCACGACGCTGGCCCGGACCGCCCTCGATTCGTCTTCGTCGTCGCCCGGACACGCCCGGAGCTGGTCCTGACGCTTCGCCGACAGTTCCAGGACGACCAGCGGGTCGACGTCCTCCTCGATCGACGACAGCATGACCGGCGCGCCAAGCCCGCCCCGATCGGCGTGCCCGAGCGCCGGCGGCAGGTGGACCGGCGCCGGCCGCAAGACTACTGGGAGGACCCCGCCCACCACTCGGCCGTCCTCATCCCGGTCTCGCTCCATCCGGTCGGCCACGCTGTCGAGGCCCTGCCATTCGGAGACGTTCGCGAACCAGACAAGGAGCCGACGATGGAGCGCATGCCCGTTGACGAGACACGCGTGCTCGCATGGGTTCAGGAGAGCCAGCACGTCTTTCAGCAGGTGCTACCCACCCTCCTGGAGCAGCGATCGGCGCTCACGAGCCAGCTGCACGACACGACCCGACGCTGCCGCGAGCTTCAGGACGAGAACGACGCTCTGCGTGCGGACATCGCTCGGTCCACCGCCGCCCACCGGCAGCTCGCCGAGGGGCACGCCGAGGCCGTCGACAGCGTGAGCCAGTTCCTCGCGCGGTTGACGGAGGTGCTGGAGCCCATGCGCGCGCTCGCGGAGAAGCTGGGAAGGGTCAGGCCGCCGGCTGCAGTATGAGGACGGCCAGCGGCGGCAGCGTGAGGACGACGGAATGCGGTTGCCCCTGCCAGGCCACGGCCTGGGAGGGGACGCCTCCGCCGTTGCCGAGGTTGCCGCCGCCGTAGACCGCGGCGTCGGTGTTCAGCCGCTCGCGGTAGAAGCCGGAGCGCGGTACCCCGATCCGGTAGCCGTGACGCGGGACCGGCGTGAAGTTGCACACGACCACGATGACGTCGTCGGGGTCACGGGCCCGCCGCAGGAACGACACCACGCTCTGCGCCCGGTCGGAGGCGTCGATCCACTGGAAGCCGGCCGGCTCGTGGTCCTGCTCGTGCAGCGCCGGCTCGGCGCGGTAGAGATGATTGAGGTCGCGGACCAGGTGCTGCACGCCGCGGTGGAACGGTCCGGCGTCGAGCAGGTGCCAGTCGAGGCTCCGGTCGTGGTTCCACTCCGCGGATTGCGCGAGCTCGCCGCCCATGAACAGCAGCTTCTTGCCCGGATGGCCGTACATGAACCCGTAGAGCGCCCGCAGATTGGCAAAGCGCTGCCACTCGTCGCCCGGCATCTTGCCGAGCAGTGAGCCCTTGCCGTGCACGACCTCGTCGTGCGACAGCGGCAGGATGAAGTTCTCGCTCCACGCGTAGACCAGGCCGAAGGTGAGCCGGTCGTGGTGGAAGCTGCGGTGGACGGGATCGAGGCCCATGTAGCCGAGCACGTCGTGCATCCAGCCCATGTTCCACTTGAAGCCGAACCCGAGCCCGCCGAGGTGGGTCGGCCGGGACACCATCGGCCACGAGGTCGACTCCTCCGCGGCCACCACGATCCCGGGCCGGTCGCGATACAGCAGCTCGTTCAGGCGCCGCAGGAAGGCCAGCGCGGCCAGATTTTCGCGGCCGCCGAACCGGTTGGGGATCCACTCGCCCGGGCGGCGGGAGTAGTCGAGGTAGAGCATCGAAGCGACGGCGTCCACGCGCAGGCCGTCGACGCCGTAGCGGTCGAGCCAGAACAGCGCGTTGTCGAGCAGGAAGTTCGTCACCTCGTTGCGCCCGTAGTTGAAGATCAGCGTGCCCCAGTCGGCGTGCTCGCCCAGCCGGGCGTCGGCGTGCTCGTAGAGGTGCGTGCCGTCGAAGTAGCCCAAGCCGTGGGGATCGCGGGGGAAGTGGGCGGGTACCCAGTCGAGGATCACGCCGATGCCCTGCTGGTGGAGCCGGTCGACGAAATCCATGAACTCCTGGGGCGTGCCGTACCGCCGCGTCGGCGCGAAGTAGCCCAGCACCTGGTAGCCCCACGAGCCGTAGAACGGGTGCTCCATGACCGGCAGGAGCTCGACGTGCGTGAAGCCCATGGCCTGCACGTAAGCCCCGAGCTGCTCGGCCAGCTCGGGGTAGGTCAGGAACCGATCGCCCTCCTCGGGCACGCGCCGCCAGGAGCCGAGGTGTACCTCGTAGATGGCCATGGGGCTCTGGTGCGGGCGTTGCCGGGCGCGCGCCGCCCGCCAGCCGGCATCGCCTCCGGGGGAGGGCGGCAGGGACGTCACGACCGCGGCCGTCCGCGGCGTCTCCGGCTCGAGGGCGAAGGCGTAGGGGTCGGACTTGAGCGCCAGCGGCTCGCCCGAGCGGGCACGGATCTCGAACTTGTAGCGCGTGCCGTCGGCGACGCCGGGGATGAAGATCTCCCAGATGCCGTTGGCCGGATGCAGACGCATCGGATGCCAGCGGCCGTCCCAGCCGTTGAAGTCGCCGACGACGCTCACCCGGCTCGCGTTCGGCGCCCACACGGCGAACACCGTCCCGGCGACACCGTCGAGCACGGCACGGTGCCCGCCCAGCTTGTCGCTCGCGTTGTAGTGCGTTCCCTCGGCGAGCAGGTGCCGATCGAACTCGCTCAGCGTCGACGGGAACCGGTACGGATCCTCGATGATCCTGGTCGCGCCGGCGGCGTCCTGTACCTCCAGGCGATAGGCGAACGGCTCGGACGCCTCGTCGCAGACGGCTTCGAAGAGGCCGCTCGGGTGCAGGCGATCCATCGCGCGCGCCCGGCGGCCCGGGTCGAGGGGCACGACCCGCGCCGCGGCCACCCCGGGGAGCAACGCCCGCACGACGACGCCCGACCCCAAGGCGTGGGGACCGAGCACGCCGAACACGTCGTTGTGTTCGCCTTCGACGAGGGCCTTGATCTCCCAGGCGGGCAGGGACACGAGGTCATCGTACCGTCGTTCGTGCGGAGCGTCGAGGTCGTGCCGAAGGCTCCGACGGTATAATCCCGGCAGCGATGGACGTTCACGCGTTCATGTACGTCACCATCGGCCGCCGCCGCGAGCTCGAGCGCGACCGATGCCTGAAGACGCTCGAGCTGTTCGCGGAGAAGGTCATCCCGCGATTCCGATGAAGCGCGGCCGTCTCCCCCGGCTCGGAGCCGGTCTCGTGCTCGCCGCGGCGCTCCTCGCCGCGCCCCCGACGGCCGGGGCCCAGGTCTTCTTTGCCTCGCGCCCTCACGCGGGCCTCGCGGTGACGCCGCTGTTCATCGTGGCGGACCTGGCGTCGGACGCCCCCGATGTCCCGGTGCAGGTGATGTTCAGCCTCATGGTCCCGCCGGACCGCAGCGCGCTGGAGCTGGAGCAAGACCTCTACCTCCTCTGGCCGGGTGAGGTCGTGGGGATGGATGGGGGCGGCGGCATCGAGCTGCCCCCCGACGTGGCGGCCCAGGTGACGGTGGTCGGCCGGGGGCGCCTGCGGCTGCAGGCGCAGCGCCATTACGAGGCCCCGGCCGACACCGAGGTGATGCCGACCGGCGCGCCGTTCGTCTCGGTGGTCCGCACCGGCGGGCCCCTGGGTCTCAGCCTGGCCGCGACCTACGTCCGCATCCCGTGGAGTCCGCGACTGGCCAACCAGGCCTGGCTCATGAGCGTGCACTTCACGGCCCGAGGCCTCGTGAAGCCCAAGCCGGCGACGTGGCTGACCCGGGTGGTGTCGGGCTCGCGCAGCACGCTGGCGCTCGGCTTCAACGACGTCGGCGCGCCGGCGATGTTCTCGATGTACTACTGGCAGCGTGACAACGTGCTGTCCGTGGCCAATCCCGCGCGGCTGATGGCGAACTTCGCCCGGGCCGACCGCCTGGCCATCGACGAGATGTTCCCGCCGGCCGCGCGCCGCGAGTCGAGCCCGTCGCTGGCGACGACCGACGTCGTCTCGCTCTTCCTCACCGCCGCCGAAGGTCTCACCCCCCAGGTGCTGCGGGTGGAGTTCGGATACTTCTCGCGGTTCCAGTCCTGGGGGCCGGTGCTCATCCCCGCGCTGTTCTTCGCGCTCGGCAACGCCGCCGGGGCGCTCGTGCGCGGCTTCGCCGAGCGGCTGCACCGGCAGCTCTCGGGCTGGCTGCAGCTCGGGCGCCGGCGCGCCTCGGCGACCGGGCTCGACACCGGCGCCGTCATTCCCCGCGAGCGCCTGGGCGCGATCGTCCCCGGCGAGACCACGTACGAGGCCGTGCTGCGGGAGTGCGGCTCGGAGGTGGAGGAGCGCGAGGACCTCGCCCGTCCGGGGCGGAAGACGCTCGTGTATCGCGGCCGGCGCGACGTCCCGCATCGCCGCTGGGCCTGGAGCTGGCTGGCGGCGGTCAGTCACTGGGACGTCGAGCGGCACGAGGTCGAGATCAGCGTCGAGAACGGGATCGTTCAGAACATCCAGGTGCGGATCGACCGGGCCCGCTCGGCCCGGCCGTAGAGAGAGGAGACCATGACGACTCGCAAGAAGATCGCCTACGTCCAGGCCGCGTGGCACACGGACATCACCGATGCCTGCAAGGGCGCGTTCGTCGACGAGCTGGCCCGCCACGGCTACGACGAGCGCGGGATCGAGTTCTTCTCCGCCCCCGGCAGCCTGGAGCTCCCGCTCATGGCCAAGAAGCTGGCCAAGACCGGCAAGTACGCGGCGGTGTGCGCGAGCGGGTTCGTCGTCGACGGCGGCATCTACCGGCACGAGTTCGTCGCCCAGGCGGTCCTGCAGGGGATCGTGCAGACGTCGCTGGAGACCGAGGTCCCCGTGCTGTCCGCCGTCCTCACCCCCCACCACTTCCACGAGCACGCGGTGCACCAGGACTTCTTCCGGGCCCACATGGCGACCAAGGGCCGCGAGCTCGCCGACGCCTGCCTGGCGATCATCGAGAACCTGGCGGCGGTCGCGTAGAAGCCCGACGCGGCGTGGCGTAGCCTGATGCACGTGAGCCGGCGCGTCTGGATCCCGCAGTCGCGGGTCGGGAGGGTGCGGTGACTGGCACCCTCGCCGGCCGGCGGCCGGCACGAGCACGACACGGGCGTCGCCCGCGGGCGACCCCGCGCTACCCGTAGGCCCCCCTTCGTCCTCTCTCCGCGCCCTTCCGGCGACTGCGCGCGCGGTCCCGGGTCATCCGACCACTGACCAGGCGACCGTGCGGGTGTGCGGACTTCAAATCCGCGATGTGGGTTCGACTCCCCCCCTTGTCTCGACCCTGCCCTCAACCCCAGCGGCGCCCCAGGGCCGGGCGCCCGACCCGAGGAGGCCACCGATGACGAACGGGCACGAGGCGGGCGCGCTTCACCCGACCACCACGACCTTCGACGAGGCGCTGGCCGGGCGACCGGAGCCCGTCTTGCTGGGCTTCTGGGCGCCCTGGTGCGGGCCCTGCAGGGCGATCGCTCCGATGATCGACGAGCTGGCAAACGAGATGACCGGCCAGGCGACCGTCGTGAAGATCAAGGTCGAGGCCGAGCCGAAGCTGGCGACACGCTTCGGTGTCCAGGCGCTGCCCGCGCTGATCTTCCTCACGGGCGGCCAGGCCATCGACACGCTCGTCGGCACCGTGCCGAAGGCCGTCCTCCTCAAGCGCCTGCAGGCGCTGCGGGGTGCGGCTCCCGAGCCGCCGGGCGGCGCCCGGGCGTAGCGGCGGAGGGCAGCGCGAGGCATCGCAAGACTACCGGTCCCGCCGGAGTATCCCGTATAAATAGGCGCGGGACTCTGTGTGAACCTCCGCGCGGCCCTCGTCGTGATCCTGACTCTGCTGGCGGCGCCGGCCCTGGCGCAGCCGCCCGACTCCGTGTTCCTCGAGGAGCTGACGTGGCCGGAGTTGCGGGCGCTGGTCGCGGCCGGCAAGACGACCATCATCGTGCCGATCGGCGGCACCGAGCAGAACGGGCCGCACATGGCGCTGGGCAAGCACAACGTGCGGGTGCGGGCGCTGTCGGAGCGGATCGCCCGCGCGCTCGGGAACGCGGTGGTCGCCCCGGTGATTGCCTACGTGCCGGAAGGCTCGCTCAACCCGCCGACCGGGCACATGCGATTTCCGGGGACGCTCACGGTGCCCGACGACGCCTTCCGGCGCGTCTTGGAGTCGGCGGCGCGCAGCGCGCGGTTGCACGGCTTCCGGGACGTCGTCTTCCTCGGTGACCACGGCTCGACGCAGGCCGGCGAGAAGGCGGTGGCGGCGCGACTCAATCGCGAGTGGGCGGCGACGCCGGCGCGGGCGCACGCCGTCGAGGAGTACTACCGCGCGGCCACGGTGGGCTTTCGCGAGCTGCTCCAGGCCCGCGGCTATCGGCCGGAGGAGCTGGGCGAGCACGCGGCGCTGCCCGACACGGCGCTGACGCTCGCCATCGATCCGCGGCTGGTGCGGACCGATCCGCCGCGCGACGCGCAGGTGCCGGGCGCCGGCAGCGGCGCCGACGGCGACCCCCGGCGGGCGAGCGCGGAGCTCGGCCGGCTCGGCCTCGACCTCATCGTCTCGCGTACCGTGACGGCGATCAACGCTGCGACCAACCGACGCTAGAGAGGGCTCATGCAATCGATGACGCGTGCGTGCTGCGTGGTGACCGTCCTGATGACCGTGGCCCTGGGCGCTGTCGGCGCGCGTTCGGCCTCAGCGCAGACTCCGCCGATTCAGACGATCCCGGGGATGCCGCCGGTCGTCGATCCGGCGAACCTCTACAGCGAGACCACGGCGAGCAAGCTGAGCCCGGCGATGGCCAACGTCCCGGTCCGGGTCTACGTCCCGCACCTGAAATCGAACGACGTCTACGTGATCGATCCGGCGACGCTGAAGGTGATCGACCGCTTCAAGGTGGGGACCAATCCGCAGCACGTGGTGCCGTCATGGGACCTGAGCACGTTGTGGGTGACCAACAACGCCGAGGGCCGGCCCGACGGCACGCTGACGCCGATCGATCCCGTCACCGGCAAGCCCGGCAAGGACGTCGCGGTCGACGATCCCTACAACATGTACTTCACGCCCGACGGCAAGTCGGCCGTGGTCGTGGCCGAGGCGATGAAGCGGCTCGACTTCCGCGATCCCAAGACGATGGCGCTCCAGGGCACGGTCTCAGTCCCCCGGTGCGGCGGGATCAACCACGGCGACTACTCGATCGACGGTCGCTACCTGATCATGACGTGCGAGTACGCGAGCCGGCTGGCCAAGATCGACTGGGCGGGCCGCCGGGTGCTGGGGTACGTGACGCTGCCCGACAGCGGCATCCCGCAGGATATCCGCGTGAGCCCGGACGGCAAGATCTTCTACGTGGCCGACCTGCGCGCCGGCGGCGTGCACCTGGTCGACGGCGACGCCTTCAAGCTGGTGGGCTTCATCAAGACGGGCGTGGGCACCCACGGGCTCTATCCCAGTCGCGACACCACCAAGCTGTACGTGGCCAACCGCGGGTTCTCGCGGATCGGTGGCAAGGCGGGCGTGGGCAAGGGCAGCGTCTCGGTGGTCGACTTCGCCACTCGGGCCGTCGTCGCCACCTGGCCGATCCCCAACGCGGGTAGCCCGGACATGGGCAACGTCAGCGTCGACGGCAAGCACCTGTGGCTGTCCGGTCGCTACGACAACGTGGTCTACGTCATCGACACGACGACGGGCGAGGTGAAGACGATCCCGGTCGGCCGCGAGCCGCACGGGCTCACCGTCTGGCCTCAGCCGGGCCGCTACTCGCTCGGCCACACCGGCAACATGCGCTAGCGGAGCTGGTGGAATCCGGCGCCGCCGCAGGGCCGGGCACGTGGGCCGTGGGCGCGCCTGCGTGGCTCGCCTGTCGCCGTAACTCGCTCTGGGCTCGGCTCGCTCGGGCTCCCCCCAGGGGGTTGGGTCGCGGACCCAGTTGAATCGTGGGCGGCTCGCGAGCCGAGCCCTGCGCTCGAACGGCGACGACGGCTCGCCACGATGGCGCGCCCGCGGCCCCGGCGCCCGCCCCACGGCGTCACCGGATTCCACCACACTCGCTAGCGATGCGTCCTGTTCAGCGGCGAGTGCGGGGGCGGCGGGACCAGGTCATGCCGGCGGTGAGGATGGCGGAGACGACGAAGAGGCCGAGCCAGGAGAGGGTGTCGACGCGGTCGAGGGGGAGCCAGCCCCAGGAGGCGAAGAGCCAGAAGAGGGCGGCGAAGAACGCGTTGGCCAGCAGCAGCCCCAGCCCGCCGAACGAGCGCAGCGTGAGCCGCAGGCAGACGACCCAGCCGATCAGCAAGACGGCGCCGGCGAACACGACCGGCGGCTGCCACTGCCAGCCGGTGCGCTTGGCCCACGCATAGTACGAGTAGTGCGTGGGATTGTAGGTCGCGCCGGCGACCAGCAGCGCCAGGGCGAAGCGGGTGAGGAGCGCGCGCATCAGGCGTCCCTACCTACGCGGCCGAGGGCGTCCGGCGTGCGCATGGCGGGCACTCTAGCAAACGAGGTCGGCGAAGCGGGGCAAACAATCGGGCGCGGCGGCCCGATCGGTCAGGGCGTCAGCGTGAAGGCCTGAGTGACGATCGGCGAGGTCTCGCGGTCGACGAAGACGTCGACCCGCCAGCCGCCGAAGAGCGAGTGCTCGGTGATCCAGGTGCCGCCCACGGGGACCAGGGTCTGGGTCCGCGGGGCCATCGCCCCCGTCAGCCGCTGGTACAGGGAACCGTCCGGGGCGTACAGTTCGATTCGCTGCTGGTGGAGATCACCCGAGTTGGTGTAGATCAGCGAGATCAACAGGTCCCGCAGCGAGGTCGTCGAGAACTCGTCGGCCTGCTGGCTGCGCCCGTCGTGCAGGCGCCCGGTGAGGGTCAGAGCCGCGCTGACGCCGTTCTGCGTCCCCTCGCTCGACGCCGCCGGTCCGCCCGGCGCGCCGACGCCGCCCATGTCGCTGCCGCTGCCGCCCGGCGCCGCGTTGCTGCCCGACGTCAGGCCGCCGGCGGCGGCAACGACCGCAGCGATGCGACCGTACGGGCTCTCCTGAGCCTCGGGGCCGACGGAGCTCGTGCGCGCGGCGCGGCGGTCACCGCCGGCCTCGTTGCGCACCGTCGGCGCGACGCCCAGGCTGGACGCGCCGGCGGCACTGGCCGAGGTGGCCAGCCGTAGCTGTGTCTGCTGGCCGCCGGCGTCGAGGATCACGCGGTCGGCAAGGATCTGGGTGACCACGGAGCTGCCGACGCGGGCGCCGACCTCGTAGAAGCCGGGCTTCGAGGTCGTCGAGTCCTGGATGATGGCGAAGGTCCGGCCGACCTCGCGGATCACGATGCCGACCACGACGGGGGCCGGCTCCGCACTTGCCGAGCCGCCCACGAGAGTGAGCGCGGTGAGTGCCGAGACGAGCAGCGCGACGATCGGCGCCCGGCGAGGGAGGCGCATGACGATCAGGGCAGCGGCAGCGGGATCTGGTACAGCGTCCCCGCCGTCGTGCCCACGAAAATCTGGGTGGTGTCCTCGGTGCTCGGCGTGCCGACCGTCGACGTGCCGTCGCCCACCGTGAACTGCTTCTGGTCGACGCCGGTCGTCGGGTCGATCTGGTGCACCTTGCCGTCGGTGGAGCCGACGTACAGCTTGTCGAGCAGCAGCGGCGTCGACGCCCCGGCCACGGCGCGCTTCCACACCGGGCTGCCGGCGTTCGGCGGCGAGCCGGCGCCGTTGTCCTGCAGGCACCAGACTTGGCCGTTGGCGGTGGTGAAGTACAGCCGCCCCGTCGTGGACAGGTCCTCCCACACGTACCCGATCACGGCCGAGCCGAGGTTCGAGAACGACGACCACTTCTGGGCGACCGTGTTGGCATCGATCGCGTAGAGGCGCCCCGACGTATTGCCCACGTACACCGTCGTCTCGTCGTAGCTCATCGTCGGCGCGACCTGCAGGTGGCCGAGCGCGAACGACTGCACCAGCGAGCCGTCGAGCGTGTTGATCACCCAGAGGCTCGGCTGGTTGCCGCTGGCACCGGCCCGGCTGGCGACCCAGAGGCGGTTGCGCGTGTAGTCCATCCACGGGGTGCCGACGATGTAGTCCATCGAGTAAGTGGCGGTGCTGTTGAACGCCCACACCACGGCACCGTCGCTGGCGCGCAGCGCGAACACCTGGTTGTTCGTCGTGCTGACGTTGCGGGTGGCCGCGAACAGCAGGTCGTCGGTGGCGGCGGCCTTGAAGGCGGCGTTGGAGTAGGCGCGAATCTGCGCGGTGGTGGGCGCCTGCACGGCGTCGGCTCCGGTCAGGGCGGACGTCCAGTCGGCGGCGCCGGTCGCGGTGTCCGCGTAGTAGACCCGACCGCTCTGATCGCCCCCGAAGACCGAGGAGCCGGGGGCGGTGGCGAAGTTGACGACGAACCAGGCCGCCTCCGCGGTGACACCGGCGCCCGTGCCCTTGGTGGCCCGGTCCAGCTTCAGCGACGTGGTGCCGGTCAGGTCCGCGCGGAACCAGGCCACGCCGGGGTTGTCGTTCGGCGTGGTTCCGGGGTCCGGCGTGCTGCCGCCCCGCTGGTTGCCGGAGAGGAAGGCCACCGCGGTGGTGAGACCCACGGCCGACGGCAGCGTGGCCGTCGACGTCAGCGTGCCGGTGCCGAAGCTCGTGTTCCCCGACTGCACGGTCGACCCGTCGGTGAGCGTCACCAGGTACCAGGTGAGGCTGAGCGTGGTCCCGGTCACGCCGCGATCGAAGGTGAGCTGGGTCGGCGAGGTGATGCGGCCGCGGACGAAGTTCGCGCCGATGCTGTCGCCGTTGCTGGTCCACGAGACCATGAGGAAGGTCTTCGTCGTGTCGACCGCCGTGACGGGCACGACGAGGCTGCTCGCCCCGCTGGCCAGCGTCGCGTCGCCGCTCTGCACGGAGGCCGCGTCCATCGTCACCACCTGCCAGTCGGCGGTGCCGTCGAACGAGCCGGTCCCGTGGCTGAACTCGAGGTTCGTCGTCGAGGTGAGCCGGGCCCGAACGATGTCGTCGGCGCCGTAGGTGGATCCGAGCTTCTGCCAGGACACGAGAACGAAGGTCTTGCTCAGGTCGACGGCGGCGAGCGCGACGTTCATCGGGCTGGCCGTCACGCCCGTGGTCCCGCGCTGCACGGAGACGCTGCGGCCGAAGGTCGCGACCTGCCACTTGATCGTCACGGTCGTCGCGGTGCCGGTCCGGTTGAGCTGGATGTTCGTGGCGCTGGTGAGCTGCCCGCGCACGAGGCCGTTGTTGGGATCGACGTTGTCCTCGCTGACGCTCATGAACAGGACCGATCGGGTCAGGTCGACCGTCGTGATCGGCACGTTGAGCACGCTCTGCGTGGTCATCGTCGCGGTGCCGCTCTGCACCGTGTGGATGCCGGCGTCGATCGGCAGATAGGTCAGGTTGCCCTGGACGGCGGCGGTCGTGGCCAGCGGCGTCCACGACTGGCTACCGTTGGCGGTGTTGAGCGACACGATGTCGGCCGCGTTCGACGAGGTGTAGACGGCGCCGGTGCCGGCCAGGCCACCGTTCAGCATCGAGCCGCCGGCCATCGTGTAGCTCCAGCCCGGGGCCGGCCCCGCCACCGGCGTCGCCTTCAGCGACGTGCCGGCCGAGTAGCAGGGCGTCGCGTCCTGTACGAACGCCTTGTAGTAGTAGGTGGTCCCGTTGGTGGCTGCCAGCGTGGTGGTCTGAGCCGATCCGGCGTAGACGACCGTCGCGGCCCCGATCGTGTCGTTGGTGGCGTAGCTCACGCCCGGGGCGGGGGCCTCGCTGCCGAAGGCCGCCGTCTTCCTGAGGACGACCACGGGATTGGGACTCGACCAGTAGAGGATGACCTGACCGCTCTGCGCCGTCGCCGCGAAGTACGCCGGATCGGCGGCCACCGCGCCGCAGACGACCGGCTTCAGCGCCAGGGTGATCCCGGCGCCGGTGTCCGCGTTGCTCGCCGCGGTGGCCGTGAACGTCCCCGTCGCGCCGGCCGCCGCCTGGGTCTTGTAGGAGCCGAGCACGGCGAGACCGAGGGCGTCGGGGACCGGGAGGCTCGCCACGTCGAGAGCCTCGGTCATCCCGCCCGGCGCCGTCCAGCGATCCGATGATGAGTATTCGTGGGCGGTGACGATCATGGTGTTCGTCACCGTGGTCGTCACGCTCGGTGCGACGAACGTGGTGGTGCTGGCCGCCGTGAGGGCGCCCGCGCTGACGTTGATGGGCGTCGCGTTGTCGGCGCCCGAGAAGGCCATGATGCCGCCCGCGTTGCCGGTGTTCGCCGAGAACGACCACGTGTAGGTCGCCGGCTCGCTGTTCGTCGCCACCTTCGAGTACACCGCCTCCGACGACACGCTGCCGGCCGTGTTGTCCTGCCGGTTCACCAGCGTGAACCCGGCGGGCGCGGTGATCGTGGCCGTGTTGGGACGGACCGCGATGATAGCGATCAGGACGTCGCCCTTCGACGTGCCGGCCGGCCGGTTGATGATGATCGAGTTCGCCTGGCCGTTCTGGTCGACCGAGGCCGCGCTCCGGAATGCGATGGCGGCCTCCGCGCGGCTGGTGAGCAGGCCGCCGAGGCACGCAGACGCGATGAACAGCGCGCCGGCCAGCGAGATCCAGGACCGGGGGAAGAGATTCACGGCCCGTATTCAGGCAAGGCGTGTGCCGAATCTGGGCCAGCCCGCAACGGGCTGATTCGACAGGCCGATATCGACGAGCCCGAAGCCTGTTCGGTGACGTCATGTGTCAGGACCGGCGACCATTTGGCCAGTGCCCGAGCTCAGATGATCAGCTATTGGCCAGGGCCTGCCAATGGCCCAGCGCGATCCGGTGTGCTATCGACAGGGCCATGGACGCTCGGCGCCTGATCGCGCTCGCGCTCGGCCTGCTCATGCTGAGCGGGGGATGTCGCTCCGCCGCGGCGCGCTTCCTCGACCTGGCGACCGATCGCGGCCTTCGGGCCGAGATCGTGGGCGGACAGAGCTTCCGCCATCTGGTGCTGGCGCCGGCGCGGCGCGGCGGGCGAACGCTGCACGTCTACCTCGACGGTGACGGCGTGCCGTGGCTCGGCGGCTATCCGGCCACCGACCCCACGCCGCGCAATCCGCTTGTGCTGGACTTGCTCGCGCTCGACCCGGGCGCGGCCGTCTACCTGGGCCGGCCCTGCTATCACGGTCTCGCCCGCGAACCGGGGTGCGCACCGCCGCTGTGGACGTCGGCGCGCTACTCGGAGGAGGTGGTCGCCAGCATGGCGGCGGCGAGTCGCCGCGTCCTCGCGGTCCGCGGCGCCGAACGGATCGTCTGGCTCGGCTACAGCGGCGGCGGCGTGCTCGCGATGCTGCTGGCGGCGCGCGTGCCGGAGACCACCGGCGTGATCACGGTCGCGGCCAACCTGGACGTGCAGGCCTGGACCGCGCAGCAGCGGTCGTCACCATTGACCGGGTCGCTGGACCCCGCGCGGCAGTCGCGGCTGGCCGCACGCGTGTACCAGCGCCACTACGCGGGGGGCCGGGATCGGACGGTGCCGGTCGAGGTGATGGGGGGCGCCCGGCTCGTCGTCGTGCCGGAGTACGACCATCGTTGCTGCTGGACCGCGCTGTGGCCGTCCATCCTGGCCGACCTCGAGCGCGACGACGCAGACGGGCGGGACTGAGCCCGCCCCGCCTCAGAACGGGATGCGCAGGCCCAGCGTGACCGAGTGGCTGCTGCGGTCCTTGTACGCGACCAGCTCGCGGAAGTTCACGAAGGGCTGCAGGCCGCTCGGCAGCACCATCGACACGCCGACGCCGAGATTGAAGTAGTCGCGGTCGGGCGTGTCGGTCTGGAACAGGAACCGCCGCTGCGCCAGATCCTGCACGAGGCGGAAGCCGACGCTGCGCTGATCGTCGAGGAACTCGTGGACGTACTCGACCGTTGCCTGGGGCACGATGACCCCGAACCCGGTGCTGATCGCGGCCGAGCCGAAGATGCCGGCGGTGGTGGTCAGCGACTGGATGTTCTGGTTGTCGTAGGCCAGCTCCAGGCCGGTCGTGCCTGATTCCCGGTAGCCCTCGATGGTCGTCTCCCGATAGAGGACCCCGACCCGCGGCCCGACCGTGAACCGGCCAAGCTGGAAGTCGTAGCCGGTGTTGATGCCGAACTTGAACTCGTTGCCGCTCGTATCGCCGCTGGTCGAGCCGGCCGCGCTGACGTTGACCGTCGTGATCGAGATGCTGGCCCGGCGCTCGAAGCCGTATTCTTTCCGGGTGTAGCCGGCCACGCCGTCGATGAACATGTTCGTGAACGGCACGACGCTGCCATAGACCAGGATGCCGTAGGCGTCGTGGTCGAAGCCGCCGCCGACGCCGTCGTAGTTGCCGAAGTCGTGGGCGTAGCTGACGGCGGTGCCGAGGACGAGGCCGTTGCGGAACAGATAGTCGGCGCCGACCGTGCCGCCCGTGGTGTCGCGCTCGAAGCCGGACTCGAACCGGGTCGTGTCCTTGTCGAACTTCTGGTAGTCGATGGACGCGAACAGGCTCAGCCCGCCGGCCCCGTCGCTGTCAGCGCTGGCCGCCCCCTGCCGCTGCCGCAAGCGGCGGAAGACCTGCCGCTGCTCCTCACCGCCGCTGCGGACTTCGGAGCCGGCCGTTCCCCCAGAGCTCGACGCGGACCCTCCGACGGGGCTTCCCGGACACAGCCGGTCGAGATCCGGCCCGTACGGGCCCCCCGGGCCCGAGAGCCCGGTGCAGTTGTTGCTGAGGAGCCGGATGAGGACGTCGTTGAGGCCCTGCGCCTCGACCGGGACCGTCACGGCGAGAGTCCCGACCATCACCAGTGAGCAAGCCGCCCAGCGCAGCCTCATTGCGGGTCCTTCCTCCGGGAGAGAATCGTCAAGCGTAGAAAGGGTTTATCACAGAGCCCTGTGGAGAGACAAAACAATCTCGCCGGCTGCTCCGGCGGGGACTACGGGTGGGGCTAGTTCTTGCGGACGAACACGAAATCGCCCGACTCGTGGCCGGCGAACTTGATCGGCGCGTACTCGGGCACCTGCCGCATCTGGACCCGGTCGGCGACCGCCGCCACCCGCAGGCGGAGATTGCCGAACAGCTCCTGGCCGGGCAGGACGCCGACGTTGGACTGCAGGACGCCCAGGAACGCCTGGGCGAAGGCCGAGTGGCCGCCTCCGGCACTGTCGAGCACCGGCTCGACGCCGCCGGACGTGAGCACCATGCGCGAGCGCTGGCGGGCCATGAGCGACAGCAGGCGTAGCCGCTCGTCATCGCTCAGCCCGCCCTCCACCCGGCCCAGCGAGGAGCGCGTCAGCGTGCCGGCGTAGCAGGAGTCGGCCACGACCAGCAGTTGCTGGACCGTCATGGCGTTGAGCACGTCGGTGACGGCGACGTTGGAGATCCAGTTCGCGGTGCTGTTCGGCTCGGCGTCGACGGGCAGCCAGTGCCCGCGCTGGTTGCGCTCGTCCAGCTCGCCGTGCCCGGCGTAGTAGATCAGCAGGTTGTCCTTGTCGGTGAGCCGCTCGCGCATGTCGTTGAGCGCGGCCAGCATGTCGTAGCGGGTGGCGTTCACCAGCAGCCGGACCTGGAAGCCATAGTCCTGCTCGAGCACCCGCGCGACCTCGCGCGCGTCGGAGACGGCGGTCCTGAGCGGCCGCAGGAGCTTGTAGTCGTTGTTGCCGATCACGAGCGCGTGGTAGTTGCCGAACGCGGCCGTGGTCCCCGTCCGCGGCAGACCCACCTGGGGCGCGGTCCCCGTCGGGGCGGTCGTCCGCTGCTGAATGCGCGCCAGGACGAAGTCCACGGTGCCGCGCCGGCCCTGCCGATCGATCGCCACGATGCGCACCGGCTCCTCGGCGTGCGCCAGCGCGACCTCAGCCCGGAACACGTTGTTGGCCAGCAGCTTCTCGGCGCGATCGTTGACCGTGAGGGTCACCAGCTCCGTCTCGCTCGTGATCCGGCCGACGACGACCGGGCGGTCGCTGGCCACGCTGGCCCGCACGTCCTTGCCGTCGCGCATGGTGCGCAGCTCGGGCTGCAGGATCTGGATGACCGGGCCGGCGCCCGTCGTCGCGGTCTGCTGGCGCAAGCGGTCCAGGCGCTCCCGCTGGTCGCGCGCCTCGGTCTCCAGACGGGTCACCGACACGCGCAGGCCGTCCACCTCGCGGTTCTTGGTGGCCAGCGCCGCCTCGCGCTCGGCGATCGAGCGCTCCAGCTCGGCCACCCGGGCGGCCCTGGCCCCGGTGTTCGTCTCGCGCTGGCGCGTCTCGTCGAGGTCGCGACGCAGCTGCTCCACCGTGCGCCGGTCGGCGTCCGCCTCGCTCCGCCGCCCGTCCAGCGTGCGGCGGGCGCTGTCCAGCTCGCCCTGCACGCGGCCCAGCTCCATGCCCTTGGCGTCGAGCTCGCGCCGGAGCTCGCCGACCTCGGCGCGCAGCTGTGCGACCTCGGCCGTGGCCGCGGCCGGGGCGATCTCGAAGCTGACCTCCTTGGAGCCGGCGGCGCGCCGGTACCAGTTCAGCGCCTGGACGGAGTCGCGCGGGACGCCGAGGCCGCGCTCGTAGAGGTTGCCCAGGTTGAGCGCGGCCCGCGAGTAGCCGCGCTCGGCGGCGCGGCGATACCAGGTGGCGGCGAGGGCGTAGTCGGGCTGGACACCCAGCCCCTTCTCGAAGATCTCCCCCACGTAGGTCTGGGCGGCCTGGTCACCCTGCTCGGCGAGCGGCAGCCAGACCTTCAGCGCCGTGGCGTAGTTGGCCCGGTCGAACGCGACGTACTCCCCGCCGCGGATCTCGCACTCGCGGGCCGAGGTCTTGATCGCCCGCCGCTGGGTCACGTACGTCGTCTGGCCGCCCAGCTGGCGGATCTGGCCCGGCAGCAGGCAGTCGACGACCATGAAGCCCTCGACGGTGCCGGGACCGGTCGGACGCGTGGTGGTCGTGGTCCCCGCGGTGCTGCAGGCGGCCGAGAGGACGGCGAGCGCCCCCACCAGGAAGCGGCGAGGCCAGGATCCGCGACGACGGGGGAGCGCTGCGACCATCACGAGGCCGATTCTGACGCGACTGGCCCTCGAGTGTCCAGCGCGATGCGACGCACTCAGGCCCCGCTGACGAGCGACGCCAGGCGGTCGCGCGCAGCCGCGTCGACAGGCTCTCCGGCCCCGGCCTGCATGTTGTCGACCAGGTGCTCGACGCGGCTCGTGGCCGGAATGACGCAGGTGACGGCGGGGTGCCCCAGGATCCACCGGAGGAACACCTGGGCCCAGCTCTGGCAGCCGAGCGCCCCGGCCTCCGCCGGCAGCGCCTGGCCGCGGACACGCTGGAAGAGCCCACCCTCGGAGAACGGACGGTTCACCAGCACCGCCACCCCGCGGTCGCGGGCCAGCGGCAGGATGCGTCGCTCGGCCTCGCGCTCGCCCAGCGAGTAGTTCACCTGCACGAAGTCCACCGGCTCGGCGCGGAGCACGCGCTCCAGCTCGTCGTAGGCGCTCGACGTGTAGTGCGTGACGCCCAGGTAGCGAATGCGCCCCGCGGTCTTCCACTCGTGCAGCGTGCGCAGGTGGATGCGCCAGTCGAGCAGGTTGTGGATCTGCATCAGGTCCAGCCGCCGGGCGCGCAGCCGGCGCAGCGACTGCTCCATCTGGGCTATGCCAGCCTCGCGTCCGCTCGTCCACACCTTGGTGGCCAGGAAGAGCCGATCGGCGACGCCGACCTGGGCGGCGAGGTCGCCCACGATCGTCTCGGCGGTGCCGTACATCGGCGACGAGTCGATGACACGCCCGCCCAGCTCGACGAAGCGGCGGAGGACGTCGGCGAGTGGCGTGCGCTCGGCCGCGGCGGTGCCGACGTCGAAGGTGCGCCAGGTGCCGAGCCCGACGGCGGGGATCTTTTCGCCGCTGGACGGGATGGCGCGCTCGAGGATCGGCGCGGCCGCGCCGGCCCGGTCCCCGCCACCTGCCGCGGCCGCCGCCATCAGACCGAGTACCGCGCGCCGCGTGAGCGACGTCCCGCGCGCATCATGGTCCATCCCTCCGTCCTCCTGGGGGCCGGTGCCGAGCGCCTCCGGGCGATCCCAAGGTACCTTGCCGCGGCCGGACGTGTCGTCACCGATCGGCAGGCGGCGCGTCTGGTACGCTGTCCCCATGCGGTCGCTGCTCGTCGCGCTCGCCCTTCTCGCCGCCGGCTGCGCGCCCGGCCAGCCCGTCCCACCGCCGGCCGCCTCGTCGCCGGACCTGCGCGGCACCTGGACCGGCACCTGGGGTGGTGCGCCACTGACCGTGCTCGTCACCGGCCAGCAGAGCGGGCATGGCGAATCCGGCCTCGTGATCGGGCCGTGGCAGGTGCTGGGGCAGATCTATCCGACACTGAGCGGGGTGCTGACCTCCAGCATTCGCGGCGAGCCGGTGTCCACGCACATGGAGGGGCTGGTGTCCGACGCGGGCGGGCAGCTCGTCGTGACCGTGCGGGCGCGCTCGGCCGCCGGCGATCAACGCATGACGCTGCGGCTCATCGCGCCCGACCGCCTCGAGGGGACGGGCGACTCCCAGTACGCCTGGGGGCCGCAGGGTCCCGTCCAGCTCGTGCGGGGGGCTCAGCGGCGGGCGGCGGCGGTCAGCGCCTCGGGGTGCAGCGTCAGGTCGTAGCGCTCGCGGGCGATCTGCAGCACGCTGGCGGCGAACTGCGGGTGGTCGTGCAGGATGCGGCTGAAACTGGCGTGGTCGAGGACCATCAGGTCGCAGGCGGTCTTGGCGCGGACCGTGGCGGTGCGCGCCGTGTGGATGAGGAGCGCAATCTCGCCGAACAGGTCGCCGTCCCGGAACGTCTTGAGCACCTGCCCGGCGTCGTCGAGCACCTCGGCCTCGCCGCGCACGACGATGTACATCTCGCGCCCCATGTCGCCCTTGCGGATGATCGTCTCGCCGGCCGCGACGACGTCGGCCCGAAGCGCCAGCACGATCTGGGAGAGGAACAGCGGATCGCCGTCCTTGAAGATCGTCACCTGCTTGAGCACGTCGTCGGTCAGCACCTCGAACCAGCGGCGGCCGTCGCGCTCGATGAGGTCGGAGGCCGCCGTCGGGCCCCAGCTGCCCCGCGCGTAGTTGGGGAAGTCGGCGGGCGCCGTCTTCCAGTCGTCGAGGATCGGCTGGGCCACCCGCCAGGCGGCCTCGACCAGGTCCCCGCGCGAGAAGAGCGTGGCGTCGCCGTGCGAGCAGGAGTAGATCATCACCTCGTACCCGGTGTAGCGCGAGGCCTTGAACGCCTCGCCGTAGCCGAAGCGCATGTTGACCGGCTGCAGCTGCAGGGTGGGGCCGGGGACCTTGGCCTGGAACTGGATCTCGATGCCCTGGTAGGGCTGGATATGGAAGATGAGCCGGTTGGCGCCGATCTCCTGTACCGGCGTGTTGCGGAAGAGCACCTGGGGCGCCTTCTTGAACTCCACGATGATCTCGGTGCCCCGCTTCCACAGCGCCTTGCCCGAGCGCAGGTAGATCGGCACGCCCTCCCAGCGCCAGTTGTCGATGTGCAGGCGCGCCGCCGCGAAGGTCTCGGTCTTGGAGCTGGGATCGACGTCCTTCTCCTGACGGTAGCCCGGCTTGAGCACGGCGCCCTGGTCGTCGAGCTGGGGGCCGTACTGTCCACGCACGACGTAGCGCTGGACCTCCTCGGGCGTGTAGACGCGCACCGCCTCCAGCAGCTTGGCCTTCTCGTTGCGGATGGCGTGCGAGTCGAACGAGCCCGGCACCTCCATGCAGAGGTAGGCCAGCATCTGGAACATGTGGTTCTGCATCATGTCGCGCAGCACGCCCGAGCTGTCGTAGTAGCCACCGCGCCCCTCGACGTCGACGGCCTCGGCCACGTTGAACTGGATGTTGTCGATGAAGTGCTTGTTCCAGAGCGGCTCGAACATCCCGTTGCTGAAGCGGAAGGCCAGGAGGTTCTGCACCGTCTCCTTGCCCAGGTAGTGATCGACCCGGTAGATCTGGTCCTCGTGCCAGTGGGCCAGCACGTCGCGATTGAGCTGGAGCGCCGAGGCCAGATCGGTGCCGAACGGCTTCTCCACGATGATGCGCTTCCAGCCGGGGCCGTCCTGGAAGCCGGCCCGGTACAGCTGCTCGCAGAGGAGGCCGAAGAAGCGGGGCGCGGTGGCGAAGTAGAAGAGGACGTTGCCGCCGATCCCCTGGCCGACGTCGAGGGCGGCGACCTCGGCCTTGAGCCGCTGGAAGGCGCCGAGGTCGTCGAACCCGGCCGGCGTGTAGTGGAAGCGCGCGATGAGGTCGTCCCACACCGCCTGGTCGAAGGCGTTGCGCGTGTGGAACTTCCGGATGTCCTCGCTCATCCGGGCCCGGAACGACTCCGTGGTCAGCGGGTCCATCGAGGCGCCCAGCAGCGCGAAGCGGTCGGAGAGGAGCCCGTCGCAGGCCAGGTTGTACAGCGCCGGCACCAGCAGCCGCTTGGTCAGGTCGCCGGAGGCGCCGAAGATGAGCAGCACGCACGGCTCGCTGGTCGGACTGGCGGCCTCCGGCTCGGCGCCGCGCGTTCCCAGGACCTGGGCAGGATCGCTCACGTCACTCCCCTCTCTTCCGCGAGTCGGTCGGGCGCTTGGGCGATGCCGCGCGGGCGACGGCGGATCGAGGCTAGCGTGCCGCCCGGTCCGGGTCAACGAATGCATTGCGGCCATCACGATCGCTGATGGCCACCCCTCGATCGATGCATTGGACACGTCCGGACGCCCGCCCTACGCTCGGCGGCGACAGGAGGCCAGCGAATGGTGAGCAACGAGTTCCTCGCGCGGGAGATCGTGAGTCACGGTGCGTATCTGTGTGGCCGGCGGGTGGATGGCGGCGACGTCCGGGGAGCGGGGGCGGGGCGCATCGCCGCCCTGGCCGCGCGGCGGGGGCTGCATAACGAGTTCGAGCCCGGCGATCCCCCGAGCCGCGAGTCCATCGCCTTCATGCGCCGCCAGGCCGCCACGGCCGGCGACGTCGTGGACGACGACGTGCTCCAGGCGGACTGGGTCGTCCACGTCGCCTCCGCGCGGGAGGCGTCCTGATCTCCGATCCGGCGACGGACAGGACCGTGGGCGGCCTGCTGGGGCGCACGTCGCTCGGCCTGCTGTTTGTCGACCTCGTCTTCATCCCCGCCCACCTGCGGGGCGACGGGCTCGGCCGACGCCGGCTGACGCTGGCGGAGGACGAGGGACGGCGGCGCGGTGTGTCGCGTCCGTGCTCTCCACCATCAGCTTCCAGGCGCCGGAGTTCTACGAGCGCCACGGGTACCGCCGCTTCGGCACGATCGACTGCCGGCCGCCGGGCACCAGTCGCATCTTCATGACGAAGCCGCTCTGAGCCGAGGGCTGGACCATCGCGATTGACGCCGCGCGCGCCGGCGGCGTAGTGTGCCTCGACGCATGAGCCGGCTGGCGCGGGAGCTCGACGACGTCGCAACGCTGGCGCTCGTCGTCCTCGTCGTGTCGCTCACGTGGACGCTGCTCCTGGGCTGGGCGTGGCCGCTCGCCGTCGCCGGACACGACGGCATCGCGCAGGATCTGCTGATCATCCGCGAGGCGGCCGAGGGCGGCGCCGGCTGGTCGTCGCTCGTCTTCCGGCCCGATCTACTCGGCGGCTTCAAGGGGCGCGGGGTGCTTGGACCGCTGCCGCTCGTCCCGCCGCTGGCCGTGCTCGGCCTGTCGGCCGTCGCGATCACCGTCGTGTCGGCGTTCCTCGCGCAGGCGGTGCTCGCGTTCCTGGCGTGTCGCGCCGTGGGCGACGTGGCCGCGGCCTGGGGCGAGGGTGCGGGCGCGCCGTCGTGGCTCGACCGGCTCGGCACCGTCTGGCTCTGCGCGTTCGCCCCCGCGCTGGCCTGGCGGCTGAGCTACGGTCACCTCAACCTCGTGCTCGGGCTGCTGCCCTTCGCCGCGGCGCTGGCGCTGGTCGCCGCGGCCGCCGTACGCACGGTGACCGCCACGCTGGTGACCCTCACCGCCGTGGCCTTCGTCCTGGGGCTGCTCCACTCCGGGCAGCAGATCGTCGTGGCCGGGGTCGTCTTCGGCGGTCCGATCCTGCTCGGCGCCTGGCTCAGCCTGGGCGGCGGCCCGCGCGACCTGGCCGCGCCGCTGCTGGTCGTCGCCGGCGCGCTGCTCGTCGCGTGGCCCGGGTACTGGGGGATGCTCGTCCATGCGCGCGGCTCCGACGCCCCGCGCGCCCTGGGGGCGGCGACGGTGACCTACGACTTCATCACGGCGACGGCGGGCGACTGGCTGACCTCGATCCCGTGGACGCTCGACGCGCTGCCGGCGGATCGGGCGGCGGCGCTGCGTCACGAGGTGAACTATCCGGCGGGGCCGCTGCTCCTGCTCCTGGCCGCGGTGCCGTGGCGGCGGGCGCGCGCGCTGGGTTTCGGCCTGGCGCTGAGCCTGGCGGCGGTGCTGCTCGTGAGCATGGACGTGGCGCCGCTGTCGCGCGCGCTCCTGGCGCTGGTCCCGCCGCTCAAGAGCTTCCGCGTGCCCGAGCGGGCCGTGCTGCCGTGGCTGTGGGCGGCTGGCCGTGCTGGCCGCCGCCGCGCTCATCCAGCGCGGCGGGCGCGCTCCGGGCGAGGCGCCGGCCGCGCCCCGGGCCACGCGCCGGCGCGGTGCGCGAGCGTCGCAAACGGCGCTGGCGTGGCGGCGCCCCTACACGATCGCCCTGGCCCTGCCGCTCGCCGCGCTGCTGTGGTGGCTGCCCTCGACGGCGCGCGAGGTGGGTGCGTGGGCGCTCGCGGCCGCCGCCGTCCTGATGCTGCGACGGCCGCGCGGGACCGCGACCCCCGCGGTCGTCGTCGTGCTGGCCCTCGGTGTCGGAAGCGTCGCGGCCTTCCGCGAGCGACTGCTGCCGTTTCCGGACGCCGGCGCGCTGCTGGCGGAGGCGGCCCAGCTCGGCGATACGGTGCGCCGGGCCAGGCCCGAGCTGGAGTCGCCGCTCGCGCGCGTGCGCCTGGAGCTGGCCATCCCCGCGTTCGCGACGAATACCGCCTTCGCCGCCGGGCTGTCGAGCCTGGAGGGGTACGCGGTGCCGACGCGCCGATTCGCCGCGCTGCTCTTCGCGCTGCGCGGTGACCGCTACGAGTCCACCGCGGTCTTCTTCGCGCTGCCGCCCGGCGACCGCGCGTTCCCGGTGCTCCGGCAGCTCTACGACGTGGGGTGGTCGGTGACGGTGCCCTCCCGGGGCCGCCTGGCGATCGAGCCAGCCGGGCCGGTGGCCGGAGCCGCGTGGTTCAGCGCCTCCCTCGCGCGGGTGAACGATCTGACCGCGCTGGTGCGGGAGCTGCGCGCGGCCGGCGAGAGCCTGCACCAGCGCGCGAGGGAGGTGCTGTGGCTCGACGCCACCGATCCGCTGGCGGCGGGCGCGCCGTTGCCGGCGGCGCTTCATGGGGGATGTGCCCAGGCCCACGTCATCGGCGTGCAGGCGCCCCGTCGCGCGAGCGAGATCGTCGCCAGGGTCGACACGGCGGCGGCGTGCCCGCTGACGTTCGCGCTGAATTTCACCGAGGACCTGCGCGCGACCGCGCGGCTCGGCGACGACCGGTGGGCGCCGATCGCCGTGTTCCCCGGCTACGGTGCCCTCGCCACCGTGGCGGTGCCGGCCGGCGCCCGTGAGGTCCGGGTGTGGGCCTCGCCGCCGCATCTGCCCTGGCCGCTGGCGTGGGTGGTGCTGGGCGTGGGGTGCGGTGTCGCCGCGGCCTGGCTCGGCGGGCGCCCGACACGGTCATGAGGTCACCGCAGCGGTCGTGCGTCACGCGGCTCTGGTAGAATTCGCGCACGTCATCGACAGGAGAGCGCGGTGCCGAGGATCAACGAGCACTACCTGAGCCTGAACGCCAGCTATCTCTTCGCCGAGATCAAGCGGCGGACCGAGATGTTCCGCGCCGCCAATCCCGATGCGCGGATCATCTCGCTGGGCATCGGTGACGTGACGCAGCCGCTGCCGCCGGCGGTGGTCAGCGCGCTGGAGACGGCCGCCCGCGAGCAGGGGCGGGCGGAGACGCTGAAGGGCTACGGCCCCTACGTGGGCTACGAGTGGCTGCGCACGGCCATCGCCGTCCACGACTTCGGCGCCCGCGGCGTCAAGCTCGGCGCCGACGAGATCTTTGTCAGCGACGGCGGCAAGAGCGACGGCGCCAACATCCAGGAGATCTTCGCCGACGACTGCGTCGTCGCGCTGATGGATCCGGTCTACCCCGTCTACGCCGACAGCAACGTGATGGCCGGTCGCGCCGGTCCGGCCGACGAGAGCGGCCGCTACGCGGGCTTCGTCTACCTGCCCTGCACCGCCGACAACGGCTTCCAGCCGGCGCTGCCCGAGCGTCACGTCGACCTCATCTACCTCTGCTATCCCAACAACCCGACCGGTGCCGTGATGACGCGGGCGGCCCTGCAACAGTGGGTGGACTACGCGCGGGCCCACGAGGCGATCATCCTGTACGACGCGGCCTACGAGGCGTACATCCGTGATCCGGCCATCCCGCACTCGATCTACGAGATCGAGGGCGCGCACGAGGTGGCCATCGAGTCGCGGAGCTTCTCCAAGAGCGCCGGGTTCACGGGGATGCGGCTGGCCTATACGGTCGTCCCCCGGCAGGCGCGGGGCCGCACCGCTGACGGAGAGACGCTGAGCCTCAACGAGCTGTGGCTGCGCCGGACGTCGACCAAATCCAACGGCCCGCCCTACGTCATCCAGCGCGCCGCCGCCGCCGTCTACACGCCGGAGGGCCAGGCCCAGGGGCGGGCGCTGACCGACTTCTACATGGAGAACGCCCGGCTCATCCGCGAGGGGCTGAGCGCGGCCGGGCTCACGGTGTACGGCGGCAGCAGCGCGCCCTACATCTGGGCGCGCACGCCGCCGCCGCTGTCGTCGTGGGACTTCTTCGACATGCTCCTGCGCGAGGCCCACGTCGTCGGGGCGCCCGGCTCGGGCTTCGGGCCGAGCGGCGAGGGCTACTTCCGGCTGACCGCGTTCGGCTCCCGCGAGCAGACGGTCGAGGCGATCGAGCGCATCCGCACACGTCTGTCGTGAACGAGCCGGCGGCCGCGGCGGCGCTGTCCTGCCCCGGCTGCGACCAGGCCATGCCGACGGGACGCTTCGACGCGCACTACGGCCGCACGGTCGACCTCGACCTCTGCCACGGCTGCGGGCTCATCTGGTTCGACCGGCAGGAGAGCATCGCGCTCACCCCGGGCGCCGTCCTGAAGCTGTTCACCACGCTCGACGAGCATCGCGAGCAGCGCCATCCGCTCGGGAGCCCGGCCATGCGCTGCCCCCGCTGCCGGCAGCCGCTGGCGGCGACGGTCGATCGCCAGCGCGCCACGCTGTTCTCGTACTGGCGCTGCCCGGCCGACGACGGCCGGCTCACCACGTTCTTCGACTTCCTGCGCGAGAAGAACTTCGTGCGCCCGCTGTCGCCCGAGCGGCTGGCCGAGATGCGGCGCTACACGCCCACGGTGAATTGCTCGGCGTGCGGGGCGCCCGTCGACCTCGCGCACGAGTCGGCCTGCCCGCACTGCCGAGCGCCGCTGTCGATGCTCGATCCCGACCAGGTGCAGGCGGCGGTGCGCGAGCTGCAGCGCGCGGAGGAGCATCGCACGACGGTCGATCCGACGTTCGTGGTGCGGCTGGCGGCCGACCGCGCGGCGCTGGAGCGGGCGTTCAGCGCGGTGCCGGGCGAGATCCACCGCGCCGACCTGGGCGGGGCGTTCGGCGTGGTCGAGGCAGGAGTGACGGCGATCGCCCGCCTGCTGTCGGATCCGCCCGCGCTCAGCGCTCCCTGATCCGGCCGATCGGATCCGCCTCGGCCAGCACCGTGGCCGGCGTGCCGGTGCGCAGGTAGTCGGCGAGCAGCTTGCCCGCCATCGGGCCGCGCCCGAACCCCGACGACGCCAGCCCGCTCACGATCCACAGGCCGTCGCGACCGGGGACGCGGCCGATCAGCGGCTTGCCGTCGAGCGGGAAGGGCATGAGTCCGGCCCACGTCCGCGTCACCCCGAGCCCGGCCAGGAAGGGGAGGACCTCGATCGCGTGCCCGCGGTTGACCTCGATCCCCGCGACGTCCGGCGTGGTGTTCCAGCCGACCGGCTCGCGATCGCCGCCGAAGATGATCTCGCCGTCGCGGCACTGGCGGCCGTACAGGTGGCGCGTCACGCGTGTGCCGCGCCGGATCGTGAGGAAGGGCGGCGCCTCACCGGGATCGGCGTCCCAGGCGTGCTGCGACTCCGCCGAGGCGATCGTCTGAAAGACGCTCGGCGGTGCGGGCGGCGTGGCCCACATCTGGCCGCGCACCGGCGCGATGGGGATGTCGAGCCCGAGCAGATCGCCGACCGGCCCACACCAGGCGCCGGCGGCGATCACGAGCGCGCCGGTGCCGATCTCGCCCACCGCCGTCCGCACGAGGTAGCCGCCGGCCGCGCGCGGGGCGATCGCCGTCACCGCGTGGTGCGTGAGGATGGTGGCGCCGTGCCGCGCGGCCAGGGTGGCGAAGGCGCGGGTGGCGCGGCGCGGGTCGGCCTGCGAGCGCAGCGGCGAGTACATGGCCCCGAGCAGCGCCGGCGAGAACCCGGGCTCCAGGCTGCGGGCCTGCCGCGTCGTGAGCAGCTCGACCTGATGCCCGCGGGCCCGCAGCGTCTGCGCGCGCCCGCGCACGAACTCGTACTGCGCCTCGGTGTGGATCGCCTGGAGCGCGCCCGACTGCCGGAACTCGACGTCCTCGCCGTGGTCGAGCTGCACGGCCTGGAAGATCTCGACGCTGCCCGCGGTGAGATGGGCCTGCAGGTCGGGCGTGTCGCCCCAGCCGACGGAGTCGATCGCCCCGGCGTTGACGCCGGAGGCGCCGGAGGCGATCTCGTCGCGCTCCAGGAGCGTGACGCGACGACCATGCGCGGCCAGATGGTAGGCCACCGAGGCACCGGCGATGCCGCCGCCCACGATCAGGATCTCGGTCTCGGTCATCGGCCCCTCCCGGGGGTGATGGTCACGCCGGCCCGGCGAGCAAGAATCGACCGTTGCGGAACAAACCTGACCGCCGAGCCGAGGCAAACTGTCAGCTAACTAGCCTTATTGATTACCAGAGAGTCTGGCACATCGCTTGCCCCTCTCCCCTTCGAAATGGCCGCCAGCGCTCGGCACCCGAATGCGCGCCGCCTCCCGCTGATCGCCCTGGCGATCCTGGTGGCGGTCTGCATCCTCGCCCCCTCCATCTACACCGTCCTGTCGCTGCTCGACCTGGTCCCGATGACGGTGCCGATCTACCTGGGCTGGCTCGGGTGGCTGCAGCTCGGACACGGCGTCGCCGCCGTCGTCCTCTGGCGTCGCCGCCACGCGCTGTCCACGCGCGCGAAGGCGACGGCGGTCTACTGGGGCGGGCTGGCGTTCTGGTACTGGCTGCCGGCGCCGATCTACTACCTGCTCACGATGAACATCGACGAGCTGCAGCTCAAGTGGACGGCGTTCGCGTTCTTCTGGGAGGTGCCGGTGGTGGGCGGCGCCTTCGTGCTCGCCGCTCAGCGGCTGTTCCCGCTCCGCCGCCCGCGCGCGGCCGGCGACGCGGCGGCCATCTACCGCGCGGTGATGCATTACCCCACGGTGGTGTCCGCGCTGCTGTTCGCCTTCACGCTGGCCGGCTACACGATCGGCGCCCTGCAGCTGCGCGTGTTCGCGTCGCTGCCGCTCATCGAGCAGGTCAAGAACGTCTCGCACGGCCTGGTGACCGCGCTCCTGCTCGCGGTGTTCTATCACCTGGCCATCGACCGCGTGCTGGAGCCGTTGCGTGCGCGCATCGCCCGCGAGGCGGGCCTCGGCACCCTGGTGGTGCGCACGGTGGCCGGGCGGATCCTCGGGGTGAGCCTGGCCGTCGCCGTGAGCGGGTTCGCCCTCATCAGCCTGTTCGTGCTGCAGGCCTTCCAGATCATGGGGCGCGAGAGCGCGGCCGCGGCGCTGGCCCGCGACCTGCCGCAGCTGGCGGCGGAGCCCGACACCGCGCTGCGGCTGGGCCGGTACGCCGACTGGGGCGCCGGCGGCCGGGTGATCCTCCTGCGCGACGGCGAGGCGCTGCCGACCGCGGACTTCTCGCCGGCGACGCGCCGGCGGGTGGCGGAGGGCGGCGCCGCGATCGTGCACGACACGCGGCGCGACCTGAAGGTCGTCGGCGTCGTCGACGCTCCGCGGCTGGGCGGCCGTCTCGTCGGTGTCGTGATGCTGAGCGACGGCTACCGACCGCTGATGATGGCGGCCCGGCTGCTCGCCATCGCCGGTGGCTGCGTGCTGACCGTCACCGTCGGCATGCTGGTCTTCGCCAGTCGTGCCTCCACCCGGGCGGTCCGGGCGCTGTCCTCGGCGGTGCGTCGGGTCGAGGCCGGTCAGGTGGACGCTGGCGTGCTGCGCCTGGACACCGGTGACGAGATCGGCGAGCTGTCGGCCGTGATCGAGCGCTACGTGCGCCAGTCGCGCGACCTGCGCGACACGCTCGAGGACAAGGTGCGCGCCAAGACGCAACGGCTGGAAGCGCTGCACTCCATCGACCGCAGCATCCTGGCCGCCGAGTCGGTGGACGCCCTCGCGCGCGGCGCCCTGCCGCGGCTGCGCCAGATCGTGCCCTGCCGGTGGGGTGCCGTCGTGCTGTTCGAGCCCGAGCACGGTCGCGCGCGGGTCTTGGTGGTGGACGGCGCCGGCGGCCCGGCCGAGGGTGAGGTGCTGCCGATGGCCGAGGTGCCGGCGCGATTTCAAGAAGGGGAGGGCGGCCGGCTCCTCAGCGCGCCGCTGGTGGCTCGTGGCGGCGCCATCGGGCTGCTCTGCGTGGCCCGCTGGGAGACGGACACCCTGGACCGCGACCACGCCGAGATCGTGGTCGAGGTGGCCACCCAGCTCGCCGTCGCCATCCACCAGGCCCAGCTGCGCGCGGACCTCGACCGGCAGCAGCAGCGCCTGCACGCGGTCGTCGAGCACCTGCCGGAGGGTGTGATCCTGCTCGAGCGCGACGGGCGCATCGCGCTGGCCAATCCCTTCGCGCGCGCCCACCTGGCGGCGGTGACGACGGCCTCGCCGGACGGCGACGTGACCGCCGTCGGTGGGCTGCCCATCGACACGCTGCTGGCGGCGCGCCAGATCGATGCCCGCGAGGTCCGGGCCGGCGCGGCCGGCTCGTCCGTCTTCCAGGTGGCCGCCCGGCCGCTGGACGGCGGCCAGGGCGCGGTCGTCGTGATCCGCGACGTGACGCGCGAGCGCGAGGCCCAGAAGATCGCCCAGCAGCAGGCCCGCCTGGCCTCGGTGGGCCAGCTCGCCGCCGGCATCGCGCACGACTTCAACAACATCCTGATGACCGTCGTGAACTCGGCCGAGCTGGGGATACGCCGGCAGGCCGACGCGCCGTTCGTGCGCGGGCGATTGCAAGTGATCGTCGAGCAGGGGGAACGGGCGGCCGCGCTGGTCCGCCAGATCCTCGACTTCAGCCGGCAGTCGCCGCCCTCGCTGGAGACCGTCGACGTGGCCATGCTGCTGCAGCAGACGATCGGCCTGCTCGAGCGCACGCTGCCCGAGACCATCCGCATCAACGTGGTGACCGGCGACGGCCCCTTCCTCGTCAGCGCCGATCCCAACCAGCTCACGCAGGTGCTGACCAACCTGGCCGTCAACGCGCGCGATGTCATGCCGCTGGGCGGTGACCTGCGCTTCCACCTGGGCCTGGAGCGAGGCGACGGCGAGGCCGGCGCCGGCGGCCCCGGTGCCGGCCAGTGGGTCGCGCTTTCGGTCACCGACACCGGCGGCGGCATGGCGCCGGAGGTGCGCGAGCGGATCTTCGATCCGTTCTTCACGACCAAGGCTCCCGGGCGCGGTACCGGGCTCGGGCTCTCGCAGGCCTACGGCATCGTGACCGAGCACCAGGGCCACATCACGGTCGAGAGCCGGCCGGGCTCGGGCACGACGTTCGCGCTGTACCTGCCGGCGCTCGCCGGCGGCGGCACCGCCGCCGAGGTCGAGGGCGCGCGCGAGCTCGTCATGGGCGGCGGGGAGACGCTGCTGGTGGTCGAGGACGAGGCGCCGGTGCGCCAGACGCTCGCGCAGATCCTCTCCGATCTGAACTACCACGCGCTGACCGCCTCCTCCGCCGAGAACGCGCTCGAGCTGCACGCCGCCCACGCCGGCCAGGTGGCGCTCGTGCTCACCGACCTCGTCATGCCCGGCATGGGCGGGCTGGGGCTCGTGCGGGCGCTGCGGGAGCGTCAGGTGCGCGTGCCGGTCGTGATGATGTCGGGCTACGTCGCCGACTCCACTCGGGTCAACGTCGAGGGCGTGCGGGCCTGGGTCGAGAAGCCGGTGACCGCGCGCCGGCTGGGGATGGTCATCCAGGACGCGCTGTCCGCCCGCGTCTGAATCGGCCGCCGGGTTGTCCCGCGCGATACGATGAGCACACGATGTCCCGCCACGGCTTCGCCGCCTTCTGGGCCACGGTGCTCGTCGTCGTCGGCCTGGTGCTGCTCGTGAGCGGCGTGCTGCTCGCCGTGGTCGCCGTCACGCTCGATCTGCCGTGGGCCCCTCTGAGGGAAACGACGAGGCTGGAGCGCCTCGGGGTGGGGATCGTCCTGGTCTTCTCGGGCGTCCTGCTGGGCGCGCCGCTCATCGGGCTCGGCGAGCTCCTGCACCTGTCCATCGCGCAGCGGCGCTTGTTGGAGCGCCAGCGGCGCCGGCTGGCGCGGATCGCGCGCCGCGGAGAGAGCGCTCCGGAGCGGCCCGCACCCGGTACGGCCGCCGCCGATCGCCTGTTCCGGCGCCGTCGCTGAGCGATCTCCCCCGTCCCGATGGCGCCGCCTCCGCCCGCCGCGGGCCGCCTCCGAGCGCCGTGATAGGCTACGGCGGTCGCGTGAAGGACGTGGAGGCCTGAGATGAAGATCACCGATGTCACCCTGACGCTTTTCGCCTGGAGCGGCATCCCCGCGACCACGTACGGTCGCCACACCGGCCGCTTCAGCGGGAGCAGCGAGCTCGGCCTGCTGACGCTGCGCACCGACGAAGGGCTCGAGGGCCACGCGTTCCTCGGCTCCGCTCAGCGGAGCGCGGCCATGGACGCCGCCTCGCTCATCCGGTTCCTCAAGCCGCTCGTGCTCGGCCAGGATCCGCTCGACCGCGAGCGGCTGTGGCAGTCGATGTGGCAGCGCAACCGCCAGACCACGCTGCGGGCAATCGGCGCCATCGACGTCGCCCTGTGGGATCTCGGCGGCAAGATCGCCGGGCTGCCCATCCACCGCCTGCTCGGCTCCTATCGCGACTCGGTGCCGGCCTACGCCTCCTCCGCGGTGCTCGCCTCCAAGGAGGCCTACGCCGAGGAGGCCGTGTCGTATCGCGAGGCCGGGTGGAGCGCCTACAAGATCCATCCGCCCACCGATCCAGTGACCGACATCCAGGTGTGCGAGGCGGTGCGACGCGCGGTCGGCGACGGCTACACCGTGATGCTCGACTCCACGTGGGCGTATCAGTACCCGGAGGCGCTGCGCGTGGGCCGCGTGGTCGAGGCGCTGGGCTTCCACTGGTACGAGGACCCGCTGGCCGACGACGACCTCTACAACTACGTCAAGCTCAAGCAGCAACTGCGGATCCCGATCCTGGCGACGGAATACGCGCCGGGCGGCTTCACGGCGCTGGCCCCGTGGATCATCGCGAGGGCCACCGACTACCTGCGGGGCGATCCGGCCGTGAAGGGCGGCATCACGCCGCTGGTGAAGTCGGCCCACCTGGCCGAGGGCTTCCACATGAACTTCGAGATCCACCACGGCGGCAACTCGCTCAACAACGTGGCCAACCTCCACGTGATCATGGCCATCCGCAACTGTGAGTTCTTCGAGGTGCTGCTGCCGGCCGGCGCCCAGAAGTACGGTCTCGCGCAGGACATCGAGGTGGACGCGCGCGGCCTGGTGCACGCCCCGAGCGGCCCCGGCCTCGGCGCCGCCATCGACTTCGAGCTGATCCGCCGGCTGACCACGACCGTGTTGACCTAGTCCCCGGGCGCGGCCCGGGCGCAGACCTGGCAGGGAGGAGTTCGCATGCGTTGGCTCGTCGTGCTGGTGCTGGTACTGCTCGTGGCCGCTCCGGCGGCCTGGGCCCAGGAACCCAAGAGCGAGGACGAGAAGGCCTTCTACGCGATCGGATACTCACTCGCCGAGCGGCTGGGGCCGTTCGCGCTGAGCGCAGCCGAGCTCGAGATGGTCAAGGCCGGCCTCGCCGACGGCGTGCTCGGCCGCCCGCGCAAGGCCGATCCGCGGGCGTCGATGGAGCGCATCAAGCAGCTCCGCGACACCCGCGCCTCGGTGGTGGCGGCCGCGGAGAAGAAGGCGGGCGACGCGTTCGTGACCAAGGCGGCCGCCGCGCCGGGCGCCAAGAAGACCGAGTCCGGCCTCGTCATCACCACCATCAAGGCCGGCACCGGCCCCTCGCCGAAGGCCACCGACAAGGTGAAGGTGCACTACCACGGCACGCTGACCGACGGCACCGTCTTCGACAGCTCCGTGCAGCGCGACCAGCCGGCCACGTTCCCGCTCAACGGCGTCATCAAGTGCTGGACGGAGGGGGTGCAGCTCATGAAGGTCGGCGGCAAGAGCCGCCTGGTGTGTCCGTCCGAGCTGGCCTACGGCGAGCGCGGCGCGCCGCCCCGTATCAAGCCCGGCGCCACGCTGATCTTCGAGGTCGAGCTGCTGGCGATCGTCGCCGAGTAGCGGGCGCGCGTGCCCGAGCTGCCGGAGGTCGAGGCGGCCCGGCGACTGGCCACACGGGTCGCGGTGGGACGGCGCATCGTCGACGTCTGGTGCGCTGACGATCCGATCGTGATCGAGGGTGTCACGCCCCGGCGCCTCGCGGCCACCCTACGCGGCCGGCGCGTGGAGGCCGCGCACCGGCACGGCAAGCACTTCTGGCTCGAGCTCGACCGCCGCCCATGGCTGCTGATGCATTTCGGCATGACGGGCGGCCTGCACGCCCCCGCGCGGCCGTCGACGCGCCTCATGTCAACGCGCTCGGCGTCGCCGGCCGGCTGGCCGCCGCGCTTCCTCAAGCTCCGGCTCACGTTCGACGACGGCGGCGAGCTGGCACTGGCCGACGCGCGGCGGCTGGGACGCATCCGCCTGCGCGACGATCCCCGCCGTGAGGCTCCGGTGGCCGATCTCGGCTTCGACGCGCTGCGCGAGCTGCCGTCGCCCGCGCGCTTCTTCGCGCTGTTGCACGAGCGCGGCGCGCCGATGAAGGCGCTGCTGCTCGATCAGACCTTCGCCGCCGGCGTCGGCAACTGGATCGCCGACGAGGCCCTCTACCAGGCCCGCATCGATCCGCGCCGCCGGGCGCGCACGCTCAGCCTGGCCGAGTCATCGCGCCTGCGCCGAAGGCTGCACGCCATCATCACCACCGCCGTCCGTGCCCGCTCCGACAGCGATCGCTTCCCCCGGGCCTGGCTGTTCCATCGCCGCTGGGATCGCGACCCGCTGGCTCGCACGACGACCGGCGCGCGGATCCGCTGGCAGACGATCGGCGGACGCACGACCGCCTGGGCGCCGAGCCTCCAGCACTAGACCGGATTGGTCACGCACGCTCGCGCGCCCAGGGGCGGGTCAGCCCGCGGTCGGGCATCCTGGCGGGCGCGCCAGCATGGCTCGCCTGTCGCCGTAACTCGCTCCGGGCCCGGCTCGCTCGGCCCCCCATCCCCCAAGGGGGTGGGGCGTGGCCTCTTCGATTTGTTGGCGGCTCGCGAGCCGGGCCCTGCGCTCGAACGGCGACAACGGCTCGCCATGCTGGCGCGCCCGCCAGGATGCCCGACCGCGGGCTGACCCGCCCCTGGGCGCGCGAGCGTGCGTGACCAATCCGGTCTAGGCGCCGCTCATGGGCCAGGCACGCGACCGGCGACGGCGCGCACCTTGCGCGGCGACGCGAGCCACATCGCGCCGGCAGAGACGACGCTGGCGGCGATCGCCACGTAGAACGCGGCGACGTAGCTGCCGGTGCGGTCGTAGAGTGCGCCCGCCACCCACGGGCCCAGCGCGGCCCCGGTGCTCGAGGCCAGGCTGAGCGTGCCGAAGACCTTGCCGTAGTGCGGGCCCTGGAAGATCTCGGCGGGGATGGCGCCGTAGACGGAGGCCAGGCCGTAGCCGAGCAGGCCCTGGGCGCCGACCATGACGTACAGCAGCGCCGGCGTCGGCCGCGCGCGGAGCGCGAGCAGGGCGACGTAGCAGAGGATGAAGCCGCCGCACGACAGCGTCCACACCCACTCGCGCCCGATGCGATCGGAGAGGTGGCCGAGCGCGATCTGGCCCGCGATGCCGGCGAAGCCGACCAGGCCCAGCGCCCACGCGGCGTGGGCCGGCGCGAAGCCGATCTCGATCAGGTACTTCGTCTGGTGCACCTGCACCGCGTACCACGCGAAGAGCCCGCCGAGGAAGCCGACGACGATCCACCAGAACCGTGCGGTCCGGGCCGCGCGCGCCAGCGTCCATTCGATCGAGGCCCAGACGGGATCCACGACGTTGGCCGGATGGACGCGCGTGGCGCTCTCGGGAGGGGCGGCGTCGCCGTCGGGGCGCAGGCCGAGGTCCTCGGGCCGGCGGCGCTGCAGCAGGTTGAGCGGCACCAGCGTGAGCAGCACGATGGCGGCGGTCGCGTAGCACGCGGTTCGCCAGCCCGAGCGGACGATCACCGTCTGGATCCACGGCAGCATGAGGATCGATCCCACGCCGACGCCGGAGAAGGCGATGCCGATGGCCAGGCCGCGCTTGCGCACGAACCAGTTCGGCAGGAAGAGCGCGTGGCCCGTGTAGCCGCAGGCCAGGGTGCCGCCGGAGACGAGGACGCCGAGCGTGAGATACAGATGCCAGGGCGCGCGGACCAGTGGCGCCAGCGCGAGCCCGGCGCCGACGGCGAGCGCGCCGGCGCCGATCACGAAGCGCGGGCCGCGGCGATCCATGACCGCGCCCATCCACGGCGTGAACACGGTGGAGACGAGGAAGCCGACCGAGAAGGCGCCGGCCGTGAGGCCGCGCGCCCAGCCGAACTCGTCGAGGATCGGCGGGAACAGCAGCGAGAACGCGGTGCGCGCGTTGACGCCGAGGCCCATCGTGACGAAGGCGACGCCGACCGCGACCCATCCGTAGAAGACCGGCACGCGCACCGGCGCATTCTACTCGCGCTGGACCGATCGCGTAGACTGTCGGTCCGGGGAGGGACGATGAGCGCCATGCTGAGCACGCGCCGTTGCGGGAGCGCCCGGTGAGCGAGGACGGCGCCGAGATCGAGCGGCGGGTGGTCGCGGTCCTCGACGGGCTGGGCGTGCCCTACCAGCTGCAGCCGATCGATCCCGCCTTCGCCGACACCGCCGCCTACTGCGAGCGCTACGGGGTGCTGCTGGACCACGCGGCCAACACGATCATCGTCGCATCCAAGAAGGAGCCGCGCCGCTACGCCGCCTGCGTGGTGAAGGCGACGACGCGGCTGGACGTCAACCGGGCCGTGCGCCGCCTGCTCGACGTCGCCAAGGTCTCGTTCGCCTCCGCCGACGAGACGCGCGCGCTCACCGGCATGCTGATCGGCGGCGTCACCGTCTTCGCCCTGCCGGCCGACCTGCCCGTCTACGTCGACGACAAGGTCATGGCGCTCGACTGGGCGATCCTCGGCAGCGGCAGCCGCTCGTCCAAGATCCGCGTCTCCCCCGAAGCCTTGCGCCGCCTGCCCGGCGCCCAGATCGTCCCGCTCAGCGTCACCGGCTAGCGCGCGTCGACGGCTCGCGGCGTGGGCGGCGGGGCGACAGGGTCCCCTTCGGTTCCGCATGAGACGACCCGGCCCGACACGATCGAAGCCAACGGAGCCTCAGGAGACCCTGTCGCCCCACCGCCCACG
>JBGQLG010000023.1:0-46721 GCA_041499965.1 Methylomirabilia bacterium
CACGGCTCCGCCGGGGCGCGACGAGCGATGGGGGTGTGGGGGCCATGTCGGGGCCCCCACGCTGACAATCGAGCGCCACGGCTCCGCCGGGGCGCGACGAGCGATGGGGGTGTGGGGGCCATGTCGGGGCCCCCACGCTGACAATCGAGCGCCACGGCTCCGCCGGGGCGCGACGAGCGATGGGGGTGTGGGGGCCATGTCGGGGCCCCCACTTCAATCGAACGCCCCCACTTCAATCAATCTCGACCCCCTAATCCGATCTTCACGCGGCGGTTGTGGCGGCCCTTGTTGTCGATCTTGAGGATCTTGAGCGGGCGCGAGCGCCCGGTCGAGGCCAGGTGCGTGCCGCCGCAGGCCTGGCGGTCGAGGCCGACGATCTCGACGATGCGGATGGTACCGTCGTCGCCGGGTGGGGGCGCCACCGAGCGGCTGCGGATGAGTCCGTGCACGGCCGTCGCCTCGGCCAGCAGCACGTAGACGTAGCGCAGCGGCAGATCCTGGCGCACGACGTCGTTGAGGCCCGGCTCGAGGGCGCGCAGCCGGTCGTTGTCGGCGTCGGGCAGGTCGAAGTCCATGCGCGCCGTCCCGTCGTCGTTCAGCTGAGCGCCGGTCACCAGCGCGCCCTGGAACTGCTGGTAGACGAGCGCGTTGAGAACGTGGGTGCCGGTGTGCAGCTCGGTCATCATGGTGCGGAACCCAGGATCGACGACGGCCTCGGTCGCGCCGGCCATCTCGATCGGCGACGCCAGCAAGTGCCAGAGCCGGCCGTCGCTCGCCTGCAAGCCGGCCACCGCGACCTCGCCGCCGCTCCAGCGCAGCACGCCGTGGTCGGCGAGCTGGCCGCCGCCGCCGGGATAGAAAGGCGTCTGCTCCAGCACGACGGCCCCGGGCCGGGCGTCGACGACGCGGGTGGTGAGCGTCAGGGTGTCGGGCTGCTCGTGGCAGAAGTAGCGGGCCATGCGTCCTCCTCGATCGCCCATCGTACCGCAGCGAGGACTTGCGGGGCCCGGCCGGCACGGATACCTTTCCCGGGCGGAGGAGCGTGTCGATGAAGAGCCGGTACGACGAGGTGTACGCGCACTCGCTGCGGGACCCGTCCGGGTTCTGGGCGGCGGCGGCCGAGGATCTCTACTGGGAGCGCCGCTGGGACCGCGTGCTCGACGACCGGCACCCGCCCTACTACCGCTGGTTCACCGGCGGCCGGCTCAACACCTGCTACAACGCGCTGGACCTGCACGTCGACCGCGGCCGCGGCAAGCAGCGCGCGCTGATCTACGACAGCCCCGTCACCGACACGATCACCAGCTACACCTACGCCGAGCTGCGCGACGAGGTGGCGCGAGTGGCCGGTGCGCTCGTCCGCCGGGGCATCGTCCAGGGCGACCGCGTGATCATCTACATGCCGATGGTGCCTGAGGCGGTCATCGCCATGCTGGCCTGCGCCCGCATCGGCGCCGTCCACTCGGTGGTCTTCGGCGGCTTCGCCTCCAACGAGCTGGCCAAGCGCATCGATGACGCCAAGCCCCGGATGATCCTGTCGGCGTCCTGCGGCATCGAGGGCAACCGCGTCATTGCCTACAAGCCGCTGCTCGACGGCGCCATCGAGCTGGCCACCCACAAGGTGGAGCGCGTCGTGATCCTGCAGCGCCCGCAGCTCGCGGCGACGCTGCGCACGGGCCGCGATCTCGACTGGGGCGATTTCATCGACGGCGCGCCGGCGGCCGAGTGCGTGCCGCTCGAGGCCACCGACCCGCTCTACATCCTCTACACCTCGGGCACGACCGGCATCCCCAAGGGCGTCGTCCGCGACAACGGCGGCCACGCCGTCGCGCTGAAGTACTCGATGGGCACCGTCTACGGCATGGGGGCGGGCGAGTGCTACTGGGCGGCCTCCGACATCGGCTGGGTCGTCGGCCACTCCTACATCGTCTACGCGCCGCTGCTCAAGGGGTGCACCACCGTCCTCTACGAGGGCAAGCCGGTGGGCACGCCCGATCCCGGCGCGTTCTGGCGGCTCATCGCCCAGCACGGCGTGAACGCGCTCTTCACCGCGCCGACGGCGTTTCGCGCGATCAAGAAGGAAGACCCGCAGGGTGCGCACATGACGAAGCACGACCTCCGGCACTTCCGCACGCTGTTCCTGGCCGGCGAGCGCTGCGATCCCGACACGCTCTTGTGGGCGCGCCAGCACCTGGGCGTCCCGGTGGTCGATCATTGGTGGCAGACCGAGACGGCGTGGGCGATCGCCGCCAACTGCGTCGGTCTCGGCATGTTGCCGGTCAAGCCGGGCTCGCCGACCAAGGCGACGCCCGGCTACGACGTGCGCGTGCTGAGCGAGGAGAACACCGAGATGCCGCCCGGGCAGATCGGCTCGATCGCCATCAAGCTGCCGATGCCGCCGGCGTGCCTGCCGACCCTCTGGAACAACGACGCCGGCTACGAGAGCTCGTACCTGACCAAGCACCCCGGCTACTACCTCACCGGCGACGCCGGCTATCGCGACGAGGACGGCTACCTCTACATCATGAGTCGCGTCGACGACATCATCAACGTCGCCGGCCATCGGCTCTCGACGGGCGCGATCGAGGAAGTGCTCTCCGCGCATCCGGACATCGCCGAGTGCGCGGTCGTCGGCGTGGCCGACGAGATCAAGGGTGAGGTGCCGCTGGGCTTCGTCGTCACCAAGGCCGGCGTGGCCCGCGCCGACGGCGAGATCGTGAAGGAGCTGGTCGAGAAGATCCGCCAGCAGATCGGCCCGGTGGCCTCGTTCAAGACGGCGCTGGTGGTCAAACGCCTGCCCAAGACGCGCTCCGGCAAGATCCTGCGCGGCACCATGAAGCGCATCGCCGACAGCCAGGCGTACACCGCGCCCGCCACCATCGACGACCCGGCGGTCCTCGACGAGATCACCGACGCCCTCAAGGGCGCCGGCTACGCGAAAGGACAGGCGTGAGCACCGATCCGAAGGCGGGACCCAGCGTGGCGCGCGCCCGCGTGCCACTGGTCGACAAGGACAAGGCCACGCCGGCCCAGCTCGCGGTGTGGGACCGCATTGCCCAGAGCCGCGGGCGTGTGGCCGGGCCGTTCGCCGCCCTGCTGCACAGCCCCGAGCTGGCCCGGCGCATCGCCGAGACCGGCCACTACGTGCGCTTCGAGGGGCCGCTGAGCCAGGCCGAGCGGGAGCTGGCGATCATCACGGTCGCGCGCCAGCTGGACGCCCAGTACGAGTGGGTCGCCCACGCCGTGCTCGCCCGTAAGGCCGGCGTGCGCGAGGAGGTCATCACCGCCATCCGCGAGCGGAAGGCGCCGGCCGGACTCACGCTGGCCGAGGCCCAGGTGCACGGCTACGCCGTGGCCCTGCTGCGCGAGCATCGCGTGAGCGACGAGGCGTTCACCGCGCTGCAGGCGCGCTTCGGCCTCGAGGGGCTGGTCGACCTGACCGCGACCATCGGGTACTACGCGATGATCGCCTGCGCGCTCAACGCGTTCGCCATCGAGCCGACCGCCGGCGAGCCGCTGCTGCCCCTCTGAGCGTGGCCTGCGGCCTGGCCGGTGAGCTGACCGTCAACGGCCTGCGCCTGCGCACCCACGCCTGGCCGCGTCCCGGGCGCCCGCGCGCGCTGCTGCTGCACTCGGTCGCCGGCCACGGCCACTGGTGGGAGTGGGCGGCGCCGCTGCTGGCCGGACGCTTCGATGTTCTCGCGCTCGACCTGCGCGGCCACGGCGGCAGTGAGCACGCGCCCGACGGCGCCTACGCCTTCGACGACCACATCGCCGATCTCGTGGGCGTGCTCGGCGCACTGGGAGGCGCGCCGCCCGTCGTCATCGGCCACTCGATGGGCGGCTACCTCACCGCGCTCCTGGCCAGCCGCCGGCCCGATCTCGTCGCGGCGGTCGTGATCACCGACATCCTGACCGCCTGGCCCCCGGCGCTCTCCGAGATCGCGCGACGCCAGGCCGAGCGGGTCTCGCCGGAGTTCCCCGACGCGGCGGCCGCTGCCGCCCGCTTTCGCTTCTCGCCTCCGGAGGACGGCGCGCCGCCCGAGCGGGTCCGCCATCTCGGCGCGGCGGGTGTGATCGAGCGCCGGCCCGGAGCGTGGACGACGTCCTTCGATCGCCGGGTCTTCCTGCACCCTCCCGCCGATCCGTGGCCGTTCCTGCCGCGCATCGCCTGTCCGGCGCTGGTGTTGCACGGCGAGCACAGCGAGGTGATGAGCGCCGAGGCGTGTCAGCGTGTGGCCGCGGCGATCCCGGGTGGCCGGGCGGCGACGCTGCCCGGCGTGCGCCACCATCTGATCGTCGAGGACCCGGAGCGCTTCGGGCGCGCCGTCCTCGACTGGCACGCGTCTACTTCTTGATGTCGTGGCCCGGCATGTCCATCGCCTTGCCGTGGTCGTGCATGCCTCCGCCCTTCAGCGACTTGAGGTAGGCGACGAGATCGGTGAGCTGGCGGATGGTGATCACGTCGCCGTAGTCCGGCATCTTCGACAGGCCGTCGGCGCCCGTGTAGCCCGGCCCCTGCACGATCACGCGATTGGGGTTCACGATCGACTCCGCGAGGTACTCCGCCGGGTGGTGCCCGCCCATGCCGGTCAGCTCGGGCCCGGCCTCCTGGCCGCGCTTCGTCGTCTTGGGGAAGTCCTCTCCGCCGACCGCATGGCAGGCGAAGCACTCCAGCGTGACGAACGCCTCGCGGCCCCGCGCCGGATCACCCGGCGGCATCAGGAACTTCCAGCCCTTGGGAACGCCGCCCGAGGCGTGAAGCGCCGCCATGGTGGTGCGGATTGGCGGGGGCGGCTTTTCCTCGGCCTTGTGCTGGTGCGGCATCGGCATCTGGCCCTGGCCCGAGGCCGAGCCGGCGATGATCGCGCCGATCGCCGTGACGAGCACGGTGACGCTGTACCCCAGGCTGCGCATGACGGGCCTCCGTGTCGGCCGCGGTGGATTCACTGCTCGAGCAGCGCCTCGATGTCGTGCGCCATGGCGGCGGGCTGGAAGTCGGCGTCGAAGACGACGCGGACACGGCCGGCGCGATCGAGGAGATGGATGGGGGAGTTGTGTCCGATCCCGTAGTGGGCGTGGCCCGGCGTCGATCCCGGCAGCTCGCGGCGGACCTGGCCGACCCAGTAGTACTCCCAGATCGGCTGGAGCTGACGCGGGGTGCCGGTCAGGTATCGCCACCGGTCGAGCATGGCCCACCGCCGCGAGTACGCCGTGACCGCGGCGGTGGTGTCGCCCTCGGGATCGACGGTGACGGCCACGACGGCGACCTTCTTGCGGCGGTCGCCCAGCAGGTCCGTGACCTCGTGCAGCTTGCCGGTGATGAGCGGACAGACGTCGGGGCAGGTCGTGTACAGGAACGTCAGCACGACCACCTGGCCCTGCAGGGCCGAGAGCCGCACCAGGCGGCCCGACTGATCGCGGAGCGCGAAATCGCGCGCCGGCCGCGGCGGGTCCAGCACCTGCCCCTGGAATTCGGGTGGGCGCGACCAGCCGGCGGGCGGCGCCGCGAGCAGCAGCACCAGAGACAGCATGACCAGACGCCGGCGCATCGCGGACCTCTCGGCGCCCGCGGCCTCGCGCGCGCTCACCGCGGATGCACCTCCAGGTTGGCCAGCGTCGCCTCACGGCCCGGCTGCCCGTCGTGACGCTCGATCGGGAAGCGGCCGGCCGTGCGCGCCACGAAGCGCATCGTCGTGGGCGCCCCCGGCACCACGCGGCTCTCGATGTCGTAGCCGTGCAGGTGCAGCGTCAGCGCGCGGTCGCTGGTCCAGCGCAGGGTGACGTCATCGCCCACCTGCCCGCGCACGACCTGCTGGGCGGGGGCGAGGGCGCCGCCGCGGATGGCCAGCTCGACGACCCGCGGCTCGGCCGCGACGAGCCGGCCGGACAGCGCCAGCAGCACGGCCGCCCAGGTGATGCACCGAGTGGATCGCGGCCTCACAGCGCGCCGATCGTACACCCGCCGTCCTACCCCTACAATGCGGCCGTGACCGACTGGACTCCGACCGCGCTGAGCGCGCTCACGTTCGTCTCGACGTTCCTCGGCGGCGCCGTGGCCCTGCGCACGCGCGGCTCGCTGCGGTATTTCTTTGCCTTCAGCGCGGGGACGCTGCTCGCCATCGCGCTCGTCGACCTGCTGCCCGAGGCGGTGGCGGCCTCGGCGGACACGCCGGTGCACCGCGCCGCCGTGTTCTACGTCGTGCTCGGCAGCTTCATTGCCTTTCACCTGGCCGAGCGCTACGTGCTGGTCCATCACGTGGAGGCGCCGGCCGACGCCGGGCTCCCCACTCACGCCGCCGGCGGGGTGGGCGCCTCCGGCCTCGTGCTGCACAGTGTCCTGGATGGCGTCTCCATCGGCGCCGCCTTCCAGGTGAGCGCCGGAGTCGGCGTCGTGGTGGCGACCGCGGTCATCGCCCATGACTTTGCCGACGGCGTGAACACGGTCATGCTCGTGCGGCGCGTCTCGCACAGCGGCCGGCGGGCCCTCGCGTTCCTGGCCACCGACGCCGCCGCTCCGGTGGTGGGCGCCCTGGCCACGCGGTGGGTGCGCATCCCCGAGGCGTGGCTGGCGCTCGGGCTGGCCTTCTTCGTCGGCCACTTCCTCTACATCGCCGCCTGCGACCTCATCCCGGAGATGCACCGGGGCGATCGGTCGTGGCGGGTGCTGGCGGTCCATCTGGCCGGCGTGCTCCTGATCGTCGCCCTCACCGGGCTCCTGTCGGGATGACCGGGGGCGCGCGTCACGGGCCCGCGCCTCTGCGATTCAGCCGGCCCACCGCACCGGCCACGATATGATCGGCCACGAGACGGAGGCCGCATGAGGCGATTCCGGTTCATCGTCGCGCGGGACCACGAGGCGCTGTACGAGCACCTGGTGCGATCGCTGGCCGACATCGAGGAGGTCGAGGTGATCCTCGACCGGCGCGTCGAGCAGCGCCGGCGTGGGCCCGGACCTCCGGGTCGCGAGCGCCGCGGTCCCGACCGGCGGCTGCACACACGGGTGGACGAAGAGCTGCGCACGATCGGCTGGGCCTTCATCAAGATCGCCCGCGCCTGACCCGCGAGGGTCGGGTACAATCGCGCCAGGAGGCGCCATGACACCGCCGATCACCGTGTACACCAATGTCGGCTGAGGGCCCTGCCACCGGGCGACAGAGTATCTGTCGCGCAAAGGCGTGCCCTTCACCGAGCGCAACGTCGGCAAGGACCCGACCGCGCGGCAGGAATTGATGGAGCTGGGCGTGACGTCGCTGCCGGTGATCCTCATCGGAGACAAGCGGTTGACGGGCTTCAATCCGAACGCGATCGACGCGGCCCTGGCCGCCGAGTAGGCGAGAACCCCCATGACCGAGCTCTCGAAGCCCTCGCAGGCGAACATCGACAAGATGTGGACGTACGCCCGCAAGTACGCCGAGAAATCCGGCACGTCGCTGCATCCTGACGTCACCGTCACCGAGACGGTCGTGGAGGGCCTGGCCCGGCACATCGAGCTGGTGGGGCGTCCGCTCTGCCCCTGCAACTTCTATCCGGACCCGGCGGCCGAGGCCAAGCTGCGGCGCTGGATCTGTGCGTGTGACGAGATGCAGAAGTACAAGTATTGCCACTGCCTGCTCTTCGTCACCGAGGAGGGCGTGCCGATCACCGAGTACCTGCCCGAGGACCATGAGGGCCGCCAGGCCTACGGCGTGGTCAAGGACCCCTCTCCGGGCAAGGGCCGGGCGGTCGCGCGCGTGCTGGAAAAGCAGTCCCAGGAAGGCGAGAGCGCGTAGGCGCGCTCGCCCTCATCGTCAGCCTCTCGTCGTACGTCCCACCGGAGGAGCCCGTGAGCACTCATCGCGAGGAATTCATGGTTCCCGGGTTGTCGGAGCCGGTCAGCCACTTCACCCACGTCGTGCGCGCCGGCCGCATCGTGTTCGTCTCCGGGTGCGTGGCCACCGACGGCCAGGGCCGCCTCGTGGGCGGCGGCGACGTCGTCGCCCAGACCCGGCAGGTGCACGAGAACATCAAGCGCTGCCTGAGCGCGGCCGGCGCCACCTTCGCCGACATCGGCAAGGTGACGGTGTTCCTGCGCAACATCGGCGATCGCGAGAAGGTCAACACCATCCGCCAGGAATACTTCGGCGCCCACCGGCCGGCCAGCACGCTGGTCGAGATCTCGCGTCTGGTGCGCGACGAGTACCTGATCGAGATCGAGGCGACGGCGGTGATTCCCGAGCGCCGTCCGGCGCCGTCCCGGGCCAAGGCCACGGCACGCTCCAAGGCGCGCCCGCGCCCGGCCCGGCGGCGGAGGTCGTAGTGCCCACCGTCCGCCTGCGCGACGCCGAGGAGTATCCCGAGCCCGCCCGCCGGGCCTTCGAGCTGAGCAAGCAGTGGTTCAACTACGACTTCCCGCAGCCGGCCGCCATGAGCCGCGTGATGGCGTGGGACCCGCACTTCGGCGGGCCGCACGGCCGGGCCATGAAGCGCGCGATGACGCCGGGCGAGTTCAGCCGCGGCGAGAAGGAGATGGTGGCGGCCGTCGTCAGCGGCGTCAACGCCTGCACCTATTGAGTGCAGGCGCACACTGCAGCCGGGAAGCTGCAGGGGATGGTCGGCGACGCGGTGTGGTACGAGGCCGCGATGGTGGTCGGCATCACCAACGCGCTCAACGTCGTGGCCGACGGGCTCGGCCCGCTGATGGCGCCGGTGAAGCCGGCGACGGGCGCGGCCGAGGTCGACGCGGTCTACGACGACATCCACGCGTTCTACGGCGGCGGCGAGGTCCCCATACCCTTCGGCCTGGCCGCCCAGGACCCCGGCTACCTTGCCGACCTGTGGGCGGCCACGAAGCGCGCGTTCGGCGATAACCAGCTGAGCCGCCGGGTCAAGACCGCGCTGGCCTTCGCCGTCTCGCTGACGACGCGCTCGGCCTTCGGCACGGCGTTCCACCTCGCCGAGCTGCGCCGGCTGGGCGTGGGCGAGGGGGGCATCATGGAGGTCGTCGGCGTCACCCAGATGTTCTCGTCGTACACGAAGATCGCCGACACGCTGCAGCTCGAGCCGGACATGGGCCACATCGCGCCCGTCGATCCCACGCCGGCGCCGGGCGGGCCGCGGCCGTGAGCGCGCGCCCGCGCCGCTGAGGCCGCGGTGTCCTCGCCGCCGCCCGAGAACCTCGGCCAGGCCATCGACCTCTGGCGCGAGGCGTACCGCCATCAGATGGCGGGCGAGCTCGATCGCGCCGTCGCGCTCTATCAGGAGTCGATCCGCGTGTGTCCCACCGCCGAGGCCCACACCTTCCTGGGCTGGACGTACTCGTTCCAGGGACGGCTGGACGAGGCCACCCGCGAGTGTCACCTGGCCATCGAGCTCGATCCCGACTTCGGCAACCCGTACAACGACATCGGCGTCTACCTGATGCAGCAGGACCGGCTCGACGAGGCCGTCCCCTGGCTGGAGAAGGCCAAGCGGGCCAAGCGCTACGAGCCCCGGCAATTTCCTTACATGAACCTGGGTCGGATCTACCTCAAGCAGGGCAAATGGTGGGACGCCCTGCGGGAGTTCGAGGCGGCCGTGAGCACCGCCCCCAAGGACGAGGGCGCCGCCAAGGCGCTGCATTCGCTGCGCGGCCGGCTCAACTAATTTAGACCCGCGTCTGGCGTCCGGCCCAGTAGGGCTCGCGCAAGAGCCGCTTGACGAGCTTGCCGGCGGTATCGCGCGGGAAGTCGTCGTGGAAGGAGACGTCGCGCGGGGCCTTGTAGTCGGCCAGGTGGCGGCGGCAGAAGGCGATGACGTCGGCCGCGGTGAGCGCGGCGCCGCCGCGCGGCTGGACGGCGGCGTGGACCCGCTCGCCCCACTCGGGGTCGGGGACGCCGAAGACGGCCGCGTCCTCGACGCCCGGGTGGCGATGCAGCACGTCCTCGATCTCGGCCGGGTAGATGTTGACGCCGCCCGAGATGATCATGTCGCGCTTGCGGTCGCAGATGAAGACGAACCCCTCGTCGTCGATCCACGCCACGTCGCCGACGCTGAGCCACTCGCCCTTGGCGGTCTCGCGCGTCGCCGCCGCGTTCTTGTAGTACTCCTCGAACATGCCCTCGTAACGGCGCACGTGCAGCTCGCCGGGCTGGCCGGCCGGCAGCGGGCGGCCGCCGTCGTCCAGCACGGCCAGCTCGATGCCGGGCGCCGCCCGGCCGCACGAGTGCGGCTTGCGCAGCATGTCCTGAGGATCCAGCACCGTGTTCACGCCGAGCTCGGTCGAGCCGTAGAACTCGTAGAGCACCGGTCCGAACCAGGCGAGGATCTCCTCCTTCACCCGCATCGGGCACGGCGCCGCCGCCACCACGATCGAGCGCATCGAGCTGACGTCGTAGCGCGCGCGCACCGCGGCCGGCAGATCGACCAGGCGCTTGAGCAGCGTCGGGGCCATGAACGTCGTCGTGCACCGGTGGCGCTCGATCGCGTGCAGCGCCGCCTCGGCCTCGAATCGCCGCAGGACGACGACCGTCTGGCCGAGCATGTGCGCGTAGAGCGCGAACCCACCCGGCGCCGAGTGATAGAGCGGCCCGGCCACCAGGTGCACGTCGTCGGGCGCCACGCAGTGCAGGGCGGCCAGGCGCGGGAGTACCGCGGCGGGGTCGCCGGCGCGGCGGAGCGCGCCCTTGGGCTTGCCGGTGGTGCCGGCGGTGTAGATCATCGAGCCGCCCAGGCCGGCCGGCGCGTCCACCGGCGCCGGACGCCCGCTCGCCAGCAGGTCGTCGAGGTGCCGCGCCCACGACCGGCGCTCGGCGCCGAGCAGGACGACGTGGCGCAGGTGCGGCGCCCGCGCGCGCACGCGCTCCAGCACCGGCACGAAGGCGTCGCCGGCGAAGACCGCGACCGCGTCGGAGTCGTCCAGGATGTAGGCGACCTCGTCGTCGGCGAGTCGATGGTTCATCGGCACCGGGATCAGCCCGAGCGCGCGGGCGGCGGCGGAGGCGAGCAGCACCTCGAGCGCGTTGTGCGCGTAGAGCACGACGTGCTCGCCGGCCACCAGGCCCAGCTCACCGAGCGCGTGGGCCAGCCGATTCCGCGCCTCGTGGTACCGGCGCCAGCTCCAGCTCCGCTCCTCTTCGATCAGCGCGGGCGCGTCGGGATGCGCCTGGGCGTGACGGGCGAGCAGGTCCATGGCGGCCCGTATTCTATGGCGTATGCTCCGCCCGTGCACGGTTGCCCGCGCTTCCTGGCGGTCCTTGTCCTGGCCACCGCGCTCGCCACATCGGCGGCGGCGCAGCAGCCGGCACCGCCGGGCGTCAAGGTCGACTGGCGCGGTACCGGCGTCGTGCTCGCCATCCTGCGCCCGCCCTCGGACCTGCACGCCACCCGGCCCGTGATCGTGATCCGCCACGAGCCGATCCGCGGCCTGATGAACGAGGCGATGGCGATGCCGTTCCTGGTCGACTCCGAGGCGCGGTTCCGCGGGCTCTCCATCGGCGATCACATCGCGTTCGGCCTGGCCGACGCTCCCGGCGCGCTCCTCGTTGTCTCGATCGAGCGCCTGCCGCGGTAGAGAGCGCCTGCCGCGGTTAGCAGCCTGCTGAAACACCCGCAGGCTGCGCAAAAAGGTCCAGATGCGAGGCGGCGCCCGAGAGCCGCACGCGAGGCGTACTCCCTGTACGTCGAGCGTGCGGCCGAGGGCGCCAACGAAGCAGATGGGCCTTTTTCCGCAGCCTGCTACAGCCCGCGCAGGAAGCGGGCGACCGCCTGGCCGATCTCGGCGGGCGAGTCCTCCTGCAGGAAGTGGCTGCCCTTGACGGTGACCTCCTGCTGGTTCGGCCAGCCGCGGCAGAACTCGCGCTGGGCGCCGACCAGGATCGAGCCAGGGTTGGCGTTGACGAACAGCTTGGGCAGGGGACTGCGCGCCAGCCACGCCGCGTAGTCGTTCACGAGGGCCGCCACGTCGGCCGGCTGGCCGTCGATCGGAATCTCGCGTGGCCACGTCAGCGTCGGCCGCCGGCTCTCGCCCGGCTCGCGGAACGGCTCGCGGTAGCGCTCCATTTCCTCGGGGGCCAGGGCGCGGAGCACGCTGGCCGGCAGGATCCGCTCGACGAAGACGTTCTTGGCCAGGATCATCTCGTCGCCGGCCGGCGTGCGCAGCGCCTGGAACATCTTGCGGGCGGCCTCCGGCCACTCCGCCCAGGTCACCGGGCGCACGATCGCCTCCATGTACACGAGCGCCTTCACGCGATCGGGGTGGCGCTGGGCCCAGTGGAAGCCGAGCGCCGAGCCCCAGTCGTGGACCACGAGCGTCGCCCGGCGCAGGTCGAGCGCCTCGAACCAGGCGTCGAGATACCGGGCGTGGTCGGTCAGGCGGTACTGCCCGCTCGGGGCCCGGCCGGAGCGGCCCATGCCGATGAGATCGGGCGCCAGGCAGCGGCCGCGGCCCTCGAGCTGGGCGATGACGTTGCGCCACAGGTACGACGAGGTCGGGTTGCCGTGCAGGAAGACGATGGGATCGCCGACCCCGACCTGCACGTAGGCGATGTGGCTGTCGAGCACCGCCAAGCGCCGGCGCTCGTACCAATCCGCTGAGGAGATTTCGGTACCAGGCATCCGGCCCTCCCGGTCGCGATAGTAGCCCAGGTCGCCCGATGCCGACGGACGGTGTAATGTTCACAACGCGGGACGGGGAAATATCTTCCCTGTTGCGCGCGCGCGTGGCAGAATCGCGCCGACCCATGAAATCGGTTTCACAGCGGCTCTCCGCCGCGCTCCTCGTCACGCTGACCGCCTTCGCTGGATGCGGCAGCGGGCGGCTGGTCCTTCCATTCTCGATCGAACCGGCCGCGCTCGCGCTGCCGCACGACAGCGCCCAGCTCGCGTCGCACGAGCAGGCCATCCGCGGGATCGCCGCCATCCTGGTGCGCGAGCTCCAACTGCCGATGCCGTCGTCGTTCACCGCGTACGTGTACTCGGGCCGCGCGGGATTCGAGCGCGGGCTGGTCGTCGACGCCAACGTCTCGCCGCTGCGCGCCGCCGAGCTGTCGGAGTTCGCCGTCGGCATCGGCAAGCGGCGCCAGCTCCTGCTCAACGACGAGGGCGGGACGGCGCGTGGCCGCGAGTGGTTCCGGCTCATCGCGCACGAGCTAGCCCACGTCTCCCAGATCGAGCTGGCCCAGGGCGAGGGGCGGGCCGAGCAGTGGCTGGCCGAGGGCATGGCCGAGTGGGTCGCCTTCAACGTGCTGGAGCGCCTGGCCCTCGACACGGTGTCCAACCGGCGCACGATGGCGACCGCCGGCATCCGCAACCACGCCGCGCTGGTCGCCGCGCGCCTGGATCTGGAGACGCTCGGCAATCCCCGCGGCTTCACCGTGCGTCACCTGCGCGAGGGCTCGCTCCCGACCTACCAGCTCGCGTTCCTGATGGCCGACTACCTGATCACCCGGGACGGCTTCCCCCGCGTCGTCGCCTACTTCCGCTCGTTCGAGCGCAAGCAGGACCGCCACGCCAACTTCCGCGAGACGTTCGGCCAGAGCCTCGAGCAGTTCGAGCTCGAGGTGCTCGCCCACCTCAAGTCGCTCCTCCGCTAGCCTCCCGACTCAGAGATCGTCCACCGCCCAGTAGCGCGCGTTGCCGGTGCGTGGCGTGGGCGGCGGGCGACAGGGTCCCCTTCGGTTCCGCGTGAGACGACCCGGTGCGCGAAGGGGTGGTCGGAGCCTGGTCCTACGTGTGGCCCTACACGATCGAAGCCAACGGAACCTCTGGGGACCCTGTCGCCCCGCCGCCCACGCCACGCACCGGCAACGCGCGCCACTGGGCGGTGGACGCGTCCCTGATTCGGGATCCTAGGGGTTCACTGTGACGGTGATCTGTTGGCGGTCGCTTGGGCGGTCGAAGCCGGTGGGGAGGCCGACCGTGATGGCGGCGGTGCCGACGGCGGCGGGGTCGAACTGGGTGACTACCGCATTGGTGTTGGCGGTGAAGCTCACGGGGCTCGTCGTGATGGTGCCGACCCCGGAGCCTGTCAGTGTCGTCGCGGTCACCGGCACGCTCACGGTCACGCCGCCCCGCACCACCTGACTCACTTCGGTGTTGAGGGTGGTCGGGTTCAGCCGCATCGACACGATCTGGATGTTGGTGTTGGCGGCGCCGGCGGTCGTGGAGAAGCTGCCGGGCGAGTTGATGACGAATCCCGACGGCTGCGCCGTCACCGTGCTGGCGCCGTCGGCGAAGCCCGCGGCCTGAGCACTGAGTGTCGTCGTACCGGCGGCGGCCCGGCCCTGAACGATCAGGGTGCCGGCGAAGGTCGACGTGACGTTGGTGAACGTGACCGTGCTGCTCCCGGCCACGGTGCCGTCCGTGGTGATCGTCGCGATGGCCGTGGAGGCGACCTTGACCGTGACGGTCATCGGGCTGGGGGGTGTCGCGCCGAGGAAGACGGAGACCGACTGCTGCAGGTCACGGCCCACCTGGACGTTGGTGACGCCGAAGGTGATCGGGGGCGCCGTCACCGTGGCGATCAGCGTGCGATTGCTGCTCGGCGCGCTGAAGCCGGTCGGGGGCACCACGGCGACGAGCGTGGTGCCGGCCACCGCCGGATCGAAGCCCGCCTGCTTGAAGGTGTCGCCGCCGTTGAAGACCAGCGGGCTCCCCGTGATGACGCCGACGCCGGGCCCGCCGGTCTGGTCCGTCGCCGTCACCGGCACGTTCACCGTGAGGCCGCCGCGTAGCGTCTGATTGACGAAGATCGCGAGCGTGCCGGGGGTGAGCCGATACGGCAGCACCTGAATCGTGGTGGCGGGGGAGAACGTCGTGGTCGTGAAGTTCCCGACGTTGCTGATGGCGAAGCCGGACGGCACGAGGGTCATCGTGGAGGTCGAGGCCTGGTAGCCGGGCGCGCTGACGGTTACCGTCACCGTGCCGGTGCTGTCCAGGGCCTGGAGGAAGACGGCCTGCGTGCTGGTGACGTTCTGGGCGACGGTGAACGTGAGCGAGCCGCTGACGTTGCCTGCCACCGTCCCGCTCGCCGCCACGAGCAGCTTGGTCGGGTCCCCGCTGGTCACCGTGATGGGCAGCCCACCCGCGGGCGCCGGCGCCCCCAGCGACAAGCCCACCCCGACCTCGAGATCCTTGCCGATGGTCTGGGCCGCGAGCGTGATGACCGGCGCGCTCACGGTGGCTGTGATCGTCCGGAGGGTCGCCGGCGTGCTGAAGCCGGCCGGCGCCACCGCCTCGATCAGCGAGCTCCCGGCGGCGCCCGGCACGAACGTCGTCGTCGCGAAGGTGTCGCCGCCGTTGAACACGACGGGACTCGTCGAGATCGTGCCGACCCCGGTGCTGCCCGGCTGGTCGGTCGCCGTCACCGGCACGTTCACCACGATGCCGCCCCGCAGGGTCTGGTTCGTCGAGAAGCTGAGCGTCCCCGGGGTCAGCCGGGCCGGCAAGAGCTGGATGCTGGTGGGGTTCGACAGCGTAGTCGTGGCGAAGTTGCCCGGGCTGTTGATGATGAACCCGGAGGGGGTGAGCGTCATCGTGCTCGTGGACGTCTGGAAGCCCGGGGCCGTCATCGTCACGACCACCGATCCCGTGCTGTCCAGGGCCTGCACGAAGAAGGCCTGGCTGAAGCTCGCGCCCTGGCCGAGCGTGACCGTGATCGAGGCGTTGCCCGCCACCGTCCCGGTGTTGGCCAGGAGCAGCTTGCTCGCGTCCCCGCTGGTGAGCGTGACCGCCAGCCCGCCGGTTGGCGCTGGCGCCCCCAGGACCAGGCCGACCGAGACCTCCAGGTTCTTGCCGATTGTCTGGCCGCTCAGCGTGATCGCGGGGGCGGTGACGGTGGCCGTGAGCGTTCGGTTGCTCCCCGGCGTGCTGAAGCCGGTGGGCGTGCCCACGGTGAGCAGCGACGTGCCGGGCGCCCCCGGGACGAACGTCGTGGTCCCGGAGCTGTTGCCGCCGCCGAACACGACCGGGCTCGTCGAGATCGTGCCCACCCCGGTACTGCCAGGCTGGTCGGTCGCGGTGACCGGCACGTTCACCACGAGACCACCGCGCAAAGCCTGGTTCGTCGAGAAGGTGAGACCCGTGGGGTTCAGTCGGGACGGCAGGACCTGGATGCTCGTCGGAGCCGACAGGGTGGTGGTGGTGAAGTTGCCCGGGCTGTTGAGGATGAACCCGGAGGGTGCCAGCGTCATCGTGCTCGCCGACGTCTGGAAGGCCGTGGCCGTCATCGTCACGATCACCGAGCCCGTGCTGTCCAGGGCCTGGATGAAGATGACGGGACTGACCGTGCTTCCGGCCGCCACCTGCACGGTGATCTGAGCACTGCCATTCGCCGTTCCGCTGGTGGACAGCCGCACCTTGTTCTGGTCGCCGCTGGTCAGCGTGACCGTGGTCCCGCCGGCCGGCGCCGCCGCCCCCAGGACGACCTGACCCTGCACCTGGAGGTCCTTGCCGATGGTCTGCGGCGCGAGGTTGATCACGGGCGGCTGCGTCACGGTGATGGTCACCGGAGTCGACGTCACGCCGGAGCCGCTCGCCTGTAGCGTCGTCGACGCTACCGCATGGCCGGTGACCGCGGCCTGCGCCGAGGTCTGCCCCGCGGCGACGGTGACCGGCGAGACCACCGTGGCCACGCTTGCGTTGGCGGTCGCGAGGTTGAAGGTGAGGCCGCTGCTCGGCGCCGGCGCCGAGATGGTCACCGTGATGTTCTTGGTGGTGTTGGTGACGACGCTGAAGGGCGTCGTGAAGGTCACAGTCACCGAGACGTTCGCCGACCGGGTGTCGGGGGCGAAGCCGATGGCCGAGGCGTTGATCTGGGCTGCGCCGATGTTGACGCCGGTCACCTGCGGGTTCGCCGACGGGACCTGGGTGCCCTGCGGGATGAAGACGCTCGGGGTCACCGTCACGATGTTGGTGTTGGTGCTGGCGAAGCTGACCGTGACGCCACCGGCCGGCGCCGGCGTCGACAGGCTGATCGGCAGGCTCAGCGGCTGGCCGGGCCCGAGCGTCGGCAGCGTGCCGAGGCTGATGACGCTACTGGTCACGGTGACGTTGACGCCGCCGGAGGCGAAGCCGGTCGCGGTGCCTGTGATCGTCGCGTCGCCGGGCGCAACCCCGGTGACGGTAAAGGCGCCGATCGTCTGGCCGGCGTTGATCGTCAGCGTACCCGGTGTCACGGTCGCGACGCCGCTCTGGTTGGTGCCGAGGGTGACGCTGACGCCGCCGGCCGGTGCGGCCGAGGGCAGCGTGACCTTGCCGCCGATCGTGCGCCCGACACCCACCAGCGGACCGTCCGTGGTCAGGACGAGGGCACTGACCGGGGTCACCGTGACCGTCTTGGCGTCGTTGGCGGCGTTGGGATCGTTCGGCGTCGACGTGGTCCTCGTGGCGGTGTTGTTGTAGACGCCGCTCGCCTTGACCGTGGCGGTGATCTGCAGCGTGGCGCTCACGTTGCCACCCGCCGCGAGGCCTCCAACCGTCCACAAGCCGCTGCCGCTCGCGTAGGTGCCCTGGCTTGGCGTCGACGAGACGAAGGTATAGCCGGTCGGGAGCAGGTCCGTCACCGTCAGGGCGGTGACGGCCGCCGGGCCAAGGTTCGTAGCCGTGACGGTGAACGTGACGCTCGTGCCGACGAGCGGGCTGGCATTGCTGGCCGTCTTGGTGATGGCGACGTCGGCCTGCAGCACCGGCGTGACCACGACCGTGGCGGTGTTGTTGCCGGCGTTGCTGTCGATCACCCCTGCGGCCGTGATGGTCGCGGTGTTGTTGTAGGCCCCGGTCGGCAGCACGGTGGCGACCAGGGTCAGCGTCGCGGTGTTGCTGCCGCTGCCGGCGAGCGTGCCGATGGCCCACACGCCGGTGTTCGGAGTGTAGGTGCCGCGGCTGGGCGTCGCCGAGACGAACGTGTAGCCGCTCGGCAGCAGATCGGTCACGACTACACTCGGGGCGCTGGCCGGGCCGTTGTTGCGCGCGGTGATCGTGAAGGTCACGGTGCTGCCCAGCGTGGGGCTGGCGGTGCTGACGGTTTTGGTGACGGCGAGGTCCGTCTGGACCGCCGGCGGGCTGGCCACGACGACGACCTGGCGGCCGTCGGACAGCCCGGCCAGGAACACGATCTTCCCGGCGCCGTTGATCCCGCCGAACCGCAGCGACTGCACGGTGGAGCCGAAGAGCGGGTCGCCCTGGCGGATGACCAGGTTGGCGATCGGATCGGGGCCGGTGAGGATCCCGAAGGTCTCGGTCGTGAGACCGAGGTAGCCCACCTCCCCGCGCGCGTTGATGACCGGCGTGTCGTCGTTGTCGTCGTCGCCGAAGGTCTGGAAGCCGTTGGCCAGCGTCACGAACGGCGTGGGCGCGCTGCCGCCCTGCCCGACGATGATCCCCAGCGAGTCGGGCGCGGGCAGTCCCGTGATGACCGCGACCTGCCCGAGGGCGTTGATGGAGACGTTGTCGGTGGCGCGGGTGGTGACGTCGGCCGCGAGCTCGGTGAAGACGTCGCTCGTGTCGACGGTGAAGACCGAGCGGCTCTCGCCGGTGGCGACGAACGCCACGAGGCCGTCGTCGTTCACGGCCGGTCGCGTGTTGAGATTGGAGAACTCGTCGGCGAGATTGGGGATCTCGTCGAGCGGACCGGCCGCGGGCCCCCGGAAGAGCGTGAGGTCCCCGCTGGCCCGGCGCACGGCGAGCGCCACGTTGCCGTTGGGACTCACCGACGGGTCGAAGAGCTCACTGAAGGGCGCGCCGGTGGTGATGAGGGTCTCCAGCGCGCCGCCGCTGCCCCGGAAGACGCCCTGGCCGCCGGCGGTGGGACTGCCCAGGAACGTCACCCGGCCCGCGCTGTCGATCGGCATGCGCTGGCCGAAGTCGATGAGGGCCGCGCTCGAGGTGGTGGCGATGGTCGTCGGCGCGCTGCCGTTGCCCCGCAGGATGCGCTGGCGCTCGTCGCTCAGGAACGCCTTGAACGCGACGGCGCCGTTCTCGTTGATCGCCGGCACGCCGCCGAAGCTCAGGAACTCGCCCGTGGTGTCGGCGATGAGCTGGAAGGTGTAGGCCGGCCCCTCGCGGATCTGCAGCGTCGCGGTCTGGCCCTCGCCGATGAACGTGTTGGGCGACGGGTTGCTCAGCGTGAGGTTGACGGTCCGGTTGCCGTCGCCCGGGCCGTTGGACAGGATCGGCACCGCGAAGCTCGCCGACTCCTGGCCGATCGCGAACGTCAGCGTGCCGGACTGGGCGGTGTAGTGCGTGCCGGCCACGGCGGTCCCGTTGCTGGTGGCGTAGCTCACGCTGACCTGGCGGTTGAGGTTGAGGCTGCGGGTCACCGCGATGCGCGCGGGGCCGCCGCCCTCGGTGACCGAGTACACCGGCGACTCGAAGTTCACCTGCACGGGCGAGCCGAAGATGGTCAGCGTCGAGCTGTTGGTCGCGCCGATGGTCGCGGTGCCGGGCTCGACGCTCAGGCCGTAGAGCACCGTGCGATCCGGCTCGACGCCGCTGTTGCTGCCGAGGACCGTGACCTCGAAGGCCCGAGTGATGTCGGCGGGCGCGAAGCTCACGCTGCCCGAGGGGAGATCGAAGTGCTGGCCGGGCACGGCGGTGCCGCCGGTCGCCATCCAGTCGACGCCGAGCGCGGTCCCCGGGCCGCTGCGGGTGATCGCGATCAGGGCGTCCTGGCCCCGCACGGTGGTGTTTGCCGGCGCGCCGAACTGGACCACCGGCAGCACCGGCGGGGCGTCCAGGATGCGCAGCGTGATCGTCGCCCGGGCCAGCGTGGCGGCGCCGGGCGGGACGCTGAGCGTCAGCGTCACCGTCTCTGGATCCTCGATGCGCGCGTCGGTGAGCGCCGTGATCGGGAAGGTCTTGCGCGAGTCGTTGGCGCCGAACGTCACGCTGCCCGAGGCCGGGGTGAAGTCGACGCCCGGCGTGGCCGATCCCGCCCCGGCCTGCCACTGCACGACCAGGACCGTGCCGAGCCCGCCGGTGCGGGTGATCCCGACGTCGACGGTGTTGCCCTCGGTCACGCTCACGAGCGTGCCCTCGAAGCCGACGTTGCCGCCGAAGTCGTTGTCGGCGATCGCGAACTCGCGCACGGAATTGGGGCCGAGGCGGGCCGGGGCGCGCGGATTGCGGAGCGCGATCGAGAACGTCTCGGAGCCCTCGGCGAGGTTGTCGCCGATGATCGTCAGCGGGATGTACTGCACGGCAACGTTCGCCTTGAACGTCAGCGTGCCCGAGGCCGGCAGGTAGTCGGAGCCGGCCTGGGCGGTGCCGTCGGTCGCCACGAAGTCCACCGTCACCTCGGTGGCCAGCGAGCCGGTCCGCACGATCTCCGGGAAGTTGCCGAGGAACTTGCCGCTGAACTGCACCATCGACTGCATCTCGACGATGGTGACCGTGGTGATCGACGGCGCGCCCAGGGTGGCGCCGCCGCGCGCGTTCGCGAGCACGACCTGGAAGGCCTCGTTGGGCTCGACCACGTCGTCCTGCGTGATGGGGACGACGATCGTGGCCGACGTGTTGCCGGCGCCGAAGGTGAGCGTGCCGGACACCGGCGTGAAGTCGCCGCCCTCGGTGCCGCTGCCCGCCGTCTTGGGGACGGTGATGAAGTCGACCAGCGCGCCGCCGGCGGTGCCGCCGGTGCGCTGCACGACGACCGAGACGCTGCCGGCGGTCTCCGCCACGGTGTAGGCGGCCGAGGCGAACTTGAACTGACCGCCGAGGTCGGCCTCGGTGATCGTGACCGTCGCCGTCGCCGGCGCCCCCAGCGTCGCGCCGCTGGTGGCATTGGCCAGCGCGAGGGCGAAGGTCTGGGACCCGGTGACCACGAAGTCGCGCAGGATCGGCACCTTGACGAGCTGCGTGGTCTGCCCGGCGGTGAACGTCACGGGGCCGGTCGGCGTCGTGTAGTTCACGCCGTTCTTCGCGGTGCCGTCGGTCGCGATCAGCGTCACCGAGACGTTGGCGGCCAGATTGGCCCCCGTACGCAGGACGTTGAGCGACAGGAAGCCGGCGGACTCGGCCACCGAGTACACGGCCTTGTCGAGCTTGAAGATGCCGGCCTGCTCGTTGTCGAGGATGGTGAGCGTGGCGGTGCTGGAGGTGCCGAGCTGGGCACCGCCCGTGGGATGGTCGAGGGCGAGCAGCACGCTGCGATTGCCGTCGAGCAGGGTGTTGTTGAGGATGGGAACGTTGAAGGTTTTGCTCGGGGTGTTGGCCGGGAAGCTGAGCACGCCGGCGACGGGCGTGAAGTCGCGCCCGGCCACGGCGGTGCCGGCCGCGGCGGAATAGCCGACGGTGGCCGGCGCGGTGAGCGTTCCGGTTCGGGTCACCTTGATGACGGCGCTGGCCGTGCCCTCGGTGACGGTGAAGGCCGCGGTGTCGAACTGGAAGGCGGACTCGTCGTCGACGATGGTGACGGTGGCGACGTTGGGGGTGCCGAGGGTCGCGCCGCCGGCGACGCTGGTGAGCTGGACCTGGAAGGTCTCGTTGCCCTCGGCGAGCGTGTCCTGATTGATGCGAATGGTGATGGTGGCCGAGGTGTTGCCGGGACCGAAGGTCAGCGTCCCGGAGGTCGTGACGAAATCATCCTCGACGCCGCCGACGGCGGAGCCGTCGACGGTTCTGAAGCCGACGAGGACGCCGCCGGCGGCGCCGCCGGAGCGCAGGACGGTGAGGGTGACCTGGCCGGCGCCCTCGCCGACGGAGTACGCGGCGGAGGCAAACTTGAGCACACCGCCGAGGTCGACGTCCTTGATGGTGACGACGGCCGTGGAGGGCGCGCCGAGGGTGGCGCCGCTGGACGGCTCGCTGAGCACGAACGAGAAGGTCTTGTCACCGTCGACGAGGTTGTCCTTGAGCAGCGGGATGGTGACGGTCCTGGCGGTCTCGTTGACGGCGAAGGTGAGGGTGCCGCTGGTGGCGGTGTAGTCGCGAGGCGTGCCCTCGCTGGAGGCGGTGCCGTCGACGGTCGCGTAGTTGACGGAGACGTTGCCGGCCAGGCTGGTGCCGGTGCGGCGGACGATGATGGCCAGGCTCGGGGCGCTCTCGAGGACGGTGTAGGTGCCCTTGTCGACCTTGAAGACGCCGGGCAGGTCGTCGTCCTGGATGATGAGCGTGGCGGCGGCGAGCTCGCCGAGCTGGGCGTTGCCGACGGGCGGGCCCAGGGCGAGGCCGACGCTGCGATTGCCGTCCACCAGGGTGCCGTTGACGATCGGCACGCTGAACGTGCGGCTCGGCGCTCCCGCGGCGAACGTGAGCGTCCCCGCGACGGGCTTGAAGTCGCGGTTGGCGACGGCCGTGAGCGGCGTCGCGGTGTAGGGCACGGTGAAGGGATTGGTGAGCGCGCCACTCCGGACCACCGTGATGACGGCGGTGGCGACGTTCTCCTTCACCGTGTAGGTCGGCTGGAGGAACTGCACGAACGTCTCGTCGTCGACGATCGTCAGCGTCGCCGTCGAGCGGGCGCCCAGGGCGGCTCCGCCGGCCGGGTTCAGCAGCGTCAGCAGCACGGTCTCGTTGCCCTCGACCGTGGGGTCCTGCGCCGTCGTGACCGTGAACGTCTGGGTCATCTGCCCGGAGAGGAAGGTCAGCGTGCCCGTCCTGGGGGTGAAGTCTCCGGCGGTGGCGGTGCCGGGATCGGCCTGGTAGTCGACGGTGACGGCGCCGGTGCTGGAGCCGGTACGGTCGACGAGGATGGTCGCCACCCCGCCCTCGGTGACCGAGAACGTCGAGGTGCGGAACTGCACGGTGGAGGTGGGGGGCGCCGCCGGGCCGGCCTTCCGCATCGAGAGCAGCCCGACCCCGAACAGCCCGCCCGGCGTCCCGGGCCCGGGCGTTTGGAAGATCGTGTCGCTGCCGATGACGTGCGTCTTCGTGTCGAACATCGTGCCGAGGATGCTGAACGAGAGACTGCCTCCGATGAGCGCGGCGTTGACGAAGCCGGAAGTGTCCAGGGTGGCGTCGCCGGTCACCGAGAGCACCGTGCCCTCGGGATCGGTCAGCGTGCCGGTGACGGTGCCGGTGGCGTCGATATCGAGGGCGCCGCGGAACCACGTCGCCTCGTCGCTCCGGGCGGCGTCGAGGACCAGGTGATTGAGCGTCCACCGGCCGACGATGTCGTTGAAGACGTAGGTCGACGGTGGCTCGCGCTGCAGGAGGACCAGCCCGCTCTCGGTATCCTCGCCGTTGGTGACCCGCAGCGTGCCGGTGGCCAGCTTCTTGTCCGTGGCCATGAGCCCGTTGAACACCGTCGTCGTGGACGCGTTCGTTCCCTCGTCGAGGGTCAGCACCGTGCCGGTCATGACGCCTTCGCTGTCGATGCTGACGTTGCCGCCGACGATGTCCCGGAACGAGAAGCCCTCGGCGGCGCTGAAGAACGTCAGGAACCCGCCGGTGAGGTTGCCGGTCGGTCCGACGTCGACGCTACCGAACGCCTGCGCGGTGATCGTGGTCGGCAGCTCACCGCCCTCGATCAGGTGCGCGCGCCAGGTGCCGGTCACGTTGCTCTGGGCGTACGTCGTCGCCGTGTCCTTGACGAAGACGGCGAACCCGAAGCCGACGCTCGCCTCGTTGACGTCGTTCACCGCGACGAAGGCGTCGCCGGCCGGCAGGAAGTTGCCCTCGATGCCGAGGGTGTCGATGGTGCCGGACAGGTTGCCGTTGGCCCCGACGGTCAGACGGCCACCGACCAGCGGCGTCGGCGGCACGTTGCTGTCGCACTCCTGCAGGGTGCCGGCAGTGACCGCGCCCGAGCTATTGAAGGTGACCGAGCCCGAGGCGCAGATGGTGCCGCGCTCGCCGATACCGGAGACGCTGCGGAATCGCCAGGTGCCCGTCAGGTCCTGAGCGAGGGCGGGTGCGGCGGCGAGTAGCGTGAACAGCAGGCCCAGCGCGACGCGGAATGCCACCACGAAACCTCCCGGTGTTGCAACGTGGAACCGCCGAACCACAGGTGCAGCCGACGTGTCCCCGGCCAGACCGGGGGAACCGCACTGGCAGCCACCGCGCCGCAGATGCGAGTGCGTGGCGAGAGGGTGCGCGAAGCCGCGTTCGGAGTCAAGGGGATTGGCGCACGGTATACTGCCAACCTAGAAGGAGCTTCACGGGATGAGGAGCGTCAGGATTCTTGTCACTCTCGCGCTGCTGGTCGCCGGGCTCGGCCCCGCGTGGGCGGGCCCGCCGACCGACACGCTGCGGGAGTACACCGAGGCGGTGCAGAAGGTCCTCGACGATCCCGCGCTGAAGACCGACGAGCGGCGCGGCGAGCGCCGGGCGGCGGTCCGCAAGCTGGCCATCGAGGCGTTCGACGTGCAGGAGACGGCGCAGCGGGCGCTGGGGCCGCACTGGCAGCAGCGCTCCCCGGCCGAGCGTGAGGAGTTCGTGCAGCTCTTCGCCGACCTGCTGGAGCGGTCCTACATCGCGAAGATCGACCTCTACGGCGGCGAGCGTCTGCGCTTCACCGACGAGCGGGTCGACGGCGACAACGCCATCGTCCGGGCCCGGGTCACCACCAAGAAGGGGACCGAGGTGCCGGTGGAGGGCCGGATGCACAAGAAGGGGGATCGCTGGCTGATCTACGACGTGGCCATCGAGAACATCAGCCTCGTCGCCAACTACCGGGCGCAGTTCGACCGGATCATCCGCACCTCCTCCTACGCCGAGCTGGTCAAGCGCCTGCGCAGCCGCGGCGAGCTGCTGCAGGACAAGGAGCGGCGCGCCGGCGGCGCGTGACCACCACCACCCGCTCGATCCCCGTCGAGTTGGTCGGCTGGCCCACCCGCTTCGTCGGCGGCGACGGCGGCACCCGCCGGGTCTTCGACGAGCCGCTGGCGGCGGGCGCCACGGTGCGCAGCGTGCTGCGCGGGCTGAGCGCGCGCTTCCCCGACTTGGCCGCCGCCCTGTGGCACGCTGACGGGCTGGGCGAGCACATCGAGGTCCTGGTCAACGACGCCGTCCTGGGCATCGACCACGAGCTTGACTCGCCGATCGCCGACGGCGACCGCATCGCGCTGCTCGCCCAGTTCATGGGCGGCGTCTGATGGCCACCTTCCGCATCATCGCGTGGCGCGACATCCCGGCCTCGGTCGAGGTCAGCGACGGGGGCGAGCAGGTCACGCTGCAGCTCTCGGAGCGCTTTCAGGCGCTCATCGACTCGGTAGCGATGCAGACCGGGGCGCACGCCGACGATTCGTACCTCGATCACTGGGGGGCGAGCGCCGGGGAGCGCGCCGGGGCGGCGCGCGACGTCGCGGCTACGCTGGTCGCCGAACTCGAAGCGCGCTTCCCAGAGTTCACCGCGCTCGCCTTCCGCCGGCCGTAGCTGCGTGCTCGCCGCGGCCCCGGGGCCGGGCCGGGGGTGTGGGGTCCGGCGACCACGAGGCCGGGGTGGGGCGATACCCTCTGCGTTTTCCACACGTCGCGCTTCGCGGAGCCTGGGTTGGGAGTGAAACGGGTCGGCGGACCCCACACCCCCGACCCGGCCCCCGGACCGCTCGGTCGGCGGCCACGGGACGGCGAGGGCGAGCGCGGAGGACTCTCGAACGCGGGCGGCGACGGGCTCGCGTGCCTGCGGCGCGCATTGCCCGTCGAGGGGGCGCGCGGTCCGGCTTGGGGGCATCGGGCGGCTTTCGCCGCCCGCGGGGGGGTGGTACGTTCGCTGCACGATGCCTGGACTGATTTCGGCGAAGCTGATCGAGGATGTCGCGCGGGAGCTCATGGGGCGGGCGGCGATCGATATTCCTGAGGATTATCGGGACGGGGTGAGGCGGGCGAGGGATCGGGAGGGGAATCGGATCGCGCGGTTCGTGCTGGACGAGATGCTGGGGAACTGGGAGATCGCGACGGCGGAGCGGCGGCCGATGTGCGCGGATACGGGGTTGCCGCGGTACTACGTCAGGGTGGGCAACGAGGCGGTGGTCGAGGGTGGGTTCGTGGCGCTGGAGCGGGCGCTGCGCCGGGCGACGGCCGAGGCGACGGCGGCGATCCCGCTGCGGCCCAACCGGGTGCATCCGCTGAGCCGGGCCGATCACAACAACAACGTCGGCGCCCACGCCCCCGAGGTCACCTACGCGTTCGAGCCGGGGGCGGACTGGATCGACGTCACCACGGTGCACAAGGGCGGGCTCTTCGGCAGCGACTACCGCATGCTGTTCCCCGCCGACGGCATCGGCGGGCTCAAGCGATTCTTCGTCGACACGCTCATCGAGCACGGCAAGCGGGGGCTGGCCTGCCAGCCGGCCATCGTCGGCGTGGGCATCGGGGGCGCCAAGGACACCTGCGTGCGCCTGGGCAAGGAAGCCGCGTGCCTGCGCGCGGTCGGCAGCCGCAATCCCGACCCGGAGATCGCCAAGCTGGAAGACGAGCTGACCGCGCTCGGCAACCACATCGGCATCGGCGCCATGGGCTTCGCGGGGACCTCGCTGGTGGTCGCGACACACGTCGAGGTCGCCTTCACCCACACCGGCGGCATGCCCGTCGGCATCCACCAGTTCTGCCTCTCCTCTCGGCGGGCGACCGCCCGGATCCATCCCGACGGCCGCGTCGAGCACCGCGCCGACCCCGCCTGGTTCACCGACTACTACCGTCGGGAGGGGCTGGAGTGACCTCGCCCATCCAGCGGCTGGACGACGTCCAGATGCGCGAGGTTCATCTCACGACGCCGGTCGGCGACGCCGACCTCGCGCGGCTCGAGCTGGGCGACGTCGTGTACCTGACCGGCGTGCTCTACACCGCGCGGGAGGGCGTGTACCGCAAGGTGGTCGACGAGGGCCACGGCCTGCCCGAGGCGGTGCGCTCGCTGACGAACGTGAACTTCCACTGCTCGCCGGCGGCCAGCGTGCGGGCCGACGGGACGTACGCGGTGGAGGCGGTGACGGCGACGGCCAGCTTCCGGTTCGGCAAGTCGATGAGCCGGTGGTTCGAGCGCTCGGGCACCAAGGTCGTCGTCGGCAAGGCCGGGTTGACCGAGCTGGCCTACCGCGAGTGGTTCGTCCCCCACGGCGCCGTCTATCTCACCACGGTCGGCTACGGGCTCGGCGCCACCTACGGGCGGTGCATCAAGCGCGTGATCGACGTGCACTGGCTGCGCGAGCTGGGTATCGCCCAGGCGCTGTGGGTGCTCGAGGTCGAGCGCCTGGGACCGTTCCTCGTCGAGGGCGACCGGCAGGGGCGCAGCCTGTTCGCGCTGGCCAACCGCGAGATCAACCTGCGCCTGGGCGAGGTGTACGCCGGGCTGCCGCCCTACGCGCTCGGCCGCTTCGGCGAGACGACCGCGCGCACCGACGAGGTGGTGTAGCCGGCCGTCGCGTCCAGGACGTACAGCCGCGGGTGATGGATCAGCCGCTCGGCCCGCGAGCCCAGCCAGCGCGCGGCGATCAGCCGCAGGCCGCGCGAGGCGAACAGCGCCGCCCACTCGCCCGGGGTGCGGAAGGCCAGCGGGGCGGCCATGCGACCGCCATGGCGCAGGCGATTGAACCGTCCGTCGAGGGCGCGCAGCCAGAGGCGATCGACCCGGTTGCGGTAGACTGACTCCGTCACGATCAGCCGCGTCCTCGTCACCCGCACCGCCTCGTCCAGCACGGCCTCGGCCTTGTCGCAATGGTGCAGCGTCAGCAGCAGCAGGGTGGTGTCGAACGTGCGGTCGCCGAAGGGGAGCGTGGCGCCGTCGTAGACGACGTACGGCACCGGCGCGCGCCGGAAGGACCCGACGTCCACGGCGAGGCCGGCGCCCAGCGCGGCGGTCACGAATCCCTCGCCGGCGCCGAGATCGAGCACGCGCGGGCCGACGATCCACGGCGCGACGTCGCGCGCCTGGCCCCGGGCGTAGCGACACAGCGCGGCGTCGAGCCAGCCCATCACCGCTCGCGGAGCGACTCGAGCAGGCGGCGCGCGTCCGGCACGTCCTTGATGGTCCAGTCGGCGGCGTTGCTCGGATCCTTCTCGTCCAGCACGGCCTGCAGCTCGCGGCGGGCCTCCGGCAGCCGGCCCTTCCTGACGAGGACCTTGGCGAGACCCACGCGGATGCCGGTGAAGTTCGGATCGAGCTGCAGCCCCTTGCGGAACTCCGCCTCGGCCCGGTCGATGTCGCCGCCCAGCGGCCCCGGCACCTCGAGGTCGACGTTGCCGGCCAGCGCATAGACGGCGGGCGCGTCGGGGGCCAGCTCGAGGAGCACGCGGATCTCCTCGCGCACCGTCGGCAGCAGGAAGAGCGAGCGCACGACGCCCTTCGTCTGCCCCCACCGCGCGGTGTTGATCGCGTACCAGAGATGGCCGAGGAACGCCGTCGGCTCCAGCTCGACGGCGCGCCGCCCGGCCTCGCGCCCGCGCTCGTAGGCGGCCAGCTTGTCCTCGTCGGACCTGGCGCGGACGTCGCCCCAGATGAAGCAGACGCGCGAGAGCGCCGTGAAGTTGGCGGCGTCGGGATCGTCGCGCACCGCTTGCTCGAGCCTCTCGCGCAGGGTGTCCAGGCGCGCGGGGTCCTCGTGATAGCGCGTCGCCGCCGCGTTGAGCTGGCCGACCAGCGGCGAGCGGGCGTCGGCGAGCGGCGCCCCGGCCAGCAGCGCCATCGATCCCACGACGAGCACGGCCACGCGGCGCCTCACCGGGCGACCCCCGAGGCGGAGACGGCGGCCGGGGCGGCACCGAGCAACGCCAGATCGACGAGGCGATGCACCTCGACGGGTGCCAGTGTGGGCCGCGTGAGGCCGCGCGCCGCGAGCTGGGCGGCCGCGCCGGCGTCGTCGAAGCGCACGCGCTGGGTGAGATAGGCGCGATAGGGCCCGAGCATGCGAGCGACGCGGCGCTCGATCGGCGAGGGATCGTCGAGCGGCGTGGTGGCGGCGTCGAGCAGTGTCAGGCCGCGAGGCCCGAGACGCTCGACGAGCATCGCCAGCAGGGCGGCCTGGCTGGGGGCGTCACGCACGACCAGGTGAAACGTCCCACCGGCGGCCGCGGGGTCCTCGGCCAGCGCGAGCGCGGCCGCGGCCACGTAGTCGAGTGGCACGATGTTGAACGGCGCGGCTGGTGCCGCCTCGATGCGCAGGCGAACGCCGTCGCGCGGCCACGGCGCCAGCGTGGCCAGCAGCCGGATGAACGCGAAGAAGAGATTGGACGGATCGCCGCCGGCCGTGGCGGGAGCCGCCCCGACGACGATCGAGGGTCGGAGCACGCGCACGTTCACCCCGGCCGCCTGGCCGGCGGCACGCACCGCCGTCTCCGCCTCGAGCTTCACGCGCTCGTAGACGTTGTGGAAGCCCTGGCCGACGTCGCCCTCGGATTCGCGGACGGTGCCGCCGCGGTCGCCGCACACGAACGCGGTGGATACGTGCGCCCAGCGCGCCAGGCCGCCCGGCGCCAGCGCGCGTAGCAGCGCCACCGGTCCGTCGACGTGGCCGGCGACGAAGGGTGCGAGCGCGCGCGGGGCGAACGACGTGTCGCCCGCGCAGTGCACGACGGTCTCGACGCGCCCGCGCAGCCGGCCGAGATCGCCGGGGGCGATGCCGGCGTCGGGCGCCGTGAGATCGGCCTCGATCACCTCCACCCGCCCGGCGTCGGCCGCGTCGCCCAGCACCGCGGTCACGCGGGCCCGCGCGCCGCGGCCGTCACGGCCGCGCGCCAGCACGGCGACGCGGCGGCCGTCCGCGAGCAGGCGCGCGACGATCGCGCGGCCGATGAAGCCGGTGGCGCCGGTCACGAGGAGCATGGTTAGCGGGTGGGTTCGCGCTCGGTTTCGCCCGGCCAGGGGGCGCCCGGTGTGCGGCTGGCGGGGCCGCGCCAGCGCTCGGCGTAGCGCTCGGTGTCCAGGCCCAGCGTCCAGCGGGCGAGGAGCCACACGATCGTGAAGAAGGTGCGCCAGGGGCCGCGGGCGAGGAAGCGGCGGCCGGAGGTGACGAGCGGGGTGCGGATCAGCACGCTCCGGCCGCGGCGCTTGAGGCGCTGGGCGAAGTCGAGATCTTCCATCAGGCGCAGGTCGCGGTAGCCGCCGAGGGCGCGGAAGACCGTCGCCCGGACGAACTGGCCCTGGTCGCCGTAGTAGTTGCGCGTGAGGCGGTAGCGCGCGCGGTTGATCCAGGTGATGGCGCGCAGGCTCCACCCCGGCTCGGCGAAGAGGTGCTCGAAGGCGCCGCCCACGGCGCGCGGATCGGCGAGCGCGCGCCGGATGAGCGCCAGGGCGTCGTTCGGTGGGAACGAGTCGGCGTGCAGGAAGAACAGCACCTCGCCGCGGGCCGCGGCGGCGCCGGCGTTCATCAGCTCGGCCCGCGTCGAGCCGTCCGGCGCCAGCAGCCGCGCCCGGCCCGCCACCGCGCGGGCGGAGCCGGCGGGGTCCCCGGCGGCCGCCACGATCACCTCGGCGCCGTCCATCCCCGGCAGCGTGGCCAGGTGATCGAGCGTGCGGGCCAGCGCATCGGCGTCGTTGCGGGCGGGCACGACGATCGACAGCCACGGCGCCATCAGAAGCGCCCCCGGGCTCGCTCGCGGGCCGGCAACACTTCCAGGCACGTCGTCCACCAGCCCGTGCGCACCGTCTCCACGAACTCCGGCGGCAGCCCCTCGGCCTCCATCTCGCGCGCCAGCGTGTCGTGGTCGTAGGCGACGGGCACGAACTCGACGGCGAGCGCGCGGCCCGGCTCGGCCGTGAGCAGCGTGTACCAGACGTGCGTGGTGCCGTCGTTCTCGGGGCGACCGATGACGCCCACGTTGACCAGGTGGCGCCCGTCGGCCAGACGACGGTGCCACTTCAGCCCGCTGTGCGTGCACAGGATGATCTCGGCCCGTGCGTCGTCGAGCAGGCGCCGGAGCAGGCCGTCGGGCGTCGTCGACTCCCAGAGGAACTCGCTGATCGCCCTCGGCGAGCCGTGGCAGAGCAGCGCCGGCGACTCGCCCAGCGTGAGGCGGCGATGCGCGGGTAGCGCCGCCATGAAGCGACGGTTGGCGGTCGAGGTGTGGGCGAGCGTGTAGGCGTAACTGAGCCGCGCGAAGTGGTTGTCGCGCGGGTCGGTGTAACCGCAGCCGCAATCGGGATGGCCCTGGCCGACGGCCAGGTCGTAGTTGCCCTGGATGGCGCGCACGCCGCCGTCGTGGAGCAGCGGGACGACGCGGTCCGGATGCGGGCCGAAGGCGCCGAGGTCGCCCAGGCAGAAGATCGCGTCGACGTCGCGGCTGCGCGCATCGGCCAGCGTCGCGGCCAGCGCGTGGGCATTGCTGTACACGCCGCCGAACACGGCGATGCGACGGAACGGATGGGGCTCGATCGGCTCCGTCACGCTCAGCCGTTGCGGCAGCTCGCGCCGGTCTGCCAGCAGACCAGACACGCGGGATGCGAGAGCGGGGTGGGGGTGAGCGACTCCGCGAGCGAGGCGACGGGCATCCGCGCCTCCGGGAGGCCCGACAGGATCGGGCACACGTAGATGCCGCCGGCGGCGACCGCGCGCGACTCTGAGCACTGCAGGCGACCGGGATCGACGGATTGCAGCATCTCAGCGGTGACGCGGCCGCCGCCGTGGCCGGCGACCCGACCGACCGGGAACAGCGGCAGGATCTTCACGCGCGGCTTGCTCACGCCGGCGTCCAGCAGCAGGCGGCGCAGGCGATCGTAGAGCCCCTCCCCGGGGCGCGCGGTCTCCACCTCGGTGGCCGTGAGGATCGGCAGCAGCCCCCGGGCGTGCAGCCGGCGGATCGCCGCCAGCGCACGGTCGAAGGCGCCGCGGCCGCGGATGGCGTCGTTGCGCGTGCGCTCGGGATCGTCGAGGCTGACGCGGACCTCCAGCGAGTAGGGCGCGCCGGCGGCCAGGGCGGCGAGGCCCTCGGCCATGGGCGCGTCGATGAGCGTGCCGTTGGTCAGCACGGTCGTCGGTGCGTGGGCCAGCGCGAAGCCCAGCAGCGGCAGGATCTCCGGATGCAGGAAGGGCTCGCCGCCGGTGACGTAGATCTCCTTCACGCCGAGCGCGGCCGCCTCGGTGATCCAGCGCCGCACGGTCGGGGCGTCGAGCGATGCCAGCCACGGATCCCGCGGGCCGCTGGCGTTGATGCAGTGCACGCATTGCAGGTTGCACCACGTCCCCGTGACCTGCACCCACAGCGCGGTGAGATGCCGGAACGGGACGGTGGCGAGCGGCGGCGTCAGCGCAGCGGTGGGTGCTGAAGCGTCCATCGGTAGGCTCGGAAGCCCGTACAGGGCGTGGCGCCGGCGGCGAGCGCGGCGCGGACGGGGCCGTCGTCCAGGTAGCGCAGGAGGAACGCGGCCAGGCCGCCGGCCGCCTCGAAGTCGGTCCGGTACCACCGAAAGATGCGCGAGCAGAGCAGGCGCGGACCGGCGAGCGTGACCTCCTGGTTGACGAAGTTGCGCGCCGCCAGGTCGAGCTGGGCGTCGATGGCGGTGGCGCGATAGACGCCCACCGGCGGACAGGAGGCCGCGCCGCACGTGATCGCGAAGTGGTACCGCGGATCGGGCGGCGTGACGGCCAGGGCCAGGCGGGGATCGCGGTGGCCGAACGGGCGCCACGGTGGCAGCTGGCGCCGGCGATTGCCGCGCAGCAGACCGTGCTCGATGTCGTCGAGCGAGACGACGTGGCCGCCGACGCGGTAGCTGACGCGGCCGAAGAAGTTCCACACGCGGAGCACGCTCGTGCGCACGTCCAGGCGCACGATCCCGTGCAACACCAGCGCGTTGTAGACGTTGAGCCAGAAGGCCAGGCGGGCCTCGCGGGTCGGCAGCCCATCGAGCCGCACGCCGTCGAGCGCGCCGGCCGCGTCGGCCGCCGCCGCGAACTCGCCCGAGGCCGCCAGCCGCCCGTAATCGACCCGCCCGTCGGGACCGGTGTGCGCCCCGAGCGCGGCGAGCATCGCCGTCTGCAGTTGCTCGGCGGCCGCTCCCGCGTCGCTGCGTTCGCCCCCGGGCCGCGCCCGGTCGTTGAGCAGCCGCCGTCCCATGGGGCCCCACTGTACAGGGATTGGCCGGGCGGAACAGGGGGGCGCGAAGATTTGACACGGCTGTGACGAGCGGCCGGGCGGCGGCCGGCACACGTGAAGCCCAATGCTCCATTTCCCTCGACGAGGGCGGCGAGGCGCACGATGATCGAGCGCGGGACGATGCCATGAAGGGGCGACGCCCTGGGCAAGGAGCGCTCGGCATGCAGACGACACGGATCACCCGGCTCTGGCTCACGCTCGCCGTGGGAGCGCTCCTGGTCGCCGGGCCGGTGAGTGCCCAGGTGCCCCGCCCGGGGACGAGTGCGCCCGACGTCGCCGGCGGCCCCTGGATCAACAGTGCGCCGCTGACGCTGCCGGCGCTCCGGGGGCGGGTCGTGCTCGTCGAGTTCTGGACCTATGGCTGAATCAACTGTCGCAACGTCATCCCGCAGTTGCGGGAGTGGCACGCACGCTACCAGCCGTCCGGGCTCACGATCATCGGCGTGCACAGCCCCGAGTTCTTCTGGGAGAAGCCCCACGACAAGGTGGTCGAGGCCACCGGACGGCTCGGCATCCGCTACCCCGTCGTGCAGGACAACGACCTCGCCATCTGGAACCGGTGGGCCGTGCGCGCCTGGCCGACCACGGTGCTCGTCGACAAGCGCGGCACGCTTCGCTACCGTCACATCGGTGAGGGCGCCTACGCGGAGACGGAGGGCATGATCAAGCAGCTGCTGGCCGAGGGCGGCTGAGGGCGGCGTGCGCTCGCCGACCGCGCGGCTGTCGGCGCTCGTCCTGACCGCCATCGCCGCGCCCGCCGCCGTCGTGGCCCTCGACCGCGTCGTGGCCGAGGCTCCGCTGGTGCGCCGCCTCTATCTCGTGGCCGCCGGCGGGCGGCTGCGCTATCCCGCCGCCTGGCGCGACGCCGCCGACGCCGCGACGTTCGAGCCGGTGATTCGCGCGCTGCCCGCGACGGCCTGGGAGCGCGTCGGCAAGCGGCTGGCCGTGGCCGGCACGCCGGTGTGCGTCGTCGCGCTGCGCACGGCGCGCCGCGAGCCGGTCGTGGCCGCGTACTCGCGCGACCTCGAGGCGCTGCGCCGCGACGTGTTGGCCGCATCGCTGGCCGGGCCGGAGTCTCCCACCATCGTGGCGGTGCTCGCCGCCGCCGGCCAGCCGGTCTACAGCCGGGCCCCGCTCGATCGGGCCGAGCAGGTGCTGGCGGTCGGTCTCAGCGACGCCCTGCCGGACTGGCGGGTGGCGGTGTACGCCCCGCCGGGGACGACGCCGCGCGACGCCGTGCGCCGCCAGGTGATGATGTTCACCAGCGCGTTCGCGGTGTTACTGGCGGTCCTGGCCGTCGGCATCGGGCTGTGCTGGCGGCTGATGCGGCGGGAGACGGAAATGGCCCGGCTCAAATCCGATTTCGTCGCCAACGTGTCTCATGACTTGAAGACGCCGCTGTCGGTGATCCGGATGTTCGGCGAGACGCTGGAGCTGGGGCGGGTGCCCGACGAGGAGCGGCGGCGCGAGCCGGGCCGGCCGCGAGGTGCGGCTCACGCGCAAGGAGTACGACCTGCTCGTCTATCTGGCCGCGCACCAGGGCGACGTGGTGACGCGCGAGCGGCTGCTCGACGAGGTGTGGGGCTACGAGCGCTTTCCCACCACGCGGACCGTCGACACGCACGTGCTCCGTCTGCGGCGCAAGATCGAGGCCGATCCGGATCGGCCGCGGTTCATCCATACCGTCCACGGGCAGGGCTACCGGTTTCTCGTGTCGTGAGATGCTGAGCGAAAGGGGAACACGATGAGGCTGCGCTATTCGGACGTGACGCCCGAGCGAGCCTACCTGAGCCGGCGTGAGCTGATGGCGGGCGCCGCCGCGATCGCCGTCATCGGCGCCACCGGCGGCGGCGCGGCGGCGGCGACGCCACCAGCCGGTCCGCCGCTGAAGGCGACGCCGAACCCGGCCTATCGCGTGGCCGACGCGCCGACCAAGCTCGAGGCGGCGACCACCTATAACAACTTCTACGAGTTCGGCACCAACAAGGAGGATCCCTCACGGCTGGCCGGCACGCTCAAGCCGCGGCCGTGGCACGTCCAGGTCGACGGGCTGTGCGCGAAGCCCCGGACGTTCGACATCGAGGAGATCCTCAAGCTCGCCCCGCTGGAGGAGCGCATCTACACCCTCCGGTGCGTCGAGGCGTGGTCGATGGTGATCCCGTGGATCGGCTACCCGCTGGCCGCGCTGCTCAAGCAGGTCGAGCCGCGCCCGGGGGCGAAGTACGTGGAGTTCACCACCCTGAAGGACGCCGAGCAGTTCCCCGGGCAGAAGCCGGGCTTCCTGGGCCTCGGCTCGCTCGACTGGCCCTACACCGAGGGGCTGCGGCTGGACGAGGCAATGCACCCGCTCGCGCTGCTCACCGTCGGCATGTACGGGCAGGTGCTGCCCAACCAGAACGGCGCACCCGTGCGGATCGTCACCCCCTGGAAGTACGGGTTCAAGAGCGCCAAGTCGATCGTGCGCATCCGGCTCACCGACAGCGAGCCCAAGACCGCCTGGAACAAGGCGGCGCCGCAGGAGTACGGCTTCTACTCGAACGTCAACCCCGGCGTCGATCACCCGCGCTGGAGCCAGGCCACCGAGCGGCGCATCGGCGAGTTCCGCCGGCGGCAGACGCTGATGTTCAACGGCTACGCCGATCAGGTCGCGTCCCTGTACTCGGGGATGGACCTCAAGAAGAACTACTGAGCGTGACGGTCCGCACCCGCGTCGCGCTGAAGGTCGTCGTGTGGGTGGTGGCCCTGACCCCGCTGGCCCGGCTGCTGTACGCCTACTGGATCGACGACCTGACGGCCAACCCGATCGAGTACGTCACCCGCGAGCTGGGCGACACCGCCATCCGCCTGCTGCTGGCGAGCCTGGCGCTCACGCCGCTGCGCCTGATGTTCGGGCTCGGCTGGCCGGTGGCACTGCGGCGGCTGCTCGGCCTCTTCGCCTTCTTCTACGTGTGCCTGCACTTCGCGGTGTGGATCGTGCTCGATCACTTCTTCGACTGGCGCACGATGACCGACGATATCGTCAAGCGCCCCTGGATCACCGTCGGCGTAGCCGCGCTGCTCCTGCTCGCCCCGCTCGCGGCCACCTCGACGACGGGCATGATCAAGCGACTGGGCGGCGTGACCTGGCGCCGCCTGCACCGCCTCGTCTACGTCGCAGCCGTGCTCGGGGCGCTGCATTACATCTGGCTGGCCAAGAAAGTCCTGATCGCCCCGTGGGTCTACGCCGGCGTGCTGGCGATCCTGCTCGGCCTCCGCGCCGTGGACGCTCTCCGCAAGCTCGTGAGACGCCGCCGGCCGGCCCTGGCCTAGGATCCCGCGTCCGACGATTCGCCGGCTCAGGAGGGCGCGGCGACGGCCCGCGGCGTGGGCGGCGGGGCGACAGGGTCCCCTGAGGTTCCGCGTGAGACTACCGCGTGCGCGAAGGGATGGTCGGAGCCTGGTCCTACGTGGTGGCTTTACACGATCGAAGCCAACGGAACCTCCGGAGACCCTGTCGCCCCGCCGCCCACGCCGCGGGCCGTCGCCGCGCCCTCCCGAGCCGGCGAATCGCGGCCGCGAGATCCTAGGCCAGGACTGGCGTGGCGAACCGGGAGGTGCGGAGGGTGGCCGTGATAGGCTCACGCGCATGATCCGCGTCGCAACCCTGCGGCCGGCGGTTCTCGTCCTGGCGCTGGCGATCGGTGGCTGTGCCGTGTCGGCGTCGGCACCAGCGCCGGTGCCCGCCGCCCGGGGCACCCGCACCGTCCCCACGCGCGAGGTGCTGGCCAACGGTGTGGTGCTGATCGCGCAGGAGCATCGGGCCGCCGACGTCGTGGCCCTGCAGGTCTGGATGAAGGTGGGTGGGCGCGACGAGAAGCCGGACGAGCTCGGCCTCAGCCACTATCTGGAGCACATGCTCTTCAAGGGCACGCCCACGCGGCCGCCCGGCTCGATCGATCGCCTGATCGAGGGCTTCGGTGGCGGCAGCAACGCGTTCACCTCCTACGACTTCACGCACTACGACGTGGTGGTTCCCGCGGCTCACGTGCGCCCGGCGCTCGAGCTGCTGGCCGACATCGCGGTGAATGCGGCCTTTCCGCCGGCCGAGCTCGAATCCGAGAAGAAGGTGGTCTTCGAGGAGATGAGCCTCGTGCAGGACGACCCCGAGAAGTTCCTCGGGCGCCGGCTGTCGGAGGACGCTTATCGCATGCACCCCTACGGCCGCCCGATCCTCGGCACGCGCGAGTTCGTGCAGGCGCTCACCCGCGACCGGCTCGCCGCGTACTACAAGAAGCACTACATCCCGCAGAACATGGTGCTCGTCGTCGTCGGACCGCTGACGCCGGCCCAGGTGCGGCCGCTGGCCGCCGCGACCTTCGGCCGTCTCACCGGGCCGCCCTCGACGCGCCCGCCGGCGCCGGCGGTACCGCGGCTCACCGGCGGACGGCCCGACGACGTCCCGCGTCCCGAGCAGCAGGCCTACCTCGGCCTGGCCTGGCAGGCGGCCGCGAGCCGGGTGGCCTCGGAGGACATCTCGGCCGTCGACCTGCTGACCTACATCCTCGGCGACGGGCCCAGCTCCCGGCTGCACCAGGTCGTGCGCGAGGAGAAGGGCCTCGTGCAGTCGATCGAGGCCAGCTACATCACCCGCGAGCTGTCGGGCCTGGTCTCGGTGACGGCGCGGCTCGACGCGAAGAACCTCGACGCCGCCGAGGCCGCGATCCTCGACGTGATCCGGCGTGTGCGTGCCGAGGGCGTGACCGAGGCCGAGCGCCAGCGGGCCATCGTCACCGCCGAGTCCGCCTACGCGTTCGACATCGAGACGGCGGAGGGGCTGGCCAAGTCCTACGGCCAGGCCGAGACGACGTGGACGCTGGACGACGAGCTGCAGTACCTGGCCCGGCTGCGCCTGGTCACCGCCGCGCAGATCCAGGCGGCGGCCCGCAAGTATCTCGGCGACGCCGACGTCGCGCGCGTCCGCTTCCTGCCCGCGGGGTCACGATGAGCCGCCGCGCGCTCGCCCTCGTGCTGGTGGCCCTGGCCCTGCTGGCGTCGGCGCGATCGTCGCCCGGGCAGGGGCCCGAGGGCGATGTCCGCCTGGCGCGCCTGGAGAATGGCCTCACCGTGGTCGTGCGCGAGAATCCGGTGGCGCCGGTCGTGGCCATCGCGCTCCTGGTGCGCATGGGCTCGCGCTGGGAGAACGCCGACAACGCCGGGATCTCGAACTTCACCCACGCGGTGATGGTCAAGGGCACCGCCAAGCGGGGCGGCTCCGAGATCGCCGAGGCCGTGGCCGAGATGGGCGGCAAGATCAGCGCGGCCGGCGACGTCGACTACGCGGGCATCCAGGCCACGGCGCTGGCCCGCTTCTGGCGCGAGCTGATGGACGTCACCGCCGAGCTCGCGCTGCAACCCAAGCTGGCCCCCGAGGAGGTCGACCGCGAGCGCGACTGGCTGCTGTCGCGCGTGCAGCGTCGCCGCGACAACGCCCCGTCGCGGGCCTTCGACGAGTTCTACGCCAAGGTGTACGGGACGCACCCCTACGGGCAGCCGAGCCTCGGCACGCCGCAGTCGCTGGCTCGCATCGATCACGCCGCGCTCGTGAAGTGGTACCGCGCGTTCTATCGCCCGGAGCGGATGACGCTGGCGGTGAGCGGCCAGGTCTCCTCGGCCGAGGTCGTGGCGGAGGCGCGCCGCCTGTTCGGCGGGGTGCCGGGTGCCGCGCTGCCGCCCGATCCGGCCCTGCCGCCGGCGCGGCCCGCGCCGGGCCGCTTCGTCGTGCAGGCCCAGGCGCAGCAGACGCAGATCCTCGTGGGCGGCCTGGCCCCGACGCTCGATCACCCCGATCACGCCGCCGTGAAGGTCCTCTCGACGATCCTGGGCGGCGGCATGGCCGGCCGTCTCTTCGTCGAGCTGCGCGACCGCAGGGCGCTGGCCTACACGGCGGCGTCCTACTATGAGGCCGTCCGCGAACCCGGTGTGCTCGTGCTCTATCTGGGCACGGCGCCCGACAGCAGCGCCCAGGCCGAGCAGGGGCTGATGCGCGAGGTGCAGAAGATCCGTGACGAACCGGTCTCGGCCGCCGACCTGGCCCGCGCCAAGGGCTACCTCCTGGGTCGCTCTGCCATGGACCGCCGGACCAACGAACGCCTCGCGTGGTACCTGGCCTTTTACGAGGTCGAGAGTGTCGGCCGCGGCTATCCCGACCGTTTCCGTCAGGCCGTCGAGGCGGTCACCGTGGCCGACGTCCAGCGCGTCGCCCGGACGTACCTGGCTTCGCCCACGACGCTGGTTCTCGGCCCCATCCCGGCACGCTGACACGGGCGTCCCTTCGTGGGCGCGTAGCATCTGGACCCTGATTGGGCACCGCTTTGCGGTGGCTCGACTGAGAGACCGCTCGATCAAGGAAGGCGCTTCGAGGCGGAGGGGGACTACGCGTCCTCTGCCGTGCGCCGCGCGCGCGCTTCGTCAGCGGCGCGGATCTCGTCGGCGAAGAGGCCGACGTGCAGCGGGCAGGGGGGCTTGTTCTCTTCGACGTACTGACAGTCGACCTGGTTGCACTGCACGAAGTACCCTTGCACGCGGCCGAACCCGCCGTTGCGCTTGAGGCGGATCTGCACGGTCTCGGACACGACCTCGCACCAGAACTCGCGTGCACGCCCTCGACTCACGTATGCCCCCCTCATCAGCGCCGCGGCCGCCGCCTGGCGCACCCCACCACCATAGCCTGGGAGCGTGGGCCACACAATGTCTGTGCGTGCGTTCGCGACGGCTCGGGATTTTCCGGCGACGCCTTTCAAACTTCCGCTATATTGTTGCGGTGGCGCCCCGGGCGCCAACGTTTCCGAGGAGGATTCGACACGTGGGTCGCCGCGACAATAGCTGGGCGGGCATGGGCAGCGCGTTATTGCTGGCGGTCGCCGCGACCGTCGTGCTCAGCGGCTGCGGTACCTTCTCGGGATCGCTGAAGTCAGATGACACGCTGACCGCCGGGCTGACGGCGCCGAGCGTGATCGCGCCGACCATCGAGGGGGAGGGCGGCCGGGTCGTCACCTCCGAGCCGGTGGCCACGGCCGGCGACGAGCCGGCGCTGCTCACCGCGTCCGACGACGAGCTCACACTCGGCGAGCAGCCGCTCACCCTGCCGGCCGACCTCTTCGATGGTGGCTCTGCCCTGGCCCAGAAGGCCCAGGACACGGCCGACATGCCCGAGGAGGAATACGACCCCTGGGAATCCTTCAACGAGAAGATGTTCGCCTTCAACCGGGGCGTCGATACCTGGGTGTTCAAGCCGGCGGCGCGGGCCTACATGTTCGTCATGCCGGAGCCCTGGCAGGTGCTCATCAGCAACGGCTTCGACAACATCAACTTCGTCCCGCGCCTGGTCAACAGCCTGCTGCAGGGCAAGTGGGAGGGGGCCGGGCGTGAGCTGGCCCGCTTCCTGATCAACAGCACCGCCGGCATCGGCGGCCTGTTCGATCCCGCCAAGGACTTCTGGGGGATCCACAAGAGCCGCGAGGACTTCGGCCAGACCCTGGGGGTGTGGGGCAACGGTCCGGGCCCGTACCTGGTGCTGCCGTTCATGGAGCCGCTCACCGTACGGGACGGCATCGGCAAGTTCGTCGATGGCGCCATGGATCCGCTCAGCTACGTCCTGCCGTTCATCTTCGACCGGCTGGCCATGAAGATCGGCGACGCGATCAACGAGCGCGCGCTCAACTACGACCTCTTCCAGGGCTTCGAGGAGAGCGTGATCGACATGTACAGCGCGGTCCGGCACGGCTATCTCCAAAGACGGCAGCAACTGATCCGGGAGTAGCACACCACACCGGGGGGAGTTCCCACGCGTTGAGCCGGCGGATGTGGGCCGGCGGCGCTGCCGCCGGTCTGCTCGTCCTGATCGCTCTCGCCTTCGCGCTCACCTCGCGCGCCGGTGCCGCCGCGGCGTCGGCGTCCCGCGAGGTCGTCACCGGCCGCCAGCTCTACGTCACCCACTGTGTCGTCTGCCACGGTGACGCGGGCCGCGGCGATGGCCCGTCGGCCGTCGGCTTCGCCACCAAGCCGTCCGACCTCGCCGACGGGCGGCTCATGAACACGCTGCCCGATGCGTTCATCGTCAACATCATCCTGCGCGGCGGACCGGCCGAGGGACTCTCGCCGGGCATGCCCCCGTTCGGGACCTATCTGGGGGAGGCCCACGCCCGGGACATCACGGCCTACCTGCGCACGCTGGCCACGCCCGCGTTCCGGCCCGAAGCCGCGCGGACGCTGGTGGCGGTGTCGGGGGCACCGCGCCAGCCGATCTTCTTCAGCCACCTGATCCACGCCGGCTCGTTCAAGATCGATTGCCAGTACTGCCACGCGGATGCGCGGCGCTCGGAGTACGCCGGGCTGCCCTCGGTGGAGCGCTGCCTGGGCTGCCACAAGATCATCGGCGCCCAGGACAACCCCGAGATCGCCAAGATCCGGCAGTTCGCCGAGAGCGGGACGCCGATCCCCTGGGTGCGCGTCTTCAAGGTCCCGGAGTTCACGCACTTCACGCACAAGCCCCACGTACGCGCCGGCGTCGCCTGCCAGAGCTGTCATGGGCCGATCGAGCAGATGCGCGTCGTGGGCGCTCACACCGGGCCGCACCTCCTCAACGACCTGGCCAACCTGGTCGGCCTCAAGCCCGCCCCGCCGCCGCTCAGCATGGGGTGGTGCGTCGATTGTCACCGCTCTCAGAACGCCTCGCGCGGCACCCAGGCCCCGCTCGACTGCGTCGCCTGCCACCACTGAGCGTGCGCGTCACGCCTGGGCGGCTTCGGCCAGGCTTGGCGGTGCCTTAGCCTCGCCGACCTCGCGTCGAATCTCGCCTCCGGGCAAGGCGCGCTACCGTGGGCGCGAGTGTTCGTGCTAAGTTGAACGCACTTCGGTGCCCCGGGCCCGAAATACCGGTCGCGGCGAGGACAACGCCATGCAGATGCTGAGACCGCGCAGTGTCGTCGTGGGAATCGTCGCGTCGCTGATCCTGGCCGCCTGGGGCTCGGCCCACGCCCAGATACGGCCGGCCAGCGCCGAGGTCGTGCGGGCCAACGGCCGTGTCGATCTGATGGCGAAGGGCCAGACCGCCTGGACGCCGGCCACGGTCGGCGCCCGTCTCGTCGAGGGTGACCAGATCCGGACACTGGCCGGCGGCGCGGCCGACCTGACGCTGCCCGACGGCAGCACGATCCTCATCGCCGAGAACACGCGCTTCGCCGTGACCAAGCTCGACTACGACACCGCGACCCGGGACCGCGACGCCTCGTTCCACGTCGTGGCCGGCAAGGTGCGCGCGCAGGTCTCGCAGGCGGCGGTCTCGCTGGTGCGCGCGCGGCAGTCGAACTTCAACATCTCGACGCCCAACGGCGTGGCGGCGGTGCGAGGCACGATCCTCATCACCGTGTACAACCCCGCCACCCAGGAGACGCTGACGTACGTGTTCCCGTCGCCCGGTCAAGCGCCGGGCTCGGCCCGCGCGACGTACGTCACCCGCACCGGCCAGGCGGTGACGCTCACCGGCGGCAACTTCGTGCGGCAGGTCGGCAACCAGCCCCCCGGCGCGCCGACCCCGGTCTCGAGCCTGTCCGGCCCGGTGCAGGCCGCGCTGCAGACGGCCCAGAACCAGTCGACCCAGAACGCCAACGAGCTGCTCATCATCAACGTGGTGCTCCCGACCCCCCAGCAGACCCAGACGATCATCAACACCGGCATCGGCGACACGCCGCCGGTCAACCCCATCCAGGTGAGCAACCCTCCAATCGGCAATACGGGTGGGTGCAACGGCTGCGGTCAGGACGTCAAGAACCAGCCGGCGCCCGGCCCGGTGGTGATGTGTCCGCCGGGTACCCAGCCACCGTGCGAACCCCCCGGGACCGGGGGATCGCGGCTCCGGCCACCGCTCTGCGCCTCGCAGCCCTGCGACTAGCGTCCCGAGTCAGAGCTTCGTCGATGTAGTGGCGACTAGGGGGAGACGGTCGTCGACGCGGGGGTGAGGCTGAGCAGCTCGTAGATCACGACCGGGCGCGTCTTGCCCTTCACCTTCACCTCGCCGAGACGTCGCACCTCGATCGCCGCACCGGCCGCCTCGTACGTGCCCTCGCTGATGATGATGTGCTTGTCCGTCTGGTAGTCCTTGTTGAGCGACTCCAGCCGCGCGCCCAGGTTGACCTCGTCGCCGATGACCGTGTAGTCGAAGAGCTGCTCGGAGCCGAGGTTGCCCACGACCATGTTGCCGGTGTTCACGCCGAGGCCGATGCGGAACGGCTCCCGGCCCTCGGCCGTCCACTTGGCGGTCAGCCGCTCCACCTCGGCGGCCATGCGCAGCGCCGCCCGGCAGCCGCGCAGCGCGTGGTCGGGGTAGGCGATCGGCGCGCCGAACTCGGCCATCACAGCGTCGCCGATGTACTTGTCGAGCGTGCCCCCCTCCTCGATCACGATGCGCGTCATCTCGGTCAGGTACTCGCGCAGCATCTGCACGACCAGCTGGGGATCGTTCTTCTCGGTGAAGGTCGTGAAGTCGCGGATGTCGGAGAAGAGCACGGTCAGGTTGCGCAGCTCACCGCCGAACTGCAGCACCTCGGGGTGCTGCATGATCTGCTCGACGACCTCGGGGCTCACGTACTGCTGGAAGGCCCGCCGCGTGTACTGCCGCTGCCGCTCTTCGAAGAGGAACCGGTACACCGTGATCCCGATGAAGGTGAGCAGCAGCGCCAGCGAGGGGTAGACGAGGTTGATCCACTGGCCGCCGCGAAACGCATAGTGGCCGGCCCCGAACAGCGCCGCCGAGATCACGACCGTCATCGCGATGCTCGGGTAGGGACGCATGGCGGGGACGACGAGGGCCAGGAGCAGCGGGAACAGCACGATGCTCGCCGCCTCCACGTACTCGAACCACACCGGACGGACGATGAACCGACGGTCGAGGATGTTCGCGGCCATGTTCGCGTGCTTCTCGACCCCGGGCATGGCCGTGGAGAAGGGCGTGACGCGCAGATCGTACAGGCCCGGCGCCGTGGCGCCGATGAACACCGCGCGGTCCTTGACGCGCTCCAGCCCCTTGCCGTGCAGGACGTCGGCGGCTGGCACGTGAGGGATCGTCCCGTCGGGGCCGGCGTAGTCGATCAGCACCCGGCTCCGCGCGTCGGTGGGGATGACGATGTCGCCCAGCTGCACCGAGTCGCCGAACGTCATCGTCAGCGTGGACGAATCGAGGCCGGCGGCGATGCGCACGGCCTCGATGGCCAGGCTCGGGTAGTAGTACCCGCGCGACTCGATGATGAGCGCCTCGTAGCGAGTCGAGCCGTCGCTTTCCGAGAAGTTGTTCACGTGGCCGATGGCGGCGGCCGCCGCCAGCAGCGAGGGGATCGGGAAGGTCTCCTGACGGGCGCGCGGTGGCGGATAGAGGGCCCGCTCGGGGAAGTTGCTGAAGGCGGGCCCCCGGTTGGCCGGCGGGGGATCGGTCGCTAGGCGGACGCCGAGGGCCGACTTCATCGGCGAGCCCGCGCGTTCGGCCACGTCGATCGGCGTGGTGCCGGCGAAGAGAAAGTTGCTGGCCAGCACGACCCGCCCGCTGTCGCGGATCGCGGCGGCCAGCGCAGCGTCATGATCCGTCTCGGCGACCGCCTTCTCCAGCACGGCGCGGCCGCTCGCATCGAGGCCGCGGGCGCCGAGGCGCTGCCGCAGCCGGTCGCCGAACTCGCGCTCCGGCCAGGGGTCCGGCTCGTTCAGGAGCACGTCGAAGGCGATCGAGGCGGCACCGGCTTCATCCAGGCGCCGGACGAGCCGGGCGAGGACCGTGCGCGGCCACGGCCAGTGGCCCACGGCGACCAGGCTAGGCTCGTCGATGGTGACGATGGCCACCTGCGGGTTGGGCACGCGGCGCCCGCGCAGCCGGAAGTTCTGGTCGTAGAGGTTGAACTCGATCGTGTGCAGGAATTCGGGCGCGCGGTACCAGATGGCGCCGATCAGGACGATGACGCCGAGCGCGATCAGCAGGTGAGGGCGACGCGCGGTGCGCGCGCGCGTGGCCATCAGTCGGTGGCTTTGAAGTACTTCGCCTGCGGGTGGTGGAAGACGAGCGCCGAGACCGACGCCTCGGGATCCATCATGTAGCCCTCGGTCAGGGCGACGCCGATCTCCTCGGGACGGAGCAGCCGCCACAGCGTGACCTGGTCGGCCAGCTCCGGGCAGGCCGGGTAGCCGAACGACACGCGCATCCCCCGGTAGTGGGCCTTGAGCTTGTCGGCGATCGACAGCTCGGAGGCGTCGGGGAAGCCCCACAGCGTGCGCAGTCGCGCGTGCAGCCACTCGGCGGCGGCCTCCGCGCACTCGATGGCCAGCGCCTGCAGCGCGTGCGAGCGCAGGTAGTCGCCGCGCTGCCTCCACGCCTCGGACCGCTCACGGACGCCGCCGCCGCCCGTCACCACGAACAGGGCGACCGCGTCCTCGCGGTCGTCGCGTACGAAGTCGGTCAGGCACCGCCGCTCGCCGTCCGCCTGGCGCGGGAAGGTGAACCGGGCGACCGGGTCGCCGCCGGCTCCGAGCAGCGTGAGCGTCTCACCGGCGGCCTGGGTGCGGAACCATTGATAGACACCGTGGACGTGCAGCAGCCCGTCGCGGATCGCTTCCGCCTTGAGCCCCTCGATGACCTCGCGCAGCTCGATCGCCTTGGCGTCGCCTTCCTCCAGCAGCCGGACCACCGGCCCGCGCAGCCCGAGGTGCTTGCCGTAGAGCATCTGGAGGTTGAGGTACGGGTAGACGTGGGACAGCGGCACGTCGCGCACCACGTGGCGCTCGAGGTCCGGCGGCGCGGGCACCTCGACGCGCGGCACGCCCGCGGGCCGCGCCGCCGGCGTGGCCGGCCGGAGCGGCGCCGCCTCGGCCGCGCCCTCCACCAGGGTCGCCTGCTCGGCCCGCACGCGCTCGGTCAGCGCCTCGCGGGAGACGGCGGAGAAGAGCTGGTTGGCCAGGTCGAGGCCGTCCATCGCGTCCTTGGCGTAGAGCGTGAGGCCCCCGTACTCGGCCGCGATGCGCGTGGCCGTGAACTTGCGCGTGAGCGCCGCGCCGCCGACGAACAGCGGGATGTCCACCCCGGCCACCTTCAGGTCCTGGGCGGTCACGACCATCTGCTGGGCCGACTTCACGAGCAGGCCGGAGAGACCGAACGCATCGGGCTTGTGGGTGCGATACGCCGCGATGAGCTCCTCGGGCGGGATCTTGATGCCGAGGTTGATGATGCGGTAGCCGTTGTTGGACAGGATGATGTCCACGAGGTTCTTGCCGATGTCGTGGACGTCGCCCTTCACGGTGGCCAGCACGATCGTCGCCCGGCTGGCGCTGTCGGCCTTCTCCATGAACGGCTCCAGGTGGGCGACCGCCGCCTTCATCGACTCGGCCGACTGGAGCACCTCGGCCACGATGAGCTGGTTGTCGTTGAAGAGCCGGCCGACCTCGTCCATCCCGCGCATCAGCGGGCCGTTGATGATGTCGAGCGGCGCCGTGTCGCGGAGCTTCTCGTCCAGGTCGGCGGTCAGGCCGTCGCGGCTGCCCTCCACGATGTAGCGGGCCAGCCGCTCGTCCAGCGAGAGCGTGCTCTTGGCGACCGGCGTCTTCGTGCGCTCGCGGAAGTGGGCGGCGAAGGCCGCCACCGGATCGCTCCCGCGCCAGTAGATCAGGTCCTCGGCCAGCCGGCGCTCCTCCTCGGGGATCGAGGGATAGCGCTCCAGCCGCTCGGTGTTGATGATCGCGTAGTCGAGCCCGGCCTTCACGCAGTGATAGAGGAAGACGCCGTTGAGCACCTCGCG
>JBGQLG010000024.1:0-46607 GCA_041499965.1 Methylomirabilia bacterium
CCGGAAGCGTCTAGGAACCCGGTGGGCCTCCCGGACTTCAAATCCGGTGTCCGGCTCTAGACAAGCTGGAGGTGGGTTCGACTCCCACACGCTTCCGCCACCGGGAAACGAGGACGATGGCCAAGTACCAGGGCAAAGGCAAGGACGCCGGCGCCAGAGGGTCCTCTCGTCGCCCTCTGAAGGTCGGAGCCACTGTCGCCGCGGTGGTGGTCGTGGCGGCGGTGGTCGGATGGTTTGCTTATCGAGCCGCTGCCGATCTGCCCGGCGAACGGTTCTCCGACCTCGGTAACGACCACATCCAGACGGCATCCGATCCCCACGTCGCCTACAACTCCGATCCGCCGACCTCCGGCCCGCACCTGCCCTACATCGCCCCTTGGGGCGTCCACACCCGGCCCATTCCCCTGGAACTGCAGGTCCACAACCTCGAGGATGGGGGGGTGGTCGTCCAGTACAACTGCACCTGCCCCGAGTTGGTCGACAAGCTCCGTGGCATCGTCAGGAAGCACGACAAGCACGTGCTGCTGGCGCCCTATCCGGGCATGAAGAGCCGGATCGCGCTCACGGCGTGGACGCGCCTGGACCGGTTCGAGGAGTTCGACGAGAAGCGCATCACACGGTTCATCGACACCTACCGTGGCATCGACCATCACAAGCGGTAGTCTGGTGGTGGTGATCTCCGCCCTGGCGCTCACCGGATGCGGCCGGCCGCACGTCTCGCCACTGGCGCCGCCGCCGTACCGCGCCGAGATCCCGGCCGGCTACGCGCGCACCTGGGGTGCCCTCGTGAAGGCGCTGGCGCGCGAGAACCTGCCGCTGCGCGTGGTCGCACGGGACTCCGGCGTCATCGCCTCCGACGACTTCGTCACGCCGATCGGGCTGTGGGCTGACTGCGGCACGCTCGGCGATGACCGGCTGGAGGGCGAGGCCCTGGCGTCCTTCACCTTGTTTGCCGAGGCCGGCGAAGCCGACACGACGCTGCTGCAGGTGAACTCCAAGATGCGCACCCAAGGGCATCGCAAGGGCAGCTCCGGCAAGCTGAAGGCCCTGCCCGTCTACGCGTGCGCCTCGACCGGTCGCTTCGAGGCCAACCTCGTCGACACCGTGCGCGACTTGGTGAGGGAGTAGCGCGGTGCCGTCCCGCCTGGCCGATCTCATCCGCCGCGCCCGCCGGCTCGCCACCGAGCGCGATCGTCTGATCGAGGCGCTGGCCGCCGACTGGGCGCGCGCGCTGCGCGGGCAACGGCTCTCGGCGTCCGATCTCGACGAGCTGTGGGCCGGTCTGACCGAGGAGGCCGTTCGCCGCGGGGGCGTCGCCGGCGACGGGAAGTGGACGGCCCAGGCTTGGCGGGCAGAGGCGCAGGAGGTCATCGGCCGCGTCCGCGCCAAGGTCGAGGCGGCACTGCGTGAGCGCTGACCGGGCCACGCTCCGCCGCCTGCCGTCAGTCGATCAGCTCCTGCGCGCCCTTGGCGGCCGCCCCGAGGTGGCCGGCATTCCCCGCGCCCGGCTGACCGACATGGCGCGCGAGGCCCTCGACGCCGAGCGCCGCCGCGTCCTGGCGACCTCCGAGGTGCCTGCCGATGTCGCCGCGCTGGCCGCGCGCGTGCTGCAGGCGGGACAGCGCTCCGGTGTCTTCTCGCTGCGCCCGGTCATCAACGCCCAGGGCGTGGTCCTGCACACCAATCTCGGTCGGGCGCTGCTCAGCGCCCTGGCGCTGGAGCGGGTGGCGGCGGTCGGCGCGGCGTACTCGAACCTGGAGCTGGACCTGGCCTCCAAGGAGCGGGGATCCCGATACAGCCACGTCGAGGCCCTGCTGCGCCGGCTGACCGGTGCCGAGGACGCGCTCGTCGTCAACAACAACGCGGCAGCCGTGCTCCTGGCGCTGGAGACCCTCGCCCACGGCAAGGAGGTCGTCGTCTCCCGGGGTGAGTTGATCGAGATCGGTGGCGAGTTCCGGATCCCCGACATCATGTTGCGCAGCGGTGCGGTGCTGCGCGAGGTGGGTGCCACCAATCGCACCCACCTGCGCGACTACGCCGAGGCCATCGGCGCCAACACCGGCCTGTTGCTGAAGGTCCACACGTCCAACTACCGGGTCGTCGGCTTCACGGCCGCCGTCAGCTCGCGCGAGCTGACCGATCTGGGGCGCGAGCGCGGGATCCCCGTCATGGAAGACCTGGGCTCGGGCTCGCTGGTGGATCTCCGCCCGTGGGGCTTTCCCTACGAGCCCACCGTGCCCGAGGTCGTCGCGTCAGGCGTCGATCTGGTGTCGTTCTCGGGGGACAAGCTGCTGGGCGGGCCCCAGGCCGGCATCGTGGTGGGGCGCCGCGCGATCGTCGCGCGGCTGAAGAAGAACCCGTGGAACCGGGCGCTGCGGATCGACAAGTTCACCATCGCCGCCCTGGAGGCGACGCTCTACGCGTACGAGGCGGGGACCGCGCAGCAGACGATTCCCACGCTGCGCGCGCTGACGGAGCCGCTCACGCAGGTGCGCCAGCGGGCGAGCAAGGTGCTCAGGCGGCTGACTCCGGACGTCCGTGAGCGCCTGGCCCCCAAGGTGATGCAGGATTACGCGGAGGTCGGCGGTGGCGCGCTGCCCACCGTCCAGCTTCCCACCGCCGGCCTCGCCGTGGGCGACACGCCCGCTGCGGCCCGAGCTCTCGACGTCGCGCTGCGTGTCGGCGATCCCCCGGTCATTGGCCGCATGATCGATGACCGCCTGTTCCTCGACTGCCGTACCGTGCTGCCGACCCAGGTGGCTGCCCTCGCCGCCGCTCTCACGCGGGCCGCGCGCGCGGACGATCCCAGCGAGCCCGGCGCCGCCCCACGCGCCGTCTGATCCATGGCTGAAGTGGCCAAGCACGTCGTCGTCGGCACGGCCGGGCACATCGACCACGGCAAGACGTCGCTGGTCAAGGCGCTGACCGGCACCGACACCGACCGATTGCCCGAGGAGAAGGCCCGCGGCATCACCATCGACCTCGGCTTCGCCTTCCTCGAAGAGCCCGATGGGCTCACGATCGAGGTCGTGGACGTCCCTGGCCACGAGCGCTTCATCAAGAACATGCTGGCCGGCGTGGGCGGGATCGACGTCGCGATGCTGGTGATCGCCGCCGACGAAGGAGTGATGCCCCAGACCCGCGAGCACTTCGCCATCTGCTCGTTGCTGCACATCCAGCGCGGCCTGGTCGTCCTCACCAAGACGGACCTAGTCGAGCCGGACTGGCTGGATCTGGTCCGGGAGGACGTCGCCGGCCTGGCGCGCGGCACCTTCCTTGCGGGCGGTCCGATCCTGCCGGTGTCGGCCAAGACGGGTGAGGGGATCGCCGAGCTGCGCGCCGCCCTGCGCGACATCGCGACCCAGGTGCGGTCGCGCGGGACCGATCAGCTGGCTCGGCTGCCCATCGATCGCGTGTTCACGATCAAGGGCTTCGGCACGGTCGTCACCGGGACGCTGATGGCCGGACGCCTACGAGTCGACGACCGCGTGGAGGTTTTCCCAGCCGGCGTCCTGGCCAAGATCCGCGGCCTGCAGACGCACGGCCAGGCCGTCACCGAGTCGAGCGCCGGCCAGCGCACCGCCGTCAATCTGCAGGGGGTGGAGCGTGCCGCGGTCGAGCGGGGCAACGTGCTGGGCCTGGCCGGCACGCTCGTCCCATCGGTTCTCGTGGACGCCGCGCTCGAGCTCCTGCCCGACGCGCCACGCCCGCTGAAAAGCCGCGATCGCGTCCGCGTCCACGCCGGCACCAGCGAGATCATGGCCCGCGTGCTGCTGCTCGACCGTCCGGAGCTGGCACCCGGTCACGCCGCGTTTGCGCGCTTCCGGCTGGAGGCGCCTCTGGTCGCGCTGCCGGGTGATCGCTTCGTGATCCGCTCCTACTCGCCCATGGTGACGATCGGCGGCGGGACGTTGCTCGACATCGCCCCGCCGCGGTTCAAGCTCAAGGCGCCCGCGCATCTGGCCCACGTGAAGCTGCTGGCCGAGGGCAACCCCGAGGCGGTCGTCGAGGAGCACGTCCGCCACGCCGGCGGTGCCGGGGTGCGGGTGGGGCCGCTCTCCGGGCGGGTGCCGTTCGGGCCCGACCGCCTGCGCAGCCTGCTCGACGCCCTGCAGGGCGCCGGTCGGGTCGAGGCGATCGACCGCGACTGGTTCGTGCACCCGGAGAGCCTGGCCCGGTTGCGAGATCTCGCGGTGGCGGCCCTGGCGCAGTTCCACCGGGCATCACCGCTGCGACCCGGCATGTCGCGCGAGGAGCTGCGGGGACGGGCGGGCGCGCCGGACGAACGGGTCTTCGCTCACCTGCTGGCCACGCTCGAGACCGAGGGCGTGGTCCGTGTTGACCGCGACAAGGTGCGGCTGGCCTCCCACGAGGTGCGGCTCACGCCCGACCAGCAAAGAGCCACCGACCGGCTGGAGCAGGACTTCCTGACCGCCGCCGCCGCGCCGCCCAGCCCCGAGGAGGCCCTGGCCCGGGCGGGGCTGTCGGGCGACGAGGAGCACGAGCTCTTCCAGCTGCTGATCGAGGCCCGTAAGCTCGTCAGGGTGAAGGAGTCGCTGTATTTCCACGCCCAGGCGCTGGACGCCATCCAGGACAAGCTCGTGACGATGCTGCGCGAGCGCAAGGAGATCGGCCCCGCGGACATCAAGGACCTGCTCGGGATCTCCCGGAAGTACGCCATCCCCTTGCTCGAGTTCTTCGACTCCCGCCGGGTGACGACCCGGGTTGGCGAGCGGAGGGTCTTGCGCGGGGGCTGAGCCCGGGGGTAAGGTGAAGGGCGCCGCGAGAAAAGGAGCCTCACATGTTTGGCCTGGGCTATCAGGAACTGTTGATCATCCTGGTGATCGTACTGGTCCTCTTCGGTGCGAACCGCCTGCCGGAGCTGGCCCGCTCACTGGGCTCGAGCGTGAAGGAGTTCAAGAAGGGCGTCAACGAGGCCACCAAGGAGGAGACGCCCGCCCGGAAGGAAGAGGAGAAGAAGGCGTAGCCTTCACGATCGGCGTCGATCTCGGAGGCACCCGCATCCGGGCGGGGGCCGTCACGAGGGACGGCCGGCTGTTCGCGCAAACCGAGTCCCCCCCGCCCCGGATCGCGGCTCCACGGACGTTGTCGAGGCCCTGCAGCAGACCATCGCCCGCCTGAGCGTCTCGGTCGACACCCTGACGTCGATCGGCGTGGCCTGCGCGGGGGCGCTCCGGTCGGACACCATTCGCGCCCGCGAATCGCTCCGCATCGAGCGGGCTCGCCTCGGGGACTGGGCGGGCGTCCTCGGCGTCGCCGCGCTGGCGGGCTAGCGACCCGGCGGGCGAGCGCCCGCGAGCCACCCGGACCGTCGGGCGCCCACCCGGGTATACTCCACAGTCGCCATGGGCGAGCGAGCCGACCGCTGGGACTACCTGATCGCGCTCGCCCTCTCGGTGCTGACCGTCCTCTCGCGGCTGCCGTATCGCGCGCGGATGCTCTACAACTGGGATGCGGTGCAGTTCGCCCTGGCGCTGCACGAGTACGACGTCGTCAAGCACCAGCCGCATCCGCCCGGTTACATCCTCTACGTCGCCCTCGGTCGCCTCGTGCACGGCTGGACGGGTGATGCAGCGGCGGCCTACGTCCTGCTGGCGGTCGCCTTCAGCGGCGCCGGGACGTTCGTCGTGTACCTGCTGGCCCGCGCCGTCTACGATCGGCCGACCGCGTTGACCGCCGCCGCGTTGCTCGCCGTCAGTCCGCTGTTCTGGTTCTACGGCACGGTGGGGCTCAGCTACGCCGGCGAGGCCCTCATGGCCTCGGTCGTCGCCTACTTCGCCTTCCGGGCTCTACGCGGCAGCGAGACCGACGCGTGGCTGGCGGCGGGCTATCTGGGCCTGGCCGGCGGCCTCCGGCAATCGCTCCTCGTGCTGCTCTTCCCGCTGTGGTTGGTCTCGGTCGCCGTCGGCGTGCGGCGCCGGCGCGCGCTCGCCCTGTCTGGCGCGGTCTTCGCCCTGGCCGTGCTGGTGTGGTTCGTGCCGATGATCTGGCTGACCGGCGGGCTCGAGCGCTATCTCGACGCGTCCCGCCAGCTCGCCGACACGGTGGTGATGCCGACGTCAATCCTGGGCGGGCCCATCGAGGTGACGCTGCGCATGTCGCGCTACCTGCTGGAGTCCGTGCTGGTGGCGCTGGGACCGCTGGCGGCCGTGGCCCTGCTGATTCCGTGGTACGTGCGGCGGCATGGCTGGGGGCTGCGCGAATGGTTCCTGCTCGCGTGGACGGTGCCGCCGGTGCTGGTCTACACGCTCGTGCACTTCGGCCAGGCGGGGTACGTCCTCACGTTCCTCCCGGCCCTGGTCATCTTCCTCGCCCGCGTCCTGCTGGCCGCGCTGGCCCGGGTGGCGGAGTGGGTGCCGCGCGCCTCCGCGCGCACCGCGCTGGCGGCGGCCGTGGTCACGCTGATCGTCGTGGCCGACGGGGCGTTCTTCGTGAGCGCGCGGCCGCTGCCGCGCGACTTCGACGCGCCCAAGCCGGCCTGGCTCCAGGCGGCCGAGCACGAGGCGTTCGACTGGATCTTCAGCCGCACCGCCGCCGCCCTGCGCGAGCACGAGGAGGTGATGGCCACCTTCGTGGCGGCCATCCGCGGCCTCTATCCGGCCGAGGAGACCGCGATCATCACCGAGCTCGGCAATGCGCGCTCCTACCCCTGGCTGCGCCACGCGATGTTCTACCTGCCGGGGTACACGATCTACGAGCTGCGGATCGGCGACGTGTCGCCGGGCTATTACGCGCCGCGGCTGGCGGCGTCGATGCTCCCGCTGACCGACGCCCAGGTGGAGGTGCCGGTCGGGATCAAGCGGCTCGTCTGGTTCGTCGACCACTGGAGTCCCGCGACCGAGCGGCCGCCGGGCCTGACGGAGATCGAGATCCCCCACGGCCGCTATCTGTACCTGCTGCCGCTCGGCCAGAAGCCCGTTCACTACGCCGGATACACGCTCGTCCGCGCGCACTAGCGGGGTGTGCGGCCGCGACGACCTGATCGTCGTCCTGGCCGCCGCCCTGCCGCTCGTCCTCTTCACGGTGGTCGAGCACCGCGTGGCCGGTGTCGCCGGCTTCCCGCTCGACGACTCGTGGATCCACTTGCACTTCGCCCGCAACCTGGCCGAGGGCGCCGGGTTCGCGTACAACCCCGGGCGGCCGGTCGCGGGCTCCACGGCGCCGCTGTGGACGCTGCTCCTCGCCGCCGGCGCCGTCGTGGCCGGCGCCTCGGTCGGCCTGGCCAAGGTGCTCGGCACGGCCTGTGCGCTCGGCGCGGCGGTGCTCACGCGTCGCGCGGCCCTGGCCTGGGGCGCGCCCCGCGAGATGGCGCTCGCCGCCGGCGTGGCGCTGCTGTGGGCGGGGCCCGTCGCCTGGGGCGCCCTCTCGGGCATGGAGGTCACGCTGGCGGCGCTGCTGGTCGCCGCCGCCCTGCTCGCCCACGCCGGGGGGAGCGTATGGCTCACCGCGGCCTTGGCCGCGCTCGCGGTGACCGCACGGCCCGAGGCCGCGCTGCTGATCCCGTTCCTGGCGCTGGCCCGGCCACCCACGGTATCGAGGCTGGCCGTCTTCGTGCTGGTGCCGGTCGCCGTCGTGGCGCCGATGGTCGTCTTCTCCTACGCGACGGTTGGCGCGCCGTACCCCGCGACGGCGGCGGCGAAGGTCGAGGGCGGGCTCCTTGGGTGGCTGGGCGGACTGCGCGAGCCGCTCGCGACGACGCTCCTGATCAGACCATGCGCGTTCGCCCGCGAGTGGGCGGCCTGGCTCTGGCGCACGCACGCGCTGCTGCCGCTCGTCCTGCTGCCGGCGCTCGGGCTGGCGTGGTGGCGACGCGGCGCGGCGTTCGGAGTGATGGCGCTCGCCCTGCTGGCGCACCCGCTCGGCATGGCGCTCCTGGCGCCGTATCGCGGCCCGGGCTTTCAGGAAGGGCGCTACTCGATCCATCTGCTGCCGCTGGCCCTCGTCGTCGTCGCCGTCGGGCTCGGCGCCGTGCCGCCGCACCGACGCCGGCTCGCGCTGATCGGCTGGCTGGCGCTGGCCCTGTGGGCGCTGGTCCCGGCTGCGGAGCGCTACGCCTGGGGCGTGCAGAACATCGAGGCGATGCAGGTGAGCCTCGGCCACTGGGTCGCCGGGCACACGCCCGGAACCGCCCGCCTCGCGGTGAACGACATCGGCGCCATCGCCTACGTCTCCCGCCGGGAGATCGTCGACCTCATGGGGCTGGTGACGCCCGAGATCCTGCCCTATCGCCGGCAGGGCGAGGAGGGCGTGATCCGCTTCGTGGCCGAGACCTGCCCCGACTACGTGATCGTGTTCCCGACGTGGTTCCCGCGCCTGACCGCGCGCGCCGATCTCCTGGAGCCGCTCCACCGCGTGCGGCTGGAGCGCGTGGAGGTCGCCGGCGGCCCCGAAATGGTCGTATATCGCCTTCGACGCTGTGGGCTATGATCGCTGTATGCGCTGGGCGGTCATCGCTGGGTTCTCGCTGAGCCTGCTGCTGGCCGCCCCCCGCGCCGAGGCTCAGTTCTATCGCTACACGGACGGCGCCGGTCAGAATCACTACGCCGACGGCCTCGAGAAAATTCCCGATCGCTATCGTGGCACCGCCGTGCCGCTCGAGATGCGCAACGCGCCCGCACCGCCACCGTCGAGCGCCCCCGCGGCCGCCGTCAAATCACCCGGCTCGACGGTGATCAAGTACACCCCGGGGCAGCGGATCATGGTCGACGTGCGGATCAACGGCACGTTCACCGCCCAGCTGCTGCTCGACACCGGCGCCGATCGCACGATGATCAGCCCGCGGACGCTGCTAGCGGCGGGGGTCGCGATCACGCGGCCGGTGGGGACGGGAAGCATCGTGGGGGTCACCGGCAGCGACCGCATCAGCTACGTCGTCGTCGACTCGCTGGAGGTCGGCGACGCGCGCGTGGGACGGATGCCGGTCGGGTCCTACGAGCTGGCCGGCAGCGGGGCCGGCGACGGCCTGCTGGGGCGCGATTTCCTCGACCGCTTCAAGATGATCATCGACGCCGCCCAGGGCGAGGTGCACCTGACCCCGAAGTAGCCGGCAAAGGGCGTGTGGTACCATGACGCTTCCTGGGTCATGGACTACAAAGCCACGCTGAACCTGCCCAAAACCGACTTTCCGATGAAGGCCAACCTGGCCCAGGCCGAGCCCCGGATGCTTGGCTGGTGGGACGAGGTCGGCATCTACAAGCGATTGCGCGAGGCGGCCGCCGACCGCCCACTGTGGATCCTGCACGACGGCCCGCCCTACGCCAACGGCGACATCCACATGGGCCACGTCCTCAACAAGGTCCTCAAGGACGTCGTCGTGAAGTCGCGCTCCATGCTCGGCTTCAACGCCGTCTACGTCCCCGGCTGGGACTGCCACGGTCTGCCGATCGAGCACCAGGTCGACAAGGAGCTCGGCCTCGACACCGCGTCCATCGACGTGCGGCGGGCGATGGACCCGCTCGAGAAGATCGGCAAGTGCCGCGCCTATGCCACACGCTACGTGCAGGTGCAGCGCGAGCAGTTCAAGCGACTGGGCGTCTTCGGCGACTGGGACAACCCGTACATCACGATGGCGCCGGCCTACCAGGCGGTGATCGCTCGGGAGTTCGGCCGCTTCGTCGGCCGCGGGCTCGTCTACAAGGGGCTCAAGCCGGTGCATTGGTGCATGCACTGCAAGACCGCGCTGGCCCAGGCCGAGGTGGAGTACGAGGAGCAGCGGACGCCGTCCGTGTACGTGAAGTTTCCCCTCGTGAGCGTGCCCCCGGTGCTGGCCGGCGTGCTGGCCGGCCGTCCGGCGTTCGCCATCATCTGGACGACGACGCCGTGGACGCTGCCCGCCAACCTCGCGATCGCCGTGCACCCGTCGCAGAGCTATGCGGCGGTGAACGTGGCCGGTGACGTCCACGTGGTCGCGCGCGCGCGTCTCGAGGACTATCAACGCCTCCTCACTGAACGCTCGGGGGGACGGCTCACGGTGAAGCCGGTCGAGCTCGGAATGCACGGATCCGATCTCGTCGATACCGTGTACACGCATCCGTGGATCGACCGCGAGGGGAAGATCGCCGCCGCGGAGTTCGTGGCCATGGACGCCGGCACCGGGCTCGTGCACATTGCGCCGGGCCACGGCGAGGAAGACTACGACCTCGGCAAGTCGCTCGGCCTGCGCATCTACAATCCCGTCGACGACGACGGCCGGTTCATCGCCGAGGTCGAGCACTTCGCCGGGCAGACGGTGTGGGAGGCCAACCCCAAGATCATCGAGCTGCTGCGGGCCCGCGGCGCGCTGGTCGCGCAGGTGCCGCTCACGCACACCTATCCGCACTGCTGGCGCTGCAAGAACCCGACGCTGTTCCGCGCGACGGAGCAGTGGTTCATCGCGCTCGACCAGGATGGGCTGCGCGAGCGCGCCCTGGCCGCCATCCGCCACGACGTGCAGTGGATCCCGGCCTGGGGCGAGGAGCGCATCTACAACATGATCGTCCACCGGCCGGACTGGACGATCTCGCGCCAGCGCGTGTGGGGCGTGCCGATCGTGGCGTTCTACTGCGAGGCGTGCGGCACCCTGCTGGTCGAGGAGCGCCTGGTCGAGCACGTGGCCCGGATCTTCCGCGAAGGTCACGGCGTCGACGAGTGGCACGCGCGCTCCGCGCGCGAGCTCCTGCCGGAGGGCACGCGCTGCGTGAAGTGCGGTGGCGAGGCGTTCCGCAAGGAGACCGACATCCTCGACGTGTGGTTTGACTCCGGCTGCAGCCACGCCGCCGTGCTGGAGACGCGGCCCGAGCTGCGCTGGCCGGCCGAGCTGTACCTGGAGGGTTCGGACCAGCACCGCGGCTGGTTCAACTCCTCGCTGCTGGAGGCGGTCGGCACCCGCGGGGCGCCGCCCTACAAGGCCGTGCTGACGTGCGGCTTCGTGGTGGACGGCGAGGGGCGCAAGATGTCCAAGTCGGGCGGTAACGGGGTGGCCCCCGAGGACCTGCTGCCGAAGTACGGCGCCGACGTGCTCCGGCTGTGGACCGCCTACGAGGACTACACCGAGGACATCCGCCTGTCCGGCGAGATCATGGACCGGCTGGCCGACGCCTACCGGCGTATCCGCAACACCTTCCGGTTCCTGCTCGGCAACCTGGCCGACTTCGACCCGCGCCGCGACCGCCAGCCCTACGCGCGGCTGGACGAGGTGGACCGGTTCGTCCTCGACCGGCTGGCTCGGCTGATCGACCGGGTGGTGCGCGCCTACGAGGAGTATCAGTTCCACACCGTGTTCCACGCGATCCACAACTTCTGCGCGGTGGATCTCTCCGCGCTCTACCTCGACGTCGTCAAGGACCGTCTGTATACCTCGGCCGCCGCCGATCCACGGCGGCGGGCGGCCCAGACCACCGGCTACGACCTGTTCGCGTCGCTGTCGCGGCTCATGGCCCCGATCCTGACCTTCACGGCCGAGGAAGCGTGGCGCTACCTGCCCGGGACCCGGACCGAGAGCGTGCACCTCGAGCGGTTCCCCGAGGTGCCGCTCGAGTGGCTCGACGACACGCTCAAGCAGGAGTGGGACCGGCTGCTGGAGGTGCGCCGCGAGGTCGCCCGCGCGCTCGAGCTGGCCCGCGCCCGCAAGCTGATCGGCAGCGGGCTCGAGGCGGCGGTACGGATCGCCAGCGCTCCCGAGGACCTGCCGGCGCTGCTCGGCGCCAAGCGGGCGCTGCTGCCGACGCTGTTCATCGTCTCGCGCGTGGATCTCGCGCCGGGACCGGCCGGCACGATCCACTACGAGAGCCAGGAGATCCCGGGCCTCGTGATCGACGTCGACCGGGCTCCCGGGGACAAGTGCGAGCGATGCTGGATGCGCAGCCCGGCGGTCGGCGCGAGCGCCGCGCATCCCGGGCTCTGCGACCGCTGCGTGGCCGTCGTCGGCGCGTGACCCCCGTGCTGCTGCTGGCCGGTGTTGTCGTGATCCTCGACCAGATCACCAAGGCCGTGGTCCTGCAGCGGCTGCCGCTCGGCGTCCCCGTCTCCGTCGTCGACGGCCTGGTGGCGCTCACGCTGGTGCTGAATCCCGGGCTGGCCTTCGGCCTGCTGGGCGGCGTGCCCGACGGCTGGCGCTGGGTGGTCGCCGCGCTCTCGCTGGTGGCGCTGGCGGTGCTGGCGCGGGTGGCCCTGCGTGTGCTGCCGGGGGGAGGCTGGACTGGCCAGCTCGCCATCGGGCTGATCTTCGGCGGGGCCGTCGGCAACCTGGTCGATCGCGCACGCTTCGGCGCCGTTGTCGACTTCGTCGACGTGCACTGGCGCGGCTGGCACTGGCCGGCCTTCAACGTCGCCGACTCGGCCATCACCGTCGGCGTCGCCCTCCTCGCCCTGCGCCTGCTCAACGACCGCTCCGCTCCCGCGCCGGGCTAGTCGTGCGACGCGTCGCGCTGGTGGTCGACGCCCCCGCCGCCGGCGAGCGCCTCGACCGCTGGCTGGCCGCGCGCGTGCGCGATCTCTCACGCGCCCGCCTGCAGGGGCTGATCGCTGACGGCCACGTGCGCGTCGGCGGTGCCTCCCGCAAGCCCTCGCACCGGCTCGTGGCGGGCGAGCAGATCGAGGTCGAGATCCCGCCGCTGCCCCCCGAGGAGCTCGAGCCGGAGGCGATCGCGCTCAGCGTGGTGCACGAGGACGAGCACGTCCTGGTCGTGGACAAGCCGGCCGGGCTCGTCGTCCATCCTGGCGCCGGCCATGCGCGAGGCACGCTGGCCGCGGCCGTGCTCGCGCACGCCCCGGGGACCGCCGGCGTCGTGGGGCCGCGCCGGCCCGGTGTCGTGCACCGGCTCGACAAGGACACGTCGGGGCTGCTCGTCGTCGCCAAGACGCCGCTGGCCTACGAGTCACTCACCGCCCAGCTCGTCGCGCGCACCGTGCATCGCGTGTACCTGGCCGTCGCGCATGGCCGCGTGGCCGCGGCCACCCGCGTGATCGACAAGCCGATCGGCCGGGATCCACGAGACCGCAAGCGCATGGCCGTGCGGCGGCTCGGCCAGGGGCGGCGCGCGGTGACGAACATCCGGGTGCTGGAGGGGCTCGGCGATTTCACCTACCTCGAGGCCCGGCTGGAGACCGGCCGCACGCACCAGATCCGCGTGCACCTCGCCAGCCTGGGACACCCGATCGCGGGCGACGACGTCTACGGCGGCCGGCGGGCCCGGCTGGTACCGGTACCGCTCGAGGGCCTGGCACTGCACGCCACGGCGCTGGCCTTCGTGCACCCCGGTACCCAGGCACGGATGGAGTTCGCTTCACCGCTGCCGGCCCGGATCGAGCGGCTCCTGTCTCACTTGCGCCACGGACGCTAGCGGCGGGTGGGGACGAAGCCCCACACCTCATGAGCTCGGGCGCGCGTTCGAGGACGCGCCGGATGGGGCACAAGCCTTGCCGCACCCCGATGCTAGTATGAAGGTCTCCGCATGAACGGATTGACCACGGTCATCCTGGCGGCTGGCGAGGGCAAGCGCATGCGCTCGCGGACGCCCAAGATGCTGCACCCGCTTTGCGGCCGCCCCCTCATCGCCTACGCGCTGCGGCTGGCCCGGGCGCTCTCCGATCGGGTCGTCCTGGTGGTCGGGCCCAACGCCGACGGCATCCGCGCCGTCGCCGACGGTGACGTCACGGTCGTCGAGCAGCGCGAGCGGCTCGGCACCGGCCACGCGGTGCTGCAGGCCCGCGCGGCGTGTCCGGCCGGCGGTCCGCTGCTGGTGCTGGCGGGAGACATGCCGTTGCTCCTGCTGGAGACCCTGGAGCGTCTGGTCGAGCATCAGCGTGCCACGGCCGCGGCCGCCACGGTCCTCACCGCGCAGGTCGAGCGTCCCCACGGCTACGGGCGCGTGCTGCGGCAGGGCGGACGCGTGAACCGCATCGTCGAGGAGGGCGACGCCACCGACGATCAGAAGAAGGTCAACGAGATCAACACCAGCGTGTACTGCTTCGAGGCGGGCCGCCTGTGGCCGGCCCTGGGCGAGGTCAAGCCCGACAACAACCAGGGCGAGCTGTACCTCACCGATGTCGTCGGGCTGCTGGCGCGCGCCGGCGCCAAGGTCGAGGCGGTGTCCGTGACCGATCCGGCCGAGGCGCTCGGGATCAACGATCGCCGGCAGCTGGCCGAGCTCGCCGCCATCCAGCGTCGGCGTAGCCTCGACCGGCTGATGACCGAGGGCGTGACCGTCATCGATCCGGCCGCCACCTACGTCGACGTCGACGTCGAGGTGGGCGAGGACACGGTGCTCTATCCCGGGACGTATCTCGAGGGCAGCGTCCGCATCGGCGAGCGCTGCACGATCCTGCCCGGCAGTCGCATCCGCGACTCGTCGCTCGGGGACGAGGTCACGGTGCTCGACGGCGCGGTGATCGTCGACAGCCAGATCGCCCGGGGTGAGACGGTCGGGGCGGGCGCATGGATCGACGGGCGACGCCCGGGGCGCGTCGAGGTCGCGCCCTCGATCGACCCCCGCGTGCGGGCGCTGCTGGAGGCGGGCGCGCGGATTCCCCGGCCCGACGCGGTGGTGATCGGCCCCGAGGTCTCCCTGGATCGCATCGTCGCGCGCGGGCTCGTCCTGCACCCCGGCGTGAAGATCTCGGGCGAGCGCACGATCGTCCTCGAGGGCGCCGAGCTGGGCTACGAGGAGCCGGTGACGCTGGAGAACGCGGTGCTCGGCCGTCGCGTGAAGGTACAGGGCGGCTTCGTGAAGGACGCGGTGCTCCTCGACGGCTGCGAGGTGCGCCAGGGCTTCCACGGACGGGAGGGCTGCCTGCTGGAGGAGGACAGCTACTTCGCTCATAACGTCGGGCTGAAGATGACGATCGTTTTTCCGTTCGCCGTGCTGGGCAGCCTGATCAACTTCTGCGACTGCCTGCTCGCGGGCGGCACCAGCCGCAGACATCACAGCGAGGTCGGCAGCGGCTTCATCCACTTCAACTTCAGCCCGCGCGGCGACAAGGCGACGCCGTCCATGTTCGGCGACGTCCCGCGCGGCGTCATGCTCGACCAGGCGCCGATCTTCCTGGGCGGCCTCGCCGGCGTGGTCGGGCCGACCCGGATCGGCTTCGGCTCCGTGCTGGCCGCCGGCGGCGTGTACCGCGCCGACTACGAGGAAGACCTGCTCGTGCTCGGCGAGCGGCGGCGCGACGGCAGCACGGCGTTCCGGCCCCGCGCGCTGGGCGCGATCCGCGCCAAGGTCAGCAAGAACGTGCTCTACCTGGGCGAGCTGACCGCGCTGTGGGCGTGGTACCGCCACGTGCGGTCCCGCCTGGCCGGTCCGGATTCCCTGGGCCAGGCCGTCATCGCCGCCGGCCTGTCGATGGTCGAGGCGAACATCGACGAGCGGCTCAAGCAGATGGATCGCTTCCGCGATCTCGTGACGGAGTGCCTGCCCGAGGCGGCCGCGGGCGACGGCCGGGCCGCGCCGGCCGGCGAGTGGCGCGAGTTCGTCGAGCGCTGGGACGCGGTGCGGCCGATCATCAAGGGGTTCCGTGCCATCGAGGGGCGCGTCGAGCTGCGGGAGGCGCTGATCGGGCGCCTGCCGGCCACCGCCGCGTCGTACACGGCGGCCGTCCAGTCGCTGGACGCCCAGGCGCGTCGGGTGGGCACGGAGTGGCTCACGTCGATCCGCTCCGATCTGATGGATCGCTGCCGGGCGGCGCTGCCGCTCATCACGCCCTAGCGACGACACGACGGTCGGAACAACGAGGGGACACACCATGTGCGGCATCGTGGGCTACGTCGGCGAGAAGAGCGCGGTCGGGATCATCGTGGAGGGGCTCAAGCGGCTCGAGTACCGCGGGTACGACTCGGCGGGCGTGGCCGTGATCGGCGCCAGCGGCGGGCTGGAGGTGCGCCGGGCCGCCGGCCGCATCAGGAACCTGGAGGCCGTCCTGCGCGAGCGGCCGATCGCCGGCCGCATCGGCATCGGCCACACGCGCTGGGCCACGCACGGCCGGCCCTCCGACGAGAACGCTCACCCCCACACCGACTGCTCGGGCACGCTCGTCGTCGTGCACAACGGCATCCTCGAGAACTACCTCGAGATCAAGGAGCGGCTGGCGGCCGAGGGGCACACGTTCAGGTCGGAGACGGACACCGAGGTCCTCGCGCACCTGATCGAGCACCACCTCAAGAGCGCCGGCCGGCTGGAGCGCGCGGTCAAGCTGGCGCTCGCCGAGTACCGCGGCAACTACGCCGTGGGCGTGGTCTCGACGGCGGCGCCCGACCGGCTGGTGGCCGCCAAGCACGGCGCCGGCAGCGTGGTCGTGGGGCTGGGCCGCGGCGAGATGTTCATCGCCTCCGACATTCCGGCCATCCTCGGCCACACGCGCGACGTTCTGATCCTGGAGGACGGCGAGGTCGTCGTGGTCACCGCCGCGGGCGTCGAGCTCAGCACGCTGGACGATCAGCCGGTGCAGCGGGACCCGGTGCGGATCCTGTGGGACCCGATCATGGCCGAGAAGGGCGGCTACCGGCACTTCATGCTCAAGGAGATGTACGAGCAGCCCCGCGCCATCACCGACACCTTCCGGGGCCGGGTGGCGCCGGAGACCGGCAACATCCTGCTGCCCGACGTGACCATCGATCCCTCCGCGATCAAGGCCCTCCAGCGCGTGGTGTTCGTGGCGTGTGGCACCGCGTCGTACGCCTCGCTGCTCGGCCGGTCGATGATCGAGCGGCTGGCCGGGCTGCCGGCGGAGATCGATCTTGCCTCGGAGTTCCGGTATCGCGACGCCATCGTGGGCCCGGAGACGCTGGTGGTCGCGGTCTCCCAGTCGGGGGAGACGGCGGACACGCTGGGCGCGGTCAAGGCGGCGCGCGCGAAGGGCGCGCCGATCCTGGCCATCACCAACGTCGTGGGCTCGGCCCTCTCCCGGGAGGCGACCGCGACGCTGTACATGCACGCGGGCCCGGAGATCGGGGTGGCCTCGACTAAGGCGTTCTCGACGATGGTCGTCGCCTCCTACCTGCTGGCGCTGTGGCTCGGGCGGCTGCGCGGCACGCTCACGGCCGAGGACGTGCGCAAGCGCATCCAGGACCTGGTCGAGATCCCGAGGCTGGTGGAGAAGACGCTCGAGCTGGACGGCCCCGTGGCGGCGCTGGCGCGCCACCTGTCCTCGGCTCGCGACTTCCTGTACCTGGGCCGCGGGCTGCAGTACCCGATCGCGCTCGAGGGCGCGCTCAAGCTCAAGGAGCTGTCCTACATCCACGCCGAGGGCTACGCGGGCGGTGAGATGAAGCACGGTCCCATCGCGCTCATCGACGACGGCTTCCCGGTGGTGGCCCTGGCCCCGCGCGACAGTTCCTACGAGCGGATGCTTGGCAACATCGAGGAGGTGCGCGCGCGCGAGGGCCAGGTGATCGCCGTGGTTCAGACCGGCGACAAGCTGGTCGCGTCGAAGGCGCACCACGTGATCGAGGTGCCGCCCGCGGCCGACCTGCTGGCCCCGCTGATCACGGTGGTCCCGCTGCAGCTGCTGGCCTATCACATCGCGGTGCGCCGCGGCTGCGACGTCGACCAGCCGCGCAACCTGGCCAAGAGCGTCACCGTCGAGTAGCCGCGCGATCCCGCCGTCGACGCTGGTCCACTGGCACCTCGACCGGGAGACCCGCCACCCGTACGGGCGGCGCTCCCCCGATCCAGCGCGCTGGGAGCCCATCGGGTTTCCGCCGCCGTGGCCCGACCGCCCGTGGGTCTTCGCCGAGATGGTCGCCTCCGCCAACGGCGTGGTGGCGTGGCGCCGGGCCGACGCGCGCGACGACCCGGTGCTCGCGATCCTCGGCGGCGACCGCACCCGTCCCGCCCGTGTCGCCGACAAGCGGCTCATGCGCTTCCTGCGCTGCTTCGGCGACGTCGCGATCGGTGCTCAGACCCTCCGTACCCAGCCCGAGGTGGTGCTGAGTCCACAGCAGCCGAGCGACGAGCCCGCGCCCGAGCTGTTTGCCTTCCGGGAGCAGGCGGGCCTGCCGCGCCAGCCCCGCAACATCGTCTACTCGGGATCCGGGAGCGTGCCACTCGGGCACCGCATCTTCACGACGCCCGGGATCACGCCGCTGGTCGTGACCACCCCGTCAGGCGCGACCGAGCTCGAGCGACGGGCCGGGCCGCTGCCGCCGCCGCCGATGCTCGTGGAAGATCTTTCCAACCCGGCCGGCGTTCGGCGTGCGCACGCCAGGCTGTTCGTCGAGCACGCGGTACGCTATCTGGACTGCGAGGGGGGGCAGGCCACGCTCGACACGCTCCACGCCGCCGGCCTGCTCGACGAGGTCTTCCTCACGGTCACGCCGGTCGTGGTGGACGAGTCGGCCCACGCGGGCGTCCGGAGGATCTTCGACTTCGAGGCGGAGGGCGCCACGCTCATCGCCGAGGGCCGGACGGCCGCCGACGCGCAGTGGCTGTTCCGGCGGTGGCGCTTCAGCGCGCGGTGACCGAGGGGGGCTGCAGGGCGTCGGTGCCGCAGGCGTCGGCCACGAGCCGGTCGAGGTGCAGCAGATCGAACGGCTTGGGCAGATAGCCGTTGGCGCCCGCGTTCAGCACGTCCTGAGCGACCTGCAGCGAGTCGTAGCCGGTCATGATGAAGATCGGCACCGTCACGCCCATCTCGCGCAGTGACTTCAGCAGGCTGATGCCGTCCAGCCCGGGCATCTTGATGTCCAGCAGCGCGACATCGGGGGCGCCCCGGACGATGATGCTGAGGGCCTGGGAGGCGTTGCCGGCGACCTGCACGCGATAGCGGGGCTCGAAGAACTGGCGCAGGATGTCCTGCACCACCTCGTTGTCCTCCACGATCAGAATCTTCTTCATCGCGCGCGCGTGATCCGCAATCGGTGTGCCACGAGCGGGGAGGTCGAACCGCGCGAAAAATGGGACGCCGGCGGTCGGGCCGGCCCGGCCCGCCGTGACGATTTGGCCAGTCGCGCGCAATTTGTCCCGTCGGGTACAATCGCGTGGTGTCAGCGTCCCTGGAGCGTCTCCTCGACGACCTGAACCCCGCCCAGCGCGAGGCCGTCGTCGCCGATGACGGGCCGCTGCTCGTGCTGGCCGGGGCCGGCAGCGGCAAGACCCGGGTCATCGCCTATCGGATCGCCTGGCTGCTGACCCACCGGGGCCTGTCGCCGCGCAATCTGCTGGCCGTCACGTTCACCAACAAGGCCGCCGGCGAGATGGCGCGCCGGGTGGACGCGCTGCTGGCGCCGGCCGGGCTGTCCTCGCCGATCATCGCCACCTTCCACTCGGTGTGCGTGCGCATCCTGCGCCGGCACGGCACCCACGTGGGCCTGCCCCCGCACTTCACGATCTACGACGAGGACGACCGGCTGGCCCTGGTCAAGGAGTGCATGAAAGAGGGCGAGCTGGCCGACCGCACCTTCACGCCGAGCGCGGCCGTCCACCGCATCTCCTACCTCAAGAACCAGATGACCGCGGTGAGCGAGGCGCTGCGCGATGCCCGGGGACCGTGGGAGAAGAAGGCCGGGCTGGTGTACTCCCGCTACGAGAAGCGCCTGCGCGAGACCGGCGCCGTGGACTTCGACGACCTGCTCCTGCTCGTCGTCCGCCTGCTCAGCGAGACCCCCGAGGTGCTCGCCTGGTATCGCGGGCTCTGGCGCTCGGTGCTGGTGGACGAGTACCAGGACACCAACCGCGCCCAGTACCGGATCATCCGGCTGCTGACCCAGGAGCACCGGAACGTCTGCGTCGTGGGTGATTCCGACCAGTCGATCTACAAGTGGCGGGGAGCGGACATCCGGAACATCCTCGACTTCGAGGACGATTTCCCCGGCACCACCGTGGTCCGGCTCGAGCAGAACTATCGCTCGACCCGGAGCATCCTGGCGGTGGCCGCCGGCGTCATCGCCCACAACGTCCAGCGCAAGGACAAGACGCTGTGGACGGAGAACCCGGGCGGTGAGCCGACGCGTGTCTACCGCGCGTGGGACGAGCACGAGGAGGCGTCGTTCGTCGCCCAGTCGATCCTCGGCCTGCGCACCGAGGGCGTGCCCTGGGACGGGGTGGCCGTCTTCTATCGCACCAACGCCCAGTCCCGCGTGCTGGAGGACGCGCTGCGGCGCGCGCGCATCCCCTACGTGATCGTCGGGGGCGTGCGCTTCTACGAGCGGCGGGAGATCAGGGACACGCTCGCCTACCTGCGCCTGGCCGTCAATCCGGCCGACGACGTGGCGTTCCGGCGGGCGATCGGTGCGCCCAGCCGGGGCATCGGCCAGGCCACGCTGGCCCGGCTGGACGAGGAGGCGGCGCGCCAGAGCCGGCCGCTGCTGGCGGTGGCGGCGGCGCCGCCCGCCGACGTGCGCGGCAAGCCCGCCCGCACGCTGCAGGAGTTTGCGGCGCTGATCGCGCGTCTGGCCGGCCAGCGCCGCGACGTGACGCCGCCCGCCTTCCTCGACCTCGTCCTCGAGCAGAGCGGCTACCGTGAGGCGCTGCGCCAGGAGCGCGCGCCCGAGGCCGAGGCGCGGCTGGAGAACCTCGAGGAGCTGGTCGCCGCCGCCGAGGATTTCACCCACACCGAGCCCGAGCCGACGCTCGAGGCGTTTCTCGACGGCGTGGCGCTCGTGGCCGACGTGGACGAGCTGAAGGACGCCGAGGCCCGCGTGACGCTGATGACGCTGCACTCGGCCAAGGGGCTGGAGTTCCAGGCCGTGTTCGTGACCGGCCTGGAAGAGGGTGTCTTCCCCCACGCGCGCTCGATGAACGACCCCGACGAGGTCGAGGAGGAGCGGCGCCTCTGCTATGTTGGCGTGACCCGGGCCCGGGAGCGGCTGACGCTGTCGTGGGCCCTCCACCGGCGAATCCACGGCTACGGCGTGGGCGAGCCCTCGCGCTTCCTGCGCGAGATGCCCGAGGATCATCTGCTGCCGCTCAACGCCGGCCGGGTGCAGGAGCGCGCCGAGCCGGTGCCGGCGCGGGCGGTACCGCGCTACGAGCCGGAGGAAGAGTCGTGGCCGATCAAGGTTGGCGCCCGCGTGCGCCACGCCCGCTTCGGCGAGGGGCTCGTGGTCGGCGTGGAGCGTGACGGCTCGGACGTCATCGTGACGGTGGGCTTCGCCAGCGTCGGCCGCAAGCGGCTGTCGCTGCAGTACGCCCAACTGGAGGAACTGTGATCTCACGACAGGACGTCGAGCACGTGGCGCGGCTGTCGCGCCTGGCCCTGAGCGAGGCGGAGGTCGAGCGCATGCGCGAGCAGCTCAGCGGCATCCTGGCCTACATCGACACGCTCCGCGCCATCGACACGGCCGGCGTCGAGCCGACCTCCCACGCGGTGCCGCTGGTCAACGTCATGCGCGACGACGAGATCCGCCCGTGCCTGCCCCAGGCCGCGGCGCTGGCCAACGCCCCCGACCGCAGCGACGCGTTCTTCCGCGTGCCGCGCATCATCGAGGACTGAGGCGGCGCCGCGTGAGCGAGCCGCCGCGGACCATCCACGAGCTGAGCGCGGCCTTCACCAAGGGCGCCGCCTCGCCGGTGGCGGTGACCGAGGCGTACCTGGCCCGCATCGGTGCGCTCGACGCCCGCGTCGGCGCCTACCTCACGGTGACGCGTGACGCGGCGCTGGCGTCCGCGCGGGCCGCCGAGGCCCGCTACCTGGCCGGGGCGGCCCTGTCGCCCATCGACGGCGCGCCGATCGCGCTCAAGGACGTGTTCTGCACCGCCGGCGTGCGCACGACGTGCGGCTCGAGGATCCTCGAGCACTTCGTGCCGCCGTACGACGCGACGCTGGTCGAGCGGCTGCGCGCGGCTGGCGCGGTCATCCTCGGCAAGACGAACATGGACGAGTTCGCGATGGGCTCGTCGACCGAGCACTCCGCGTTCCAGCTCACCCGCAACCCGTGGGACCTCGCGCGCGTGCCGGGCGGCTCGTCGGGTGGGTCGGCCGCGGCGGTGGCCGGCGGGCTGGCGGCCGGCGCCTTCGGCACCGACACCGGCGGCTCCGTGCGCCAGCCGGCGGCGTTCTGCGGCGTCGTCGGGCTCAAGCCGACCTACGGCCGCGTCTCCCGCTACGGCCTGATCGCCTTCGCCTCCTCGCTCGACCACGTGGCGCCGTTCGCGCTCGACGTCGTCGACACGGCGCTGCTGCTGGGGGCCGCCGCCGGCCATGATCCGCTCGACGCCACCTCAGTGGCCGCCCCGGTGCCCGACTACGTTGCCGGCCTGGCCGGTGGCGTGAAGGGGCTGCGGATCGGCGTGCCGGACGAGTATTTCGGGGCCGGGCTCGACCCCGAGATCGCGCGAGCCGTGCGCGCGGCCATCGACGTGCTGCGCGACCTCGGGGCCACGATCGAGCGCGTCTCGCTGCCGAGCACGGAGCACGGCGTGGCGACCTACTACGTGGTCGCGCCGGCCGAGGCGTCCTCGAACCTGGCGCGCTACGACGGCGTGAAGTATGGCCTGCGGGCGCCGGGCGGACGGGATCTGATCGACATGGTCAGCCGGACGCGGGCGGCCGGATTCGGCGCCGAGGTCAAGCGCCGCATCATGCTCGGCACCTACGCGCTGTCGACCGGCTACTACGACGCGTACTACGGCCAGGCCCAGAAGGTCCGCACGCTCGTCCGTCAGGAGTTCGAGGCCGCCTTCGCGCGCGTCGACCTGCTGGCGGCTCCGACCACGCCCGGCGTGGCCTTCAAGCACGGCGAGAAGGCGGACCCGCTGGCGATGTACATGAACGACGTCTACACGATCCCGGCCAGCATGACGGGCCTGCCGGCCGTCTCGGTGCCGTGCGGGTTCAGCGCCGCCGGCCTGCCGATCGGGCTGCAGCTGATCGGCCGCGCGCTCGACGAGCCCACGCTGCTGCGCGCCGCCCACGCCTACGAGCAGGCCACGCCCTGGCGGGAGCGGAGGCCCGGGTTGTGAGCTGGGAGACGGTCATCGGCCTCGAGGTGCACGCACAGCTCGCCACCCACTCGAAGATGTTCTGCGGGTGCCCGACGACGTTCGGGGCGGCGCCCAACAGCCAGACCTGCCCGATCTGCCAGGGCATGCCCGGCGTGCTGCCCGTCGTCAATCGGCGCGCCGTGGAGTTCGCGGTGCGGACCGCGCTGGCCTTCGGCCTGCGGGTGAACGCGGCGTGCCGGTTCGCGCGCAAGCACTACTACTACCCGGACATGCCGAAGAACTTTCAGATCAGCCAGTACGAGGAGCCGCTGGCCGAGGATGGCGGCCTCGAGATCACCACCGGGGGCGGCACGCGCCGGATCGGCATCCAGCGGCTGCACCTCGAGGAGGACGTCGGCAAGCTCGTGCACGAGGGCCCGTTCGCCACCGCCCAGGCGAGCCTCGTCGACTACAACCGGGCCGGGCTACCGCTCATGGAGACGGTCAGCCGGCCCGAGCTGGCCTCGCCGGAGGAGGCGGCCGCCTACCTCAAGGCCTTCCGCGCCGTGCTCGTGGCCCTCGAGGTCTGCGACGGCAACATGGAGGAAGGCTCGCTGCGGTGCGACGCCAATATCTCGCTGCGCCGGCCCGGCGCCACCGAGCTCGGCACCAAGGTCGAGATCAAGAACCTGAACTCGTTCCGCAACGTGCAGCGGGCGCTCGAGTACGAGAGGCAGCGCCAGGCCGAGGAGCTCGAGGCCGGACGGCGCATCGCCCAGGAGACGCGGCTCTTCGACGCCGACCGGGGCGTGACCCGCTCGATGCGCTCCAAGGAGTACGCACACGACTACCGCTACTTCCCCGAGCCGGACCTCGTCCCCCTGAAGCTGGACCCGACCTGGGTCGAGTCGATCCGCACCGCGCTGCCCGAGCTGCCCCGGGCCCGGCGCCTGCGCTTCGTGAGCCAGTACGGCCTGCCGGCCTACGACGCGGAGCTGCTGACCCAGTCGCGCGCCCTCGCCGACTACTACGAGGCGGCCGTGCGCGCCCACGCCAACCCCAAGGCGATCTCCAACTGGGTCATGTCCGAGCTGCTGCGCGAGCTGGGCGGCGACGGCGACGCGGCCCTGGCGACGTCGCCGGTCAGCCCGACCCATCTCGCGGGGCTCGTGAAGCTGATCGACGACGGCACCATCAGCGGCAAGATCGCCAAGGACGTGTTCGCGCGGATGCTGGCGTCCGGCGAGGAGGCCGCCACGATCGTGCGCCGTGAGGGGCTCACCCAGGTGGCCGACGCCGGCGCGCTGCAGGTGCTGGTCGACCAGGCGATCGCCGCCAACCCCAAGGCCGTGGCCGACTTCAAGGCCGGCAAGACGGTCGCGTCCAAGTCCCTGGTCGGGCAGGTCATGAAGGCCAGCGGGGGCAAGGCCAACCCGGCCATCGTCGACCGTCTCGTCCAGGAGAAACTGTCGAGGATGTGAGCCCCACGGATATAATCGAAGCGCCCGTCATGATTGAGCTTCACCGTGTTTGGAAGATCTATGCAGTCGGGCCGGTGAAGGTCCCCGCGCTGTCCGATGTCTCCTTCCGGATCGCCAAGGGCGAGTTCGTCACCCTGTGCGGCCCCAGCGGGGCCGGCAAGACGACGCTCCTGCGGCTGCTCTACCGGGAGGACGTGCCGAGCGAGGGCGAGGTGGAGGTGCTCGGCGAGGAGCTCACGCTGCTGACCCGCAAGCAGGTCGCCGCGCTGCGCCGCTCGATCGGCATCGTCTTCCAGGACGCCAAGCTGCTGCCCGGCCGCACCGTCTACGAGAACGTGGCCTTCGTGCTGCGCGTGCTCGGCACCCCGCGCCGCGAGATCACCGGGCGTGTCTTCGACGCCTTGCGGGCCGTTGGCCTGTCGTCGCGTGCCCAGGCCTATCCCGCCCAGCTCTCGCAGGGCGAGGCCCAGCGCGCGGCGCTGGCCCGGGCCATCGCGCGCAAGCCGCTGCTGCTCATCGCCGACGAGCCCACCGGCAGCCTCGACGAGGGCATGGCCGCCGAGGTGCTCGACATCGTCAAGGACATCTGGGCGGGGGGCACCACCGTGCTGTTCGCGACCCACCAGGCCGCACTGGCGGCGTCACTGCAGCGGCGCACGCTCAGCCTGCAGGGCGGGCGCCTGGTCAAGGACGAGGGCTGAGGCGTGTTCGGCTTCCTCCTGGGCGAGGCGCTGCGCGACCTGCGCCGCGCCGGGCGAGTGGCGGTGAGCGCGATCCTCCTGATCTCGCTCTCGCTGGCCGCGCTCGGGGCCTTCTGGCTGCTCTCCTCCAACCTCGGCCAGGCGGTCGACCAGTTCCGCGAGCGCGTGAAGATCGTCGTGTATCTCAAGCGCGAGCCCTCGACCGCCGACGCCGCCGCGCTCATCGAGCGGGTGCGCCGGATGCCGGGCGTGGCGGCCGTGCGCTACATCGGCAAGTCGGAGGCGCTCGGCACGCTGAAGCAGGTGCTCGGCAAGGACGCGGCGGTCGCCGACTCGCTGCCCCAGAACCCGCTGCCCGCCTCGCTCGAGGTCACGCCGACCGACGAGGGGGCGACGCCCGAGGGAGGCCGCGCGCTGGTCACGCGCCTGTCGGCGCTGCCCGAGACCGACGAGATCGGCGGCGGCGTGGACTGGATCGACCGATTCGCCCAGGGCCAGCGCCTGCTGTGGCTGTTCGGTCTCGGCGTGGGCTCGGTCCTGGCGGGAGCCGCGATCCTCACGGTGGCGACTGCCACCGCGCTGGTACTGCACGCGCGCCGCGAGGAAATGGAGATCATGCGCCTGGTCGGCGCGCCCGAGCACGTCGTGCGCCTGCCTCTGCTGATGCAGGGGATGATGCAGGGGTTGATCGGCGCCGTGCTGGCGATCTGGGTGCTGGTCGGCTGCTACGCGATCGTGGGCCCGCGGCTGGAGCCGCTGGTTGCCGAGACTCTCGGCATCCCGCGCCTCACCTTCCTGCGTCCCCAGAACGTTATTTCGCTGATGATCGCCGGGACGCTGCTGGGCGGGCTCGGCGGGTGGCTGGCCCGGGGGCGGACCGAGCCGTGAGCGCGGCCCGTCGGCTGGCCGTCGCGGTGGCTCTGCTGCTCGTCGCCGCGCCCGTCCTGGCCCAGGCCCCCAAGAAGGAAGACGCGATCCAGGCCGAGCAGCGCAAGCTGCGCCAGACCGAGCAGCAGCTCCGCGACGAGAAGCGCAAGGCGGCCGAGGCCCGGGCGCGGGAGACGTCCGTCCTGGCGGAGCTGGAGCAGGTGGAGCAGCGTCTGGCCGACAAGCTCAAGGACATCGCGCGCCTGGACACGCGGATCACCCGGACCCAGGCGGAGATGACGGGGTTGCGGGGGGAGATCCAGCAACTCCAGAAGCAGCGGGCCGGCCAGGAGCAGGCGCTGAGCCGGCGGCTACGCGCCATGTACAAAGTCCATGCCCAGGGCGGTGCCCTTCCGCTACTCCTGTCGGGGGACGACCAGGTCGCCCGGGCCGTGGCCGTACGGCACCTCACGAGCCTGGCCGCCCTGGACGCCCGCCTCATCCAGGAGTATCGTGGAACCTCAGACCGGTTGGACGACCGTCGGCGCCGGGAAGAGACCCGGCAACGGGAGCTCGCCGATCTCAAGTCCGACGCCAAGCGTGAACAGACCGAAGCCGATCGCGACGCCGCCCAGCGACGCGTTCTTCTCGCCAAGGTGCGTGACGAGCGTGCGTACCACGAGCGCCTGGTCGGCGAGCTCACCGAGGCGGCCCGCCGCCTCGAGGCCTTCATCAGTGATCTGCAAGCCAGACAGCGCCGGCTCGCCCGTGTGCCTCCACCGAAGGGGGGCATCGCCCCGCCCGGCATCGGCTTCGGCACCCTCCGGGGCCGGCTACCCTGGCCGACAGAGGGTCGCATCATCGCGGCCTTCGGCGCCCAGGTGCACCCACGCTTCGGGACGCGGACCTTCCGCAACGGCGTGGACATCGAGGCCAACGAGGGGCGCGACGTGTCGGCGGTCTTCACCGGCCACGTCATCTACACGGGGTGGTTCAAGGGGTACGGTAATCTCATCATCCTGGATCACGACAACGAGTACTACACGCTCTATGCGCACATGGCCGAGGTCGGCGTGAAGGAAGGCGACGACGTGCGGCAGGGACAGCGCATCGGTACGGTGGGCGACACCGGCTCGCTGGAAGGACCGCGGCTGTATTTCGAGGTCCGCTACCAGGGCAAGCCACAGGATCCGGAGCAGTGGCTCCGGCAGCGGAGCTGAGAGAGGTTCATCAGGGGGAACCCATGAGGAAGGGACTCGTCATCGGGGCGCTGCTCGTCGTACTCACGCTCTCGCTGGGCGGCTCGGCCGTCAGCAAGGGAACGGACAACGCCGCCACCTATGAGCAGCTGCGACTGTTCACCGAGGTGCTGTCCATCGTCCAGAACCAGTACGTGGACGAGGTCCCGCCCAAGGATCTGATCTACAACGCCATCAAGGGCACGCTGCGCGGGCTGGACCCGCACAGCTCCTTCCTCGACCCCGACAGCTACCGCGAGATGCAGGTGGAGACCTCCGGCAGCTTCGGCGGCCTCGGCATCGAGATCACGCTGAAGGACGACATCCTCACGGTGGTGGCGCCGATCGACGGCACGCCGGCGTACCGGGCCGGGCTGCACACCGGTGACCGTATCTTCAAGATCGACGGGCTGCCGACCAAGGACATGCAGCTGGCCGACGCCGTCAAGAAGATGCGCGGCAAACCGGGCAGCAAGGTCACGATCACGGTGGTGCGCGAGGGCTGGACGGAGCCGAAGGACTTCGACATCGTCCGCGAGCAGATCCGCGTGCACTCGGTCAAGGCGGTCCCGATGGGCGACGGCATCGAGTACATCAAGCTGCGCCAGTTCCAGGAGCAGAGCCCGCACGACCTCGAGGCCGCGCTGGAGCAGTTCTCCAAGGAGGGGATGAAGGCGCTGATCCTCGACCTGCGGAACAATCCGGGCGGCCTGCTGACGGCCGCCGTCGAGGTGAGCGAGAAGTTCATCGACGACGGCAAGCTGGTGGTCTACACCGAGGGTCGGGTGCGGAACCAGAACATGCGCTTCCCGGCGCATGCCAAGCGGGGCTACGTGCAGATGCCGATGGTCATCCTCGTCAACCAGGGCAGCGCCTCGGCCTCCGAGATCGTCGCCGGCGCCCTGCAAGACTACGGGCGGGCGACGATCGTCGGTACCCAGACGTTCGGCAAGGGCTCCGTGCAGACGATCATCCCGCTGTCGGACGGCTCCGGCCTGCGGCTGACCACGGCCAAGTACTTCACGCCCAAGGGTCGCTCGATCCACGGCAAGGGCATCACGCCGGACGTCGTGATCGAGGCGCCCAAGGAAGTTGTGGCGGCCAAGGAGCGGCCGCTCCCCTCGCAGGATCCGCTGGAGGACATGCGCAAGGACGTGCAGCTGCAGAAGGCCCTCGAGGTGATCAAGACCTTGCGGACTGCCAAGTCGCAGGGCTGAGCCGAACGCACGGAGGCGATGCCGGCCGGAGCCCAGCGGCCCCGGCTTTCATCGCCTTTCGTGTTTCTGGTCACGCGTGCCCGGGAAAGAGGCAGAAGCAGTCGCGATGTCGAAGCTGGTCCTCGGGATCGAGAGCTCGTGCGACGAGACGGCCGCCGCCGTCCTCGCGGACGGCCGCCGCGTGCTGTCGAACGTGGTGGCCTCGCAGGATGACGTCCACGCCCCCTACGGCGGTGTCGTGCCGGAGCTGGCCTCGCGCCGGCACCTCGAGGTCATCGTGCCGGTCGTCGACAAGGCGCTGGCCGATGCCGGCGTCGCACTGGGTGACCTCGACGGCATCGCCGTCACCTGCGGCCCGGGCCTGGTCGGCTCGCTGCTGGTCGGGTGTTCAATGGCCAAGGCCCTGGCCTGGGCGCACGGCCTGCCGCTGGTCGGTGTCAATCACCTCGAGGGCCACATCTACGCCTCCGTTCTGACCGACGACCCGCCCGAGCATCCGTTCGTCGCGCTGGTGGTCTCCGGCGGCCACACCGCGCTCTACCACGCGCCGGCGCCGCTGACGTACCGCCTCGTCGGGCAGACCCGCGACGACGCGGCCGGGGAGGCCTTCGACAAGGTGGCCAAGCTGCTGGGGCTGGGCTTTCCAGGCGGGCCGATCGTGCAGCGCACCGCCGAGCGCGGCGATCCGCGAGCCATCGAGTTCCCGCTGGCCCAGATCCCCGGCGGCGCCGGGGACTTTTCGTTCAGCGGCATCAAGACCGCGGTGGCCCAGTACGTGAAGCGCCACGGCCCGCTCGGCGCCGCCCAAGTGGCCGACGTGGCGGCGTCGTTCCAGGCGGCGGTCGTGACGATGCTGGTACGCCGCACCGTGCGGGCGGCGCTGCACGTCGGCGTCAGGCGCCTCGTCCTGACCGGCGGTGTGGCCGCCAACGGCCCGCTGCGCGCCGCGCTGGCCGCGGCCGCCGAGGCGCACGGCATCCGGCTGCACGTCCCTCCACCCGGGCTGTGCACCGACAACGCCGCGATGATCACCGCCGCCGGCGCCGCCCGCCTCGCCGCCGGCGAGCGCGCGGACCTGACCCTGAACGCCCAGCCGGGTCTGGCCCTGGCGTGAACTTCCAGACCGTCCTCGCCGGCCTGCCCGACGCGGTCATCGCGGTCGACGACGCGCTCCGCGTGGTGTTCTGGAACGCGGCGGCCGAGGTGCTGACCGAGCGCTCCGCGCGCCGCGCCGAGGGCCGGCTGCTCAAGGAGCTCTTCGCCGCCGACGCCTCGCTGGTGCGCCGCCTGTCCGAGACGCTGGCCACCGGCGAGAGCCGCTCGGAGGCCGAGGGCGGCGTCGAGCGGCCCGATCATCGCCAGGTTCCGGTCAGCATCGTGACGGCGCCGCTGTTCGACCGCGACGGCCGCGTGGAGGCTGCGGTGGCGGTGCTGCGCGACCTGTCGCGCATCCGCCAGCTCGAAGCCGAGGTGCGCCGGGGCGAGACGCTGGCGGCGGCCGGGCGCATGGCCGTCGGTCTCGCCCACGAGATCCGCAACCCGCTCGGCGCCATCCGCGGCGCCGTCCAGCTCCTCGCCCGCGAGCTGGGCTCGGAGTCGTCGCTCCACGAGTACACGCAGGTGCTGCTGAGCGAGGTCGACCGCGTCAACCGGATCATCGAGATGCTCCTCGACCTGGCCAAGCCGGCCCCGATCCGGCCGGTGCCGCTGAACCTCCACCAGATCCTCGAGCGGGTCGCGCTGCTCAGCGAGGAGATCGCGCGCGAGCGGCGGGTGGCCATCGTGCGGCGGTACGATCCGAGCCTGCCGCCGATCCTCGGCGACGAGGACCGCCTGGTGCAGGTCTTCCACAACCTGGTGCGCAACGCGATCGAGGCGATGGGCGACGGCGGCCAGTTGACGCTGGCCACCCGGGTGAGCCTCAACACGCTCTTCGGCAAGATCGATCTGGGCAGCGGCCAGCGGACGATGGTGGAGGTGCAGGTGCTGGACGAGGGCGCGGGCATCCCGGCGGCGGCGCGGGCGCGGATCTTCGATCCGTTCTTCACCACCAAGGAGCGCGGCCTCGGCCTCGGCCTGGCCATCTGCCACCAGGTCCTCGAGCAGCATCGCGGCGCCATCCAGGTCGACAGCGCCGAGCGTCGCGGCACCGTCGTCACCTGCTTCCTCCCCATCGCGCGATGAGTGCGGACGGAGCCTCAGGTGCCTAGACCAGCCCACCCACGGAGCGAGCCGGCCGCGCGGCTCTCGCGACCATGACCACGATCACGGCCAACATCCTGATCGCCGACGACGAGGACAGCCTGCGCTGGGTGCTGGAGAAAGGCCTGCGGCAGGCCGGCTACGAGGTGACGTCGGTCAAGGACGGCGCCGCCGCCGTCCGCGCGGTGGAGGCCGCCACCTTCGACCTCGTATTCCTCGACGTGCGGATGCCGAACCTCGACGGCCTTGCCGCGCTGGCCCGCATGCGCGAGATCCGCGGCGACGCCTGCGTCGTCGTCATGACCGCGCACGGCACGATGGAGACCGCCATCCAGGCCATGCAGCGCGGCGCCTACGACTACCTCACCAAGCCGTTCGACCTGGACGAGGTGCTGCTGCTGGCCGAGCGGGCGCTGGCGGCCGCACGACTCACCCAGGAGGTGGCGCGGCTGCGCACCGGACTGCAGGAGGTGCGCGAGTTCAGCGCGCTGATCGGCCGCCACCCGCGCATGCAGGACGTCTACAAGACGATCGGCCGCATCGCCGGCACCGACGTCACCGTACTGCTGCGCGGCGAGTCGGGTACCGGCAAGGAGCTGGTGGCGCGCGCCATCCATCACTACAGCCGGCGGGCGGGCCGCCCGTTCGTCGCCGTGTCCTGTGCGGCCATCCCCGGCACGCTGCTGGAGTCCGAGATGTTCGGCCACGAGCGTGGTGCGTTCACGGACGCCAAGGAGCGGCGGCTGGGCAAGTTCGAGCTGGCCCACGGCGGCACCCTCTATCTCGACGAGATCGGCGACATGCCACTGGAGCTGCAGGCCAAGCTGCTGCGGGCGCTGCAGGAGCGGACGATCGAGCGGCTGGGTGGTCAGGAGTCGATCCGCATCGACGTGCGCGTGCTCGCCGCCACCAACCGCGATCTCGACACGCTGATGCGCGAGGGGACGTTCCGCGAGGATCTCTACTATCGGCTCAACGTCGTCACCCTGAACCTGCCGCCGCTGCGCGAGCGCCGACGCGACGTCCCGCTGCTGGTCGAGCACTTCCTGGCCAAGCACTCCCCCGAGCTGGGCGAATGCGGCGTGGCCCCCGACGCGCTCGATCGTCTGGTCGGCCACGACTGGCCCGGCAACGTGCGCGAGCTGGAGAACGTGGTGCAGCGGGCGATGGTGATGGCCAGCAGCGGCGTGATCCTGCCCGAGCACTTGCCGATCGGGCCGGTGTCGGCGGCCGCCTCGGTGGCGGTGGACGCCTCGCTGGAGGAGGTCATCGAGCGCAAGCTCATCGAGTGCGTGCGCGGGCTGCGCGAGCACGCCAGCGCCAACCTCTACGACCTCATGATCGGCCTCGTCGAGAAGCCGCTCCTGCGCGCGGTGCTGCGCGAGACCGGCGGCAACCAGGTGCGGGCGGCCCAGATCCTCGGCATCAATCGCAACACGCTGCGCAAGAAGCTGACCGAGCACGGCATCGATCCCGACACGCTCGAGAGCTGATCGCCCGCGTCCGCCCGACCGCGCAACACCTGCACAACGTGCGCGCAACACCTGCGTGACCACGATGTCATCGCAATCGCGCGCGGACTCGTTCTAGAATCGAGCGTCGTCCTCTTCACCACAGCGCACGTACGAGCGCGCGATCAACGCGCGGCATCGGTGGACGCCGGGAGTGATGCGATGTGCGGAATCGTCGGCTACGTCGGTGACAAGAGCGCGGTCGGCATCATCGTGGACGGGCTCAAGCGGCTCGAATACCGGGGCTACGACTCGGCCGGCATCGCCGTGCTCGACGGCGGCGTGCTGCAGGTGCGGCGGGCGGCCGGACGCTTGAAGGCGCTGGAGGGCGCCCTGCGCGAGCAGCCGATCAACGGCGCCCTCGGAATCGGGCACACCCGCTGGGCCACCCACGGCCGCCCCTCCGAGGAGAACGCCCACCCGCACACCGATTGCCGTGGCTCGCTCGTCGTCGTCCACAACGGCATCCTGGAAAACTACCTCGAGCTGAAGGAGCGGTTGACCGCCGAGGGCCACGCGTTCCGCTCCGAGACCGATACCGAGGTGCTGGCCCATCTCGTCGAGCATCACCTGGCGCGCGAGGGCAGCCTGGACGCCGCCGTGCGCCTGGCCCTGCGCGAGGTCCGCGGCTCCTACGCGCTCGGCGTGCTGGCCGCGGCGGCGCCCGACCGCCTCGTGGTCGCCAAGCAGGGAGCCGGCAGCGTCGTGGTCGGCCTCGGCCAGGGCGAGATGTTCGTCGCCTCCGACATCCCGGCGATCCTCGCCCACACGCGCGACATGCTCATCCTCGAGGACGACGAGGTCGCGGTCGTGACCGCCGACGCCGTCGAGCTCACCACGCTCGATCGCCGCCCGGTGAAGCGGGACCCGGTGCGGATCCTGTGGGATCCGATCATGGCCGAGAAGGGCGGCTACCGGCACTTCATGCTCAAGGAAATCTACGAGCAGCCGCGCGCGATCACCGACACCTTCAGCGGCCGGCTGGGGCTGGAGACTGGCGACGTCCTGCTCCCCGATCTCAACCTCGACCAGGCCGCTGCGCAGGCGATCCAGCGCGTCATGCTCGTGGCCTGCGGCACCTCATGGCACGCGGCGATGATCGCGCGCACGATGATCGAGCGCCTGGCCGGCATTCCAGCCGAGGTCGATCTCGCCTCCGAGTTCCGTTATCGCGACGCCCTCGTCGGTCCGGAGACCCTGGTGGTCGCCATCTCGCAGTCAGGCGAGACGGCCGATACCATCGGCGCCGTCAAGGCCGCCCGGCTCAAGGGTTGCCCGGTCCTCGCCATCACCAACGTGGTCGGGTCCGCGCTCGCGCGCGAGGCGACCGGGGTCTTGCAGATGCACGCCGGGCCGGAGATCGGCGTGGCGTCGACGAAGGCGTTCTCGACCATGCTCGTGGCCGGCTATCTCCTGGCCGTGTGGCTCGGGAGACAGCGGGGGGCCCTCACGCCCGAGGAGACAAAGAAATGCCTCCACGACCTGATCGAGATACCCCGCCTGATCAAGCAGACCCTCGAGCTCGACGGCGCCATCGCCGACCTGGCCCGGCAGCTCAGCGGCGCCCGTGACTTTCTCTATCTCGGCCGCGGCCTGCAGTTCCCCATCGCGCTCGAGGGGGCCCTCAAGCTCAAGGAGATCTCCTACATCCACGCCGAGGGCTACGCCGGCGGCGAGATGAAGCACGGACCCATCGCCCTCATCGCCGACCGGTTGCCCGTCGTCGTGCTGGTGCCCCGCGACTCCTCGTACGAGCGCATGCTCGGCAACATGGAGGAGGTGCGCGCGCGCGAGGGCATGCTCATCGCGATCACGCACCCTAACGATCGGGCCGCCGCCGGGAAGGCCGAGCACGTCATCGAGGTGCCCCCGGCCGCCGAGCTGCTGGCGCCGCTGGTGACGGTCGTCCCGCTCCAGCTGCTCGCGTATCACGTCGCGCTTCGCCGCGGCTGCGATGTCGACCAGCCGCGCAACCTGGCCAAGAGTGTCACCGTCGAGTAGCCCGTCGCTTGCGTAGCGACATGAGAACCGTAACTCGGTCGCCTCGGGTGTCGGTAGAACCAAGCTCGTTCAGAAGACGACGACCTGATGCTGGCTGCGCGCAATCGATGCCCGGTCAGCGCTGGTCTACCCCGGTCGAGAACTGATCATCATAGGGCTCGATGCCTGGATGTTTTCTATCCTAGAGACCACTTCGCCGTGGTCAGCCATACTCGTAACACATTGAAATAGCTGCCGACGAGACTATTCTGTCCTTTGGTACATGCCTTGCTTAGTTCTTGCGCCCGTATGCAGGAACGACACATGAACGAAAAAGCGTCAAAATACTTGTCAGGTGCTGAAGCCGACCCTAAAATTCAACCTCCGTTTCACAACACCCGCGGTGCTGGGGAGAAGAGGTCAGACGTGAGCCGGGCCGTGGCAGTCGACAGTCAAGCGATGCCCTACGTAGTTGGTGAATCGACGCGGATGCGGGAGATCTACACCATCATCCGTAAAGCTGCGCCGTGGGATGCCAACGTCTGCATCGAGGGGGAGAACGGCACCGGCAAGGAGCTCGTGGCCCGGGCGGTGCACTTCTCCGGACCACGTCGTGATCATCCGTTCGTCACCCTCGATTGTTCGACGATCGCGGAAGGACTGATCGAGAGCCATCTGTTCGGACACGTCAAGGGTGCGTTCACCGGCGCGGTGTCCAGCCGGCAAGGCGTCTTCGCCCAGGGGCACACGGGCACGGTGTTCATCGACGAGATCACCGAGCTGGCGCCGCACCTGCAGGCCAAACTGCTTCGGGTCATCCAGACCGGGGAATTCGTGATGGTCGGGGGCAGCCAGCCCCAACGGGTCAACGTCCGCATCATCACCGCGACGAACCGCGATCTCCGACAGGCCGTCGCCAAGGGGGTCTTCCGGGAGGACCTCTACTTCCGGATTGCCGTGGTACACATGGCGATTCCCCCGCTGCGGGAGCGGCGCAAGGACATTCCGCTGCTGGTCGCACACTTCTTGCGCGAGTTCATGGCCTCTGGTCACCGCCAGGACATCCGTGGGCTGACCTCGCGAGCCATGGCGGCGCTCGTCAACTACGCCTGGCCCGGTAATGTTCGCCAGCTCAAGAACTGGATCGAGCAGGCGCTCGTCCTAGCCGACGGGGACCTGATCGACCTCGAACACTTCCCCTCGCTGACGCGGGAGGCCTCGGACGTCATGCAGGCGCCGGTGCCGCTGGCGCCCCTGGGACTTCGGCTCGAGGAGCTGGAGCGTTGGTACGTGCTCGAGACGCTCCGGCGAGCCGACGGCAACCGCACCAAGGCAGCGCGGCAGCTCGGCATCAGCCTGCGCGGCCTCCAGTACAAGCTCCGCCGGTACGGCACGAATGCGGCCGGGCCCACCGAGCCGGACGTGTCCGGCGGCGCCGCCCCAGGTGGTGTCAGCATGATGCGCCAATGGCAGGGGCGACCGGACGTCTCGATGAACGGATAGTCTCAGCAGTGGAAGGACCAAAGTGGTGAGCTTGGAGCGTAACACCGGGCGGGCTTCGAAGTCGTAAACTTCTCCGACACCACGGCCGTTCGAGGGGCGTTTCACGTCGATACGTTGGCGCGCACCTCTGCAGTATCATTGGCCATGCCGCCGAATTCGGTCCTGATCGTCGAGGACGACGACGCCGTTCGTGGGTTCTTCGAGGACGCGCTACGCACGGCGGGATTTGCCGTGCGATCCGTTCCGCTGGCGGCGGCAACGTTCGAGGCACTGCGCCAAGGTACGCCTGACGTCATCGTGCTCGATCTCGGCATGCCGCGAGGATCACTGCAGGGCATGGAGATGCTGACGCAGCTCCGCGAGGTCGAGGCGTGGCGCGACATTCCGGTCGTGATCCTCTCGGCGTTCGGGGACGTGGTCAACCGCGACGTGACGCGACGATTGGGCGTAGCGGCCATTCTTGCCAAGCCGCTGCTCGACGTGGAAGAACTGACCCGGACGATCAGGCAGATCGGCCGTTAGGGTCGTCGTCGACGGCTCGCGGGAAGGTACGAACCGTCTGTCCAGGTGCGATCGTCACGAACTGCATCGATTCCATGCGCAGGGCCACGTCGACGTGAGGACGGACCCGTCGATCGGCCGAGCGCCGCTCGATGTCGGCCGTCACCGCGGCGGCGCGACGATCACGTCCACGCCGACGATCGAGAACGACCTCAACGTTGTCTTCGCTGGCGAATCGCGCCCGCACATAGTCGTAGAGACCGGGATGATAGCGGGAGATGATCAGCAGGTGGCGCGGCGTCCTCGGGCCGCCCGCGGTCGCCCCACTCATTGATGGTGCCCACAGCGTCTCGGTTCGCATATCGATAGTCGATCCCTCCGGGCTCTCACTGGGCACGGATCTCCAGTCGGTTCGCTCGCAGAGTGCATAAGACGCGCCTCAGATAGAAGACGAACCGAAACACGGACATAGCGGACCCGTCGTCACGGGGCCAGGGCCGGTTGTAAAAGTGACCGACGCCCCGCTTGTGAGGCCGGTCGCTGCAACCTTGACACGCTCTCGCCCCACATGTCACTGTGGCACCCCGAGGCATCAAGACGTTAGGAGGGCCGGGCAGATGATTGCTCGGGACGATTTGTCCTTCGTGCAGTCCACGCGGCGGTCCGCCGCACTCAACCAAGGGGGAAATGCGCGGTGACGCAACGTATTGGTGGCTGCCTGCTGGTCCTCGTGCTCTTGCTGGTGAGTGTCGGAGCGAGCTCCGCCCAGGACATGGGTCTCATCACCGGCTCGGACAAGGGAACGTACTATCAGTTCGGGCTCGATCTGCAGAAGCTCTTGAAGCCGCTGGGTGTCAACCTGACCGTCCATCCCTCGAAGGGGTCGGTCGAGAACATCTTCGCCGTCTACCAGCGGCCTGGTGTGCAGATGGGTATCGTGCAGTCCGACGTGCTGGCCTTCGTGGCGCGCCTGCAGAACGACCCCGTCCTCACGCGAATCGCGAAGAAGACGAAGATGGTGTTCCCGCTCTACAACGAGGAGGTCCATCTCGTCGGCAAACGCGGCATCGCGGAGTTCGACGAGCTGGCCGGCCGCCGCGTCGCCGTCGGCCGCGAGGGCAGCGGCACCTACCTGACGGCGCGCCTGCTCTTCAAGCTCTCCGAGGTGACGCCCAGCGAGATGGTGCTCATCGACACCCAGGAGGCGCTGACCGAGCTGAAGGCCGGGCGAGTCGATGCGATGTTCTACGTGGCCGGCTATCCGGTCAAGCTCCTGAAGGAGGACATCACCGATGCCGATCAGCTCGCGGTGATCCCGATCCTGAACAAGAGCATCGTCGAGTTCTATCCGCGGGCTGAGATCCCGGCCGGGACCTATGCATGGCAGCCGACCGCGGTCAACACGGTGGCGGCCAAGGCTGTGCTGGTCTCGTTCGATTTCCGCCGCAAGGACTGTGACTCCGTCGGCAAGGTAGCGCAGGTCATCGCGTCCCGCCAGGACTGGCTGCAGAAGAACGGGCATCCGAAGTGGAAGGCCGTCGACCTCAACTATCCGCTGCGGGGCTGGGAGCAGTACGACTGCGTCCGCAAGGTTCTCGGCAAGCCCGCGGCCGCCGCCGCCCCCGGGACGACCAAGCAGGGCGGGAATCCAGTGTTCGACGCCATCAAGGGGGTACTGGACGAGTGAGAGCCTGGCATGCCATCAGGCTGGTCGCCGGGGGAGGGATGGTCATGGTCCTCGGCGCCGCAGCCCTGATGTTGTGGCCGCTGCTGTGGCCACCCGATCCTGACGCCTCCGTGCAGCTCGTCAGCGGCCACTTGGTCGGCGAAACGTCCGGATACGTCGGACGCGTCAATCGCGACGCGCAGACCGTCGACGTCTCATCGAGCTTGATCGGCTGGCGCCCGATCGTGCTCGTCGTCAACGAGCAGACGTCAATCCTCGTGCAAAACCGGCAGGGTGGCTTCGGCGACCTCTCCAAGGACCTGCCGGTGCGGGTGTCCTACGAGATCGTGGGCGACCGGAGGCTGGCCAGATCGATCGAGATCGTGACCGACGACCGAGAGACCACGCGAGCGACGGCCACCAGCGCCGCCGCCAATGGTGTGGCCAAGGGCGCGGCGAGTCCGGTCATGATGCCGCTCGTCGACGCCCCCTCGACCCCAGCCCCCGCCGCCCCGCCTCCAGCAATCCGGCCACCGGCCGAGGCTGCGGCTCCACCCGCTGCGGTGACCCAGGCGCCAGCTCCGACGTTGGCGCCCGATCCCGCGCCGGTCGCGAAACCGCCGGCCCCGGTGCTGGCTGCCCCCGCACCCCGCATCGAGCCGACGCGACCGAGCCCCCCGGCGCCGAGCGCCCCCGCGCCCACCGTGAGCGCACCGCGCGCGGCGCCGGAGACCTCGAGCAGCGTTCGGAGCGCTCCACAGCAGGCCGAGACGGATGCGGGGGATGGCGCGGCCGCCATCGACTGGCTGCTCAAGCGGCGCTAGCCGCCTGGCACCCGGCCTAGCGAACGAGCAGCGAGGCCCGTAGCGGCATGTCGAGGTGCCGTACGCCGTCCGTGCGCAGGGCATCGACCACCGCGTTCACGACCGCCGGCGTCGAGCCGATCGTCGCCGCCTCTCCGATCCCCTTGGCCCCGAGCGGGTTGAATGGCGTCTTCGTCACCGTGGCCTCGGCGCGGAACGACGGGAAGTCCTCGGCGCGCGGCACCGCGTAGTCCATGAGCGAGCCGGTCGCGAGCTGACCATCGGCGGTGTAGACGAGGTCTTCCCACAGCGCCTGAGCGATGCCCTGGGCCAGACCGCCGTGGACCTGGCCGGCCACCAGCATCGGCGAGATGCGCACGCCGCAGTCGTCGACCGAGACATACTCGCGCAGCCGCACGGCGCCGGTGTCGCGATCGACCTCGACCACCGCCACGTGCGCCCCGAAGGGATACACGAGCTGGGGCGGACGGAAGAAGTCGCTCGCCTCCAGGCCGTGCTCGATGTCCTTGGCGAGGCCGTCACCGTGGGCGGTGGCGGCGATGTCGGCGAGGCCCAGCGTTTTACCCGGCGCGCCCTTCACCTGGTAGCGGCCCGACTCCAGCACGACGTCCTCGAAGGCCGCCTCCAGCATGCTGGCGGCGATGCGGCGCGCCTTTTCCTGCACCTTCAGCGTCGCGTTCAGGATCGCCGTACCGCCCACGGCCAGGCTGCGGCTGCCCCCGGTGCCGTTGCCCATCTGCACCGCCGCGGTGTCGCCGTGACGGACGACGATCTTGTCGAAGTCGACGCCCAGATGGTCGGCGATGATCTGCGCGAAGGTCGTCTCGTGCCCCTGGCCGTGGGCGGAGGTGCCGGTGTAGGCGGTGACGGTCCCGGACGGTTCCACGCGGACCACCGCGCTCTCGTAGGGGCCAAAGCCACACATCTCCACGTAGACCGCCTGGCCGATGCCAAGGCGCGTGCGGTCGTTGCGGGCGACGCGCTCCTTCTGCTCGCGGCGCAGCCGGTCGATGCCGGCCAGCTCCAGTGCCTTGGTCAGCGCGCGGTCGTATTCGCCGGAGTCGTAGTTCTGGCCCGTCGGCGTCGCGTAGGGGAACGCGCTCGGCGGGATGAAGTTCTTGCGGCGCACCTCTTCGGGGCTCTTGCTCAGCTCGGCGGCGACGATGTCGACCAGCCGCTCCAGGTAATATGCGGCCTCCGGCCGGCCGGCCCCGCGGTACGCGGCGACCGTCGTCGTGTTGGTGAACACGCAGGTCGACTGCAGGTCGACGGCCGTGACCTTGTACACGCCTACCCCCATAGACAGCGTCAGATCGGGGATGAAGGTGAAGACCGGGTAGGCGCCGATGTTCGCGGTGACCTTCATGCGCAGCGCGGTGATGGTGCCGTCGTCCTCGACGGCGGCCTCGAGGTCGGCGATCTGGGCCCGGCCGTGGGTCGTCGCCACCATGTGCTCGACGCGCGTCTCCACCCATTTCAGAGCGACGCGGTGATGGCGGGCCAGCGCCGCCAGAACCACGTCCTCCGGGTAGCAGCCGAACTTGTTGCCGAAGCCGCCGCCCATGTCCGGGTTGATCACCCGGATCAGGTTCTGGTCCAGGCCAAGGACGCTGGCGAGGTCGCTGCGCAAGTTGTGGGGCGCCTGGTGGGTGGCCCAGACGACGACGCCGCGCGTGGTCGGATCGGGCGCGGCCACGCAGGCACGGGGCTCCATGGCGATGGAGCACAGACGCTGGCTCACCATGCGCTGCTTGACCACACGCCGGGCGCCGGCGAAGGCGGCGTCGGGGTCGCCGGACTTGATCTGGTTCTTGTGCTCGACGTTGCCGGGCGCGTCGGCGTGCAGTTGCGGCGCGCCTGGCGCCAGCGCCGCGAAGACGTCGGTCACGGCCGGCAGCGGTTCCCAGTCCACCCGCACCGCCTCCACGCCGTCGTGGGCGGCGTAGTCGGAGTCCGCGACGACCGCCGCCACCGCCTCGCCCACGTGGCGGACCACCTCGGTCGACAGCGCCCAGTGCTGGCGGCCGGGCGCGGCCGCGCTGGCGCCGCCCTCCGCCGAGGCGCTGGCCGGCGGGAGCGGTCGGGCCAGCCGCCGGATGTCCTCGCCGGTCACCACCATCCGCACCCCCGGCACCTTCAGCGCCGCCCGGGCGTCGATCTTCCGGATGCGCGCGTGGGCATGCGGGCTGCGCACGAACGCCACCCACAACATGCCGGGCAGGACGACGTCGGTGACGTAGGTCGATGTGCCGGTGATCATGCGCGGATCTTCCTTGCGCTTGACCTCGGATCCCATGAGCTTGGAAGGCGTGAGAGGGGTCATGGCGCGCAGCATAGACGCGCCGATGGCCTCCGGCAAGCGCGCGGCGTTCAGCCTTCGGTGCCGGCCCCGGCGATCGAGAAGCGATAACCCTCGTAAATGGCCAGACCGTAAAACAGTACGTCGATGGGGCTGAACATCGCCCACATCAGGTCCAGCGTGAACCCAGGGGTGAGGCGAGCGACGACGTCGAGGACGCCGACCTCGAACTGGCGGGAGGCGACGACACAGACGGTGAGGAGATTGCCGGCCAGGCAGCCGCCCAAAGCCAGGGCCGCGCCCAGGACTCCAAACATCGTGGTCGTCCCCTTGCCGGCGACACGGACGGCCCAGCCGACCAGAAAGCCGACGCCCACCGCCATCCAGCCAATCTGGAAATTCGTGACGAGCGTAATCATCGACCAGATCGCGGCACCGCCGGCGGCGGCAGCCAGACCGGCCATGAAGCCCATCGGCAGGTTCTGCTCGTCGACGAGGATCGTCATATGCGGCTGCGCGGCCACCGGAGCGGCCGCCGACGTGCGCGGCGTCACGGCGCTTACGACCGGAGGCGGAGCCGTTGGAGGACGGCTGAACGGGCTGGGTCGCGTGATCTGTTCCTCGGCCATGAACGAGCCCCCTCTCGCTTCAGGCGTGGGAAACCCTCACGCCACGATAGCCAGGGGGTCTGGTAGGGCCGAAGCGAATTCCGAGGTGTCAGCTTGGTCGGTAGATCTCTCCGCCGGACTGCTTGAATTCTTTGGCTTTGTCGCGCAAACCCTGGACGACGGCGACGGTCTCGGCCGCGATGCCCTGCTGGGCGGCGTACTCGCGCACCTCCTGCGTGATCTTCATCGAGCAGAACTTCGGCCCGCACATCGAGCAGAAATGGGCGAGCTTGGCCCCCTCGGCCGGCAGCGTCTCGTCGTGGAACTCGCGCGCCGTCTCGGGGTCGAGGGAGAGGTTGAACTGGTCCTCCCACCGGAACTCGAAGCGTGCCTTCGAGAGCGCGTCATCCCACGCCCGGGCCCCCGGATGCCCCTTGGCGATGTCGGCAGCGTGGGCGGCGATCTTGTACGCGATGACGCCATCCTTGACGTCCTTGCGATTGGGCAGGCCCAGGTGCTCCTTGGGCGTCACGTAGCAGAGCATCGCGGTGCCGTACCAGCCGATCATCGCCGCACCGATGGCCGAGGTGATGTGGTCGTAGCCGGGCGCGATGTCGGTCGTGAGCGGACCCAGGGTGTAGAACGGCGCCTCGTGGCACACCTCGAGCTGCCGGTCCATGTTCTCCTTGATGAGGTGCATCGGCACGTGACCGGGACCTTCGATCATCACCTGGGCGTCGTGCTCCCAGGCAACCTTGGTGAGCTCCCCGAGCGTGTCGAGCTCGGCAAACTGCGCCTCGTCGTTGGCGTCGGCGTTACAACCGGGCCGCAGGCCGTCGCCGAGCGAGAACGCGATGTCGTAGGCGGCCATGATCTCGCAGATCTCGCGGAAGTGCGCGTAGAGGAAGCTTTCCTGGTGATGAGAGAGGCACCACTTGGCCATGATGGAGCCGCCGCGGGAGACGATGCCGGTCACCCGCTTGGCCGTCAGCGGGACGTAGCGCAGCAGGACGCCGGCGTGGATGGTGAAGTAGTCCACGCCCTGCTCGGCCTGCTCGATGAGCGTGTCGCGGTAGAGGTTCCAGGTGAGGTCCTCGGCCACGCCCCCGACCTTCTCGAGGGCCTGGTAGATCGGCACGGTGCCGATCGGCACCGGCGAGTTGCGCAGGATCCACTCGCGCGTCTCGTGGATGTTCTTGCCGGTCGACAGGTCCATCACGGTGTCGGCGCCCCAGCGGGTGGCCCACCGCATCTTCTCGACCTCCTCCTCGATCGAGGAGGCGACCGCCGAGTTGCCGATGTTGGCGTTGATCTTCACCAGGAACTTCCGGCCGATGATCATCGGCTCGGCCTCCGGGTGGTTGATGTTCGAGGGGATGATCGCCCGGCCCCGCGCCACCTCGTCGCGCACCACCTCCGGCGACATGGCCTCGCGGAGCGCGACGAACTCCATCTCGGGCGTGACCTCGCCGCGGCGGGCGTAGTGCATCTGGGTGACGCACCGGCCGGGCTTGGCCCGCAGCGGGCGCCGCACCGACGCGAAGCGAACCCCGCCCAGCGCCGGATCGTCGTCACGCTGGCGCCGGTACGCCGAGGTCGGCCCCGGCAGCTCCTCGACGTCAACACGGCCCACGATCCACGGCAGCCGCAGCGACGACAGCCCCAGCTTGATGTCGGGGTGGGCGTCCGGGTCGGTCCACGGCCCGCCGGTATCGTAGAGGCGCAGCGGCGGCTCGCCGCCGTGCAGACAGACCTCACGCATCGGGATGCGCAGGTCGGGGCGTGATCCGCTAAGGTAGATCTTGCGCGACGCAGGCTGCAACATGGGGCCTCCCTTCGCTGGTATTAACCAGGTCAGGTTCATGCGGTCGGCGGCACCAGCCGCCCTCTCAGCCCGGTTCCCCGAGCTCCCGCGTTCACTTCGCGCACAGGCTACTCCCGAAGCGCGGAGCGATCAAGGGGCGTGCGTCAGGGATCAGCGGGTCGGGGCGTGAGCGGAGTGTGGTCGTGCCGCCGAGGCGGCCAGCCAGCGATAGCCAACGCCGAGAACGTCGTTGCTGCCCACGCGTCCCCACAGCAAGGCCACGCCGAGCACCGACGCCGCCGAGGCGACGAGGAGGAGCGGCCACAGGGGTGAGTAGCCGGGCCCCCACAACTTCACCAGGGTGAAGTAGAGATAGGACTGCGCGATGAAGCCGACGAGCGAGGCTCGGCCGAGCGCGGCGGGAGCCGCGAGGAATCGGCGCCAGGGCCGCCCATCGATGGCCAGGAGCCCGCGCAGCAGGAGCAGCGCGAGTCCGCCGTATACGGCCAGGTAGACCGGAGAGGGAGGCTGCTTCTGGAACGGCCCTCCCAGGGTCCAGACGACCACGCTCGGTGCCAGCAAGCCCAGGCTCTTCAGTACGAACGGAATACCCTTGATCGCGAGCCCGACCAGCAAGCACGCGACGGCCAGCCACGTGAGCAGGCTCCTTGCCTCGGCGCTGCGTCGAGCGGCGTAGAGCTGGCCGAACCGCTCGCCGATGACGGTGGCTGCGATGTAGACGGCCAGCCAGGGCACGAGCGGGAAACAGTCGAAGACGAGCCGCGGGTGGAGGAACTGCGCCGGTCCGACGACGTACTCCTTGACCCGCTCGAGCGCTGCCGCTTCTGGACACCAGTAGACGACGGCGACCCACGCGAGCGCGTAACCCGTCCCCGCCAGGACCAACCGCTGCGCTGCCGGCACCCGCTCGATGAGTGTCGGACCCACCAGCAGGCCGATCGCGATCACGTCGGTGATGAAGCCCCAGCTGAGCACGGGCACGATGCCGCCGGCCACCGGCACCAGCGCGAGGTCGATGAGCAGATGCCCGATCGTGAGCATGAACAAGCCCCGGTCGATCAGCTTCGCCTTCAACTGCGGCATGCCCGCCGGGTGCGTCCGATAGAGGAAGCCGAGCAGGAAACCGCTGATGGTCACAAAGGACGGAGACGCGAGCATGCCCACCCGCTGGATCAGCGTGAACTCGAAGGTGTGCGAAGGTAGCCCGCGGAAGTATACGAAGCCGAAGTGCGATACGCAGACGAGCAGCATCGCGATCCCGCGTGCGGCGTCGATGGCCTCCTGACGATACGTCTCCGGCGCTGGTCTCGGGGCTGTCACCGGACTCTGTCTGACGGCAATGGTCATGCCGATCGAAATACACACAATATTTCAGATATAACGGATACTTACTGATTGATGCCGACGCGGTGACTCCACGCAAACTGTGCGCGGACCTGGCTCTCGGCTCATGATGCCCGGACGTCGACGGCTTCGTTGTCGCGGCTGGCTGCGGAGCGGGTCGCTTCATGAAACCTGACGCGATCGGGAGATAGGCGGAGCCGGGCTGTCCCAGGGGGAGCTTGTCTGTCGGGTGCGCAGGAGCAAGGGGCGGCGCAAAAGTTGCGCGTCGGCGCAACTGTTGCGGAACAAGCTAGCCAAAAAATACCAGTAAAACAAATAGTTACACGGCAAATGGGCTGGCATGGATATCGCTCCCACCGGGGCCGTCTCTATCAATGATTTCGACACGCTCGACTCCGCCTACGTTCAAAGCCCCGAGGCCTCGAGCCCGGGAGCTCTCGTAGCGACCGTCGGGGGTTGACCCGCAGCGAACGTCAGTGTCGCCAGGGGCTTCTGATAGCATCGGAAGAACCGTGGGCCGGCACGGAAGGATGGCAACATGCGCGTACTGGTGACCGGGCACAGGGGCTACATCGGGACGGTGATGGTCCCGATGTTGATGCAGGCGGGCCACACCGTCTTCGGCCTCGACAGCGATCTCTTCGAGCAGTGCACCTTCCAGCCCGGAATCTTCGACGTCCCCCAGCGGCGGATCGACCTGCGCGACGTGCAGACCCGGGATCTCGAGGGCTTCGACGCGATCATTCATCTGGCGGCGCTGTCGAACGATCCGCTGAGCGACCTGAACACGGACATCACCTACGACATCAACCACCTGGCCTCGGTCCGCCTGGCCCGGCTCGCCAAGGAGGCGGGTGTGCCGCGCTTCCTCTACTCGTCCTCCTGCAGCAGCTATGGCCAGGCCGGTGACAACTTCGTCGACGAGCGGGCCGATCTGCACCCGATCACCGCATACGCGATCTCCAAGGTCCGCGTCGAGCAGGACGTCGCCAAGCTGGCCGACGCGCAGTTCAGTCCGACGTTCCTGCGCAACGCCACGGCCTACGGCGTGTCGCCCCGGCTGCGCTTCGATCTCGTGCTCAACAACCTCACCGCCTGGGCGTACGCCCGGGGGCGCGTGCACATCAAGAGCGACGGCACCCCCTGGCGGCCGATCGTGCATATCGAGGACATCTCTCGGGCCTTCATGGCCGTGCTGGCGGCGCCGCGCGAGGTGGTGCACAACGAGGCGCTCAACGTCGGGCAGACGGACGAGAACTACCGCGTCCGCCAGCTCGCCGACATCGTGCAGAACGTCGTCCCCGGCTCCCGCGTCGAGTACGCCGAGGGCGGTGGCCCCGATCCTCGGTGCTACCGGGTCGACTTCAGCAAGATCCAGCGGCTGCTGCCGGAGTTCAAGCCCCAGTGGACTGCTCGGCGCGGGGCCGAGGAGCTGTACGACGCCTATCGTCGCGGCGGCCTGGTGATCGAGGACTGCGAGGGACCGCGCTTCAAGCGGATCGACCACCTCAAGCACCTCCTGGCCACCGAGCGGGTCGACGCGACGCTGCGCTGGAGGACGGTCTGAGCATGGCGAGCTGCCTGTTCTGCGCGGCCCCGCTGCGCCACACCTTCGTCGACCTCGGGATGTCGCCGCTCTGCGAGAGCTTCCTGGCGGCCGACCAAGTGAACCAGATGGAGCCGTTCTATCCGCTCCACGCGCAGGTCTGCGAGCGCTGCTTCCTGGTGCAGGTGCAGGAGTACGTCCGGCCCGAGGCGATCTTCACCGAGTACGCGTATTTCTCGTCGTACTCCGACAGCTGGTTGGCCCACGCCAAGGCGTACGTGGCGATGATCACCGCCCGGGTCGGGCTCACCGCCGCCAGCACGGTCGTCGAGCTCGGCAGCAACGACGGCTATCTGCTCCAGTACTTCGTGGCCGGCGGCATCCCGGTGCTCGGGGTCGAGCCGGCCCGCAATGTGGCCCAGACGGCCATCGCCCGCGGCG